>NZ_JBHYJC010000031.1:0-86845 GCF_042749045.1 Streptomyces sp. NPDC059008 | reverse complement strand
GGGTCGGTCGGGGGGTTGGGGGGGGGGGGGGCGGGGTGTGCGGGCCCCGCCTCGCCCATGCCGTGTGCCTACTGGCCGGGGTCCGGCAGGGGAACCGCCTGGCCCGTCACCCGTATCCGGGCGTCGTCCGGGTGCAGGTCGACGAAGAGGTCGCTGGGGCGGCCCATGTCCTCGCCCTGCCGGATGTGGACCCGCCGGGGCTCGGTGACCAGGCCCAGCGCGCGCAGATAGCCGCCGAAGGCCGCCGCGGCGGCGCCGGTCGCCGGGTCTTCCACGACACCGCCGACGGGGAAGGGGTCGCGGGCGTGGAAGTCGAGGCGGTCGGGGGCTTCGCGGTGCACGAGGTGCACGGTGGTCCAGCCGTGCCGCCGCATGATCTCGTGCAGGGCGTCGAAGTCGTAGTCGAGCGCGGCCAGTCGTGCCCGGCTCGCGACCGCCAGGACGAGGTGCTCGTTGCCTCCGAAGGCGATGTGCGGCGGAAGGCCCGGGTCCAGCTCGTCCCGGCTCCAGCGCAGGGCCCGCAGCACCGGATCGACCTCGGTGTCCTCGGCCGGGCGGGAGTGCGCCGGGACGCTGGTGAGCGTGGCGCGGACCGGCCCGTCGCCGTCGGCGGTGGTCCCCACCCGGATCTCGCCCGCGGGCGTGTCGAAGAGCAGCTCGCCGGTGCCCGTCCGGGAGGCGAGGGCGACCGCGGTGGCGATCGTGGCGTGCCCGCAGAAGGCGACCTCGGCGCGGGGGCTGAAGTACCGCAGCCGGTAGCGGCGGGCGGCGGGGTCGGACGCCGTGACGAACGCGGTCTCGGAGTATCCGACCTGGGCGGCGACGGCGAGCATCCGCGCGTCGTCGAGGCCTTCGGCGTCGAGCACCACGCCGGCCGGATTCCCGCCCGCGGGGTCCGTGGTGAAGGCCGAGTAGCGCAGGACGTCGAGGGCGGGCAGAAGCGCGTCCGAGCCGGTGGAGGACTGCTGTGTGCTGGTCATGCACTCACCCTGGCACCGTGCGCCCATCGCGTCCAACGATGGTTTTCGTTTGAGCCCATCGATGATGGCGATAGTGTGCGCCGATGGACACCAGACTCCTGCGGACCTTCGTGACGCTCGCCAGAACGGGCGGCTTCACCGCCGCGGCCCGCGCACTGCATCTCGCGCAGTCCACGGTCACCGTCCAGATCCGCACGCTGGAGCGGGAGCTGGGGACGCCGCTGTTCGACAGGCTGCCCTCGGGGACGGTGCCGACCCGTGCCGGGGCGCGACTGCTGGAGGCGGCCGAGGAGGTGCTCGACGCGGTGGCCCGGCTCCGGGCGACCGCCTCGGCCGGGCAGGGGGACGCGGCGAGCGGGACGGTCGTGGGCGAGGTGGCCGTGGGGGCGGGTGATTCGCTGTGCTCCTCGCGGCTGCCCGCGGTGATCGCCTCGTTGCGGCGCGACCATCCAGGTCTCGATGTCCATCTGCACGCCGTCGGCACGGCCGCGGCGGTGGACGGTCTGCGCACGGGCCGGCTCGACCTCGCCCTCCTCCTGGAACCGGAGGTCGCCGAGAGCGATCTGCTGGCCCGCCGGATCGCCGGCGAGCCGCTGGCGTACGTGGTGGCACCGGGCCACCGGCTCGCCGGCCGGGCCGCCGACTGGGAGGAGTTGGCCGGTGAGAGCTTCTTCGTGCACGAGGAGGGCTGCTCCTACAGCGACCGGCTCGTCCGGACATTGCTGGGCATGTCCGGCACCCGCCCCCGGATCACCCGCTTCGGCAGCATCGACGCCGCCCGGTCGTGCGTCGAGGCCGGGCTCGGTCTGACCCTGCTCCCCCGGGTGACCGTCGAACGGCATCTGGCGGAGGGCCGGCTGTCCGCGGTGGACGGCCCCGAGGCCCCGCCGGTCCCCGTCCAGCTGGTCCGGCACCGCAGGCGCTGGGTCTCGCCGGGCGCCCGGGTCGTGGCGGAGGAGCTGACGCGGACCTTTTCCGGGGGCGCGGACGCGGCGTCGCACGAGGCCTGACCGGACACCGGCGTCGGGCGCCCGCGCGACGCCGGGAATCCGGATACCGGATGCCGAACGAGCCTTCTGTGATATCCGCCATATCGCGGGGCGGCATCAACTAAGCGCGTTAGTAATTGATCTCCAGGCGACATGGGGGACTTGTCCGTCTTGATAGTGGAATACCTGGTGCGGGACGGGACGATACGACTTCGCCTCGAAGCGATCCCCCGCCTATTCGCCCGACAAGGCATTCTGACGGCGCAACAGCAATTCCCCGGCGACACGGACCCGGACCTGCATGCCACTACCTCCGTGGCAAGTGCCGAAGCGCTCTACTATTCGCGGTAGTAGTTTTCTTTCTTGTCTTGCCCGGCAGTGGTCCGAAGAATGACGACCCCACGGCATCTCCGCAGCTCAGAAGCGGGGACCAGGCGGAGCACACCGCGCCGAAGGCGCTCCGCGATTACCGAGCGAGGTCATGGATGAGCAAGCACCGCAAGACGAGGCACCGCCGGAAGATAGTCATCGCCGCTCTCGCCGTCGGCGCCGTGGGTGTGCCCTCCGTCGCCATGGCGTGCTTCGGTGACCAGGAGGACGAGCGTGTCCGGTCCCATGACCGCGGGCTGCACGGGTCCCACCAGCGCCGGCAGCACGCGTCCCCTGACGACCGGCAGCACGATCGGCCCCAGCACCACCGGTCGCGGCACGGCGAGGGGCACGCGAAGCCGACCGCGAAGGCAACCAAAACCCCCACCGCGACGCCCACCAAGGCCCCCTCCAACACGCCCACCGCGACGCCCACCAGGGTCGCCACCAAGGCACCCACCAAGGCCCCCGCCCCGGCGCCGAGCGTCACGAGGACCGCCGCTCCGACGTCCTCCTCGGCCACCGCCCGCGTGGTGGAACTCGTCAACATCGAACGCGGCAAGGTCGGGTGCTCGCCGCTGAAGGTGAATGCGCAGCTGACCAAGGCCGCGCAGGATCACAGCGCCGACATGGCGTCGCATCGGAATATGTCCCACACGGGATCCGACGGCTCTTCCCCGGAGGACCGTATCCAGCGCGCCGGCTACAACTGGAGCGCATACGGCGAGAATGTCGCCTACGGATACTCCACACCGGAGAGCGTGATGAAGGGCTGGATGTCCAGCCCCGGCCACAAGCGCAACATCCTGGACTGCTCGTTCAAGGAGATCGGTGTCGGCCTGGCCCAGCCCGGCTATTACTGGACGCAGGACTTCGGAACGGCCGGATAACGGCGAGACGCCGAAGCGGCCGGGAATTGCCGGCACTTCGGGACGGAATTGAGGTCTCCTACGGGATTTTCCGTCGGGGACCTCAGCGCCGACCGGTCGCCGACGCCTTTCGGTCGCGTGCGATCCGCAGATGGCGCGGGCCCCGCAGTACGGGGCTGCGCCGGTACGGCGGGGGGTCCTCGACCAGCCGGGGGTCGTCCAGGTGCCGGATGAGTTCGGTGAGGGCGATCTGGGCCTCCAGGCGGGCGAGCGGTGCGCCGAAGCAGCTGTGGATGCCGCTGCCGAACCCCAGGTGCTGGTTGTCCTCGCGCGCCGGGTCGAAGCGGTCGGGATCGCGGAACCGCAGCGGGTCGCGGTTGCCGGAGGCGAGCACCAGGATGAGCGGCACGCCCTTGGGGATGGTGACGCCCGAGACCTCGATGTCGGCCAGCGGGGTGCGCTGCGGCAGCATCTGGACCGGTGGCTCGTAGCGCAGCAGTTCCTCGACCGCCAGGGGCATCAGCGCGGGTTCGCGGCGCAGGCGGGCCAGCTGGTCGGGGTGGCGCAGCAGGGTCAGTACGCCGTTGGTGATCAGGTTGACGGTCGTCTCGTGGCCCGCGATGAGCAGCAGGACCGAGGTGGTCATGATCTCCAGCGGGGTGAGCTGCTGGTCGGCGCATTCGCCGGCATTGTTGACGAACGCGGAGAGCATGTCGTCGGACGGCCGATCGCGGCGCTGCTCGGCGAGCCCGCCCAGATACAGCCCCATCGCCTTGCGGGCCTCCAGGGCGGCGTGTTCCCGTTCCGCGGGGTCCTCGCCGGGCGTGGGGTCGAAGCCGGCGACGATGGCGTCCGACCACTGCCGGAACTGCGGCTCGTCCTCGGTCGGTACGCCCAGCAGCCGGCAGATCACGGTGACGGGGAGCGGGTAGGCGAAGTCGTCCACCACGTCGATCTGGTCCTCGTCCCCGAAGCCGGCGAGCAGCTCCCCGACGATCCGGGTCATCTCCCCCTGCATGGCGTCGATCCGGCCCGGGGTGTGCGGGGGGCCGAAGGGCCGCATCGCCAGTCCGCGCAGCCGGTGGTGGGCGGGGTCGTCGAGCCCGATGAAGGACGGCGGAAGCTGCCCCCCGGCCGCGGCCCCGGCCTCCTCCGGCGCGGTGCGCTTGCGGCGGTCGGAACTGATCCGCGGGTCGTGGAGCAACGCCATGATCTCGTGGTACGTGCCGACGAGGTAGCTGCCGTCCTCCTGTCGCGCCACCCCGGCCTCGCGCAGCTCGGCGTAGAGCGGATAGGGGTCGGCGCGGCTGGCGTAGTCGGTGATCCGGTGGAACAGGGTGTCCGCGGCCATGGGCGGGGGCTCCTCATCGCTCTGCATCGCTAGGGAGTGCCGGGTCTCAGCGGGCCGGGCGCACCAGGGTCAGGCGCCGGTCCGGCAGATGACCGGTGAGGGCGACGGTCGGACCGTGCGAGAGCACCTTCGGGTCCGGTACGTCGGAGGGAGCCGGCGCCAGGCGTCCGGCCTGGTCGGGGGCGCCGGGTCCCGGCGGGAACGGCGCCGCCGTCTCGATCATGCGCTCGTAGTGCTCCAGGGACTTGGCCTGGTTCACGCTCACCGCCGCGGTGACGCGCCCCCGGTAGCCGTAGACGGCGACCAGCCGGGCCTCCTGGAGCGACCCCTGGGCGATGACCACCTGGTCGGAGAAGGTGGGTACGCCGACCGACTTGATGTTGAGGCCGAACTGGCTGGACCAGAAGGCCGGTACGGACAGATGCGGGCGTCTGCGGGGCCCGGGGTTGACCATGTTGTGGGCGGCGACCTCGGCCTGCGCGACCGCGTTGCCCCAGTGTTCCAGGGACAGCAGCTGGTACTCGAAGAGCGGGTGCGGGAACCTGGCCACATCGCCGGCGGCGAAGACGTCGTCGGTGACGATCCCGTACATGTCGAAGGCGCGGCACCCCGCGTCGCAGGTCACCCCTCGTGGGCCTGCGGCGAGTCCCGACTCGGCCAGCCACTCGGTGTTGCGGACCGCGCCCAGGGCGACCACGGCGACATCGGCTTCGATCCGGGTGCCGTCGGAGAACCGTGCGCCGGTGAGCCGCCCGTCGCCCTCCAGGGAGGTGACCGTCACCCCGCAGCGCAGATCGACGCCGTGGGCACGCTGCAGGCGTGCGGCCAGCGCGCCGAGCGTGCCGCCGAGCGCGCCGACCAGTGGGGCCGGCCCCCGCTCGGCGACCGTCACCTCCAGGCCGCGCTCCCGGCAGGCGGAGGCGATCTCCGAGCCGGTGAACCCGGCGCCGATGACCAGGACCCGGCGCGGCCCGGCGTCCAGCCGTTCGGCGAGCCGGCCCGCGTCGTCGCTGGTGCGCAGGGTGAACACGCCGTCCAGGGCGGCTTCGGCCGGGTCCGGCCAGGGGCGCGCCCGGGTGCCGGTGGCGATCAGCAGCCGGTCGAAGGGCACCTCGGCACCGTCGGCGAGCAGCACCCGCTTCCCGTACGGGTCGACCCCGGTGGCCCGCACGCCCAGTCGCCACTGCGCGTCCACCTCCCGGCGCCGCGGCAGGCCGGTGCGGTGGGACGGCACCTTGCCCAGCAGCACCTGCTTGGACAGCGGCGGTCTGTCGTACGGGGCCTGCGGCTCCTCCCCGATCAGGGTCAGCGAACCGCCGAAGCCCTCCGTACGCAGTGTCTCGGCGGCCCGCAGTCCGGCGAGCGACGCGCCGACGATGACGATCCGGCCGTCGCGGAGTTCAGCCGGCACCGGTGCCCGCCTCCTCGCCGACGAGGATGGCCTGCACGGGGCACGCCGCCGCGGCCCGGTGCACCCGTTCGAGCTGGTCGTCCGGGATGACCGGGGTGTACATCAGGGCCTCCTCGCCATGCATCGTGAACACCTCGGGGGCGAGGAACGCGCACTGCGCGTACCCCTGACAGCGATTGAGGTCGACGACGACGTTCATCCCGAGCATCCACTCCTCCGGCGGCCACGCCTGTCCCGCCACCTCCGTCCTACTACCGATCCCGGCGCGGGGCAGGCGGTGCCGGGCCGTCGGAGTGGTGACGCACGGCGACCGCAGGGCATGTCATGAGCATGCCTTTCCGCGCGCGCCGCGGCGGCCGCCGAGAGACGGCCCGACCGCAAGAAACAAGACCTGACCCCCCTTCCGCTTCGCGCGCCCACTGAGCACCCTTTTGCCACGAAGGCGGAAGACCGGAACGCCTGCCGCCGCCCCCCCCACCCGAGAAGTGAGTCGCACCATGGACGCTGAACACACCACCCGCCCCTTAGCCGCCGAAGGCACCGCGGCCACCGACTGGTACGTCGACGAGCGCTGCAACAACTGCGACGTCGCCAGGCAGCTCGCGCCGACGCTGATCGGCGAGGTCGGCGGACGGTCCCGGATCCTGCGTCAGCCGCGCGACGAGGCCGAGGAACGCCTGCTGCACGCGGCCGCCTTCGCCTGCCACTCCCGCTCCATCCGCCGGCCCTCCCGACGGCTGGACACCTCGCTGGACCCGTTCCCCCAGCCCCTCGACGACACCGACGACGCGGTGCACCTGTGCGGCCACAACTCGCCGCACACCGCCGCGGCCAACTCCTACCTCGTGCGGCGCCCCTCCGGGACCCGGATGATGGTCGACACCCCGCGCTGGAGCGAGGAACTGGCCGCGCGGTACGAGCGGCTCGGCCCGGTCACCGACGTCCTGCTCACCCACCAGGACCACGCCGCGCACGGCCGCCGGTACGCCGACCGCTTCGGCGCCCGGCTGTGGATCCACGAAGGCGACCTCGAAGCGGCCCCGGACGCCGACCGCGTACTGCGCGGCACCGACCCGGTGGAGATCGCCGACGGTGTCCTCGCCCATCCGCTCCCGGGCCACACCCGGGGAAGCGTGCTCTACGTCGTCGACGAGCGGTACTGCTTCAGCGGGGACAGCTTCTACTGGTCGCGGTCGACCGGCGACATCGAGGTCGCGGAGAGCGTCACCTGGTACTCCATCGAGGAGCTGGCGGCGTCCCTGGCCCGTACGGTCGACCGGCTCCGCTTCGAGTGGCTGCTGCCCGGACACGGCGATCGCCGGCGGCTGCCCGCCGACCAAATGGAGCGCAGGATGCGGCAGTTGGCGGCGCGGGTCGGCGAACTGGAGCCCCGGCCCGTCGACTTCACCGCGGTGCGCTGGTGAGCGCCGGCAGGCGGGGCCGCGTCTCGGTGGGCGGAGCGGCGGTTCACCGCACCGAGGCGGCCGGCGGGCGCTCGCGCACGGCGCCGTAGGCGAGGAAGTAGGCCGGTACCCGGTTCAGCCACCGCGAGGTGGTGACCAGCTCGGCCATCCGCTTCGCCCGCCGGGGATCGCCGAACGGCGCCTCCCCGGCCAGCACCGGTCCGATGACGCGGGTGTGGGCGAGCCGCTGCAGGGCCTGGGTCAGGGCGGTGGTCGGCCACCGGCGGCGCTGGACGGCCCGTACGTCGCGCAGCCCGACACGGTCCGCCCGCAGCGGCCCGACGAGGTGCCGGGCGGCGGCCACCGCGTCCTCGACGGCGAGGTTGATGCCGATGCCGAAGACCGGCGACATCGCATGCGCGGCGTCGCCGATGCACAGCAGCCCCGGGCGGTGCCAGCGCCGCAGCCGGTCGAGCCGTACGTCGAGCAGCTTGACCTCGTCCCAGGACCCGAGCGCCCGGACCCGGTCCGCCAGCCACGGGGCGGCGGTCGTGAAGTTGGCCATGAACGGTTCGAGGCCGGCGGCGCGGCGCTCGGCGTCGGTGCCCTTGGGGATCAGCGCGGCGCACTGCCAGTAGTCTCCGCGGTCGATCATGGCGGCGAGCAGCCGGTCGCCGACGCCGCCCACGAGGCCGTGCGGATCGCCCGCCCGCCGCGGCAGTCGGAACCACCATGCGTCCATCGGGCAGGCGAAACTGCGCAGTCCGAGCTCGGGCAGCAGACGGGCCAGCGAGCCCCGACCGTCGCAGGCCACCGTGAGCGTGGCCCGCAGTTCACCGGTGCGGCCGTCGGACGTGCGGTAGCGCACTCCGGTGACCCGTCCGCGATCGACCAGGAAACCGGTCGCCTCGGTGCTCATCCGTACCGAGAAGGACGGCTCCCGCCGGGCCTCGTCCGCCAGGAGGTCGAGCAGGTCCCACTGCGGCACCATCGCGATGTAGTTGAACCTGCCCCGCAGCGCGCCGATGTCGCCGACGGTGACCAGCGAACGGTCCCGCCCGAGCGGCAGCTGAACCGTCTTCACCCGCCGCTGCGGCAGACGGGCGAAGCGCTCGCTCAGCCCCAGCTCGTCCAGCAGCGCCAGCGTGGAGGGGTGCACGGTGTCGCCGCGGAAGTCGCGCAGGAAGTCCCCGTGCTTCTCCAGGACCGTGACCGCCACCCCCGCCCGGGCCAGCAACAGCCCGAGCACCATCCCGGCGGGGCCGCCGCCCACCACACAGCAGGTGGTCCGCTCCATCGCCCTCGCTCCTCTCCGGTGACCGCCGGGCATCCGCCGCGCCGGCGCCCCTGGGGGCACCGGCACTCAGCCAGATATACCCGCAAACCCGGAGCCCATCGCGGATCCGCCGTCACCACCCGGGCGGGCGCCGCGGCGGGCGGGTGCGCCGGAGAGCCATGTCACCAGGTGTGCGCGACGTCCACGATCAGCTGCTGACCGGACTGGTGGACCCGGAACGGCAGCTTGGCGCGCACACCGAGGCCGACCTGGGTCTGTCCCTCGAAGCTCGCCCCGAACCTGGTGTCCTTGAACGTCCGGTAGCCGGTGAGGTCCACGCCCGGCAGCGGCTTGCCGGCCTGTGCGGCGTAGCTCTGGCCGCCGGTCGACGGGTCGTAGCTCGGCGCGGACACATAGATCTGCAGGATGGCGCCGCCGCCGACCGGAATCCGCTCGCCGGAGCCGTCCTGATGGAACGCGTCGACGTAGCCGACGTGGTAGCCGACCTTGCCGGTCGCGCCGCCGATGTCGAAGACCATGCGGTCGTAGCACGCGTGCCGGCCGGTCCTGACGTTCTTCAGCGGCGCGGCGTTGGCGTCGGTGGCCGACTTCTCGCCGCTGCCCCAGCCGGTCGCGCAGGTCGTGGCAGGGGCGGCCGTGCCGGCCGGGCCGGTCACGGCGCCGGCCGCCCCGGCAGTGCCCAGCACCCCGGCGCCCGCCAGCACGAACACCGCGGCCGCGGTCCCCAACCGTCGCATGACTTACCTCCAGGAGTTCGGTACGGAGAATTCCGGTGCGGCGCGTTCGATGCCTTCGCCACACTGGTAACGATGCGTGCGGGAGGACGGCAGGCGGGGCGATCGCGTTCCGTCCGGGGCCGCTTTCGGCCAGCGCGGGGACGAAGTTGTCGCGAAAACGGGCGCCGTGGTCACCGCACGCCGTGGGGTCGGAACTGAACGCTGATCCGCGGTCCCGCCGCCCGGCTGCTCTTGGGAATCGCGTGCTCCCAGGTCCGCTGGCAGGAGCCGCCCATCACGATGAGATCGCCGTGCCCGAGCGGCTTGCGCACCGAGCTCCCACCGCGACGTGGACGCAGCAGCAGGTCGCGCGGCGCGCCCACGGACAAGATGGCGACCATCGTGTCCGCATGCCGGCTGCGGCCCGTCCGGTCGCCGTGCCAGGCCACGCTGTCGCGGCCGTCGCGGTAGTAGCACAGGCCGGCTGTGGTGAAGGGTTCGCCGAGCTCGGCGGCGTAGTGGGCGGAGAGCACGTCCCGCGCCTCCTCCAGGACGGGGTGCGGCAGCGTGTCGTCGGCCTGGTAGAAGGCGAGCAGCCGCGGTACGTCCACCACGTGCTCGTACATCTGCCGGCGCTCCGCCTGCCAGGGCACCTCGGTGGCGAGCCGCAGGAACAGGGCGTCCGCCCCGCTCAGCCACCCGGGCAGCAGATCGATCCAGGCCCCGTCGCCGAGCGCGGTCCGGCGCAGCCCGTCCAGCGGGCCGAGGCGGATGTCGTCGGTCTGGTCGAAGAGCGAGCCCTGAAGATGCGTGCTCATGCTGCCAGCGTACCCAGATAATCGAATAAATGTTCTGTGGCGCGTTCTGTAGCGGCCCCGGTCACCGGATCCGGGCATCCGGCCGTACCGCGTCGGTCCCGGAAGCGCACGGAGCCGCCGCCCCGCCCGGTGGCGCGGATTGCGATCATGGAGCGAGCAACCGCGGAGCCCCACCGGGGGCTCCCCCGCGCAGGAAGAAAGCAGATCTGCGATGCCGGCAATTCCCGCCGATCCGACCCTGGTTCACCCGATGCCCGAGCAGCCCCGGGTCGTGCTGCTCAAGCCGCTGCTGACCTCGCCGCTGATCGAGGTCGGGGAGTTCACCTACTACGACGATCCGAACGACCCGACCGCTTTCGAGAGCCGCAACGTGCTGTACCACTACGGTCCGGAGAAGCTGGTCATCGGGAAGTTCTGCGCGTTCGCCGAGGGCGTGCGGTTCATCATGAACGGCGCCAACCACCGTATGGACGGCCCCTCCACGTTCCCCTTCCCGATCCTCGGCGGCTCCTGGGCCGAGCACATCGATCTGATCACCGGTCTGCCCGGCCGCGGTGACACCGTGGTCGGCAACGATGTCTGGCTCGGAAACGGGACCACCGTGATGCCCGGCGTACGCATCGGCCATGGAGCGATCACCGCCACCGGCTCCGTCGTCGTCGACGACGTGCCGGACTACGGCATCGTCGGCGGCAATCCCGCGCGGCTCATCCGCCGCCGCTACGACGATGCGGACATCGCGCGCCTTCTGGCCCTCGCCTGGTGGGACTGGCCCCTCGACCACCTCACCGAGCACCTCCGCACGATCATGTCCGGCAGCATCGACGACCTCGAGGCCGCGGCCCCGGCTCCGACCCCGCGCTAGCCGCCCGCGGCGGTCTCACCGGTCCCGTCCGGCCGCACCCGCCACCGCCTTCTCCTCGGCGGTCGCCAGCCAGAAGCACAGCCAGGGCAGGACGAGTTCGATGACCGTCAGCACGAGCTGGAACCACTGCGGCTGACCGTGGACGGCGAGGGACAGCAGCCGGCCGGCTCCACCGAGCAGAAGGATGCCGGCCAGCCACCGCACCGCCGTCGACGGGACCGGCGACTGCCGGGCCGCCCAGATCCAGGCGAGGCCGTACCCGAGGAAGACCGCCCCGTAGAAGCGCTCCCGGCTGTCGACGGTCGCGCCCGCCGAGCCCTCGCCCGGTACCGAGCCGATGCCGAGAGCGAGGTGGAGGGCACCGATCGCCACGCAGGCGATCCCCGTGATCAGCACAAGCCACTTGAGAAGCCTGACCATGAGCCGACCGCCCCTCCGCCGTTAGTAGACGTCTGCCTACTAACGGCGAAGGTAGGGACCTCAGTAGACACGTGTCAAGCAAGTACCCTGTGCCGCGTGACCACGCGCCGCAGACTCGATCCCGCCGAGCGCCGCAACCAGCTGCTCGACGTCGGCGCGCGGCTCTTCGCGGCGAAGCCGTACGACGAGGTCCTCATGGAGGACATCGCCGAAGAAGCCGGTATCTCCCGCGCGCTCCTCTACCGCTACTTCCCGAACAAGCGCGACCTGTTCGCCGCGATCTACCGGCAGGCCGCGGACCGGCTGCTGGCCGCGACGCACCTCGATCCGGCCGTGCCCGTGACCGAGCAGCTGGCCGCCGGACTCGACGCGCACATCGACTACTTCGTCGCGCACCGCAACACCGTGCTCGCGGCGAACCGGGTGCTCTCCGGCGACCCCGTGATCCAGGCCGTCATCACCGACGAGCTGGCCGTGCTGCGGCAGCGCCTGCTCGATACCACCGCGCTCAAGGACGGCCCCGGGGACCTGGTGTCGGCGGCGCTGATGAGCTGGCTGGTGTTCGTCCGGGCCCTGTGCGTGGACTGGCTGACGCACCAGAGGTTCTCCCGCACCGAGCTGCGCGCGATGTGCGTCGGCGCTCTGCTGGGAGCGCTCGAACCGGTCATGGACCTCGGTCCGCTCCGCTCCGGCTCCCCGGACACCGACGCCGGCGGCTGACCTCCCCTCAGGCCGATGCCTGTGCCGCGGCGCGTTCGCGGGCGGCGGCGGCCCGCGCCGGGTCGCCCAGCTGGTCCTCCAGCCGGGCCTTGGCCGCCCAGTTGTACGGGCAGATCGGACGCAGTTGGATGCGTTCGCTGAGCAGGGTGCGGGCCAGTTCGGTACGGCCGGCGCGCAGGGACGCCTCGACGAGGGTGCGCTGGATCGCGTCGCGCTGGGCGTGGCTGCCGCCGAAGGTGTGCAGACGGTCGCGGACGGGCAGCAGCAGATCGGTGGCCCGGGAGTAGTCCTGCTGTCCGTAGGCGATCAGCGCGCGGCAGACCGGCAGGCCGATCCGGGCGGTCATGGCGCGGTTGAACCCGGCGGGCCCGGCCGCCAGCCAGCGCTCCCGGTCCTGCACGAGGCGCTGCGCCCGGGCGATGCGGCCCGCCCCCACATAGGCCATGACGGCGTGGGCGTCGTTGAAGGCGTAGTAGGGGCCGTCCTGGCGGCGCTCCCAGGCGTCGGCGAGTCGCTCCCACCGCGCGCTGTGTACGTCCTCGGCCAGGTACAGCCGCCACAGCAGGGCCGCGGCGTCCAGCAGTCCCATCGCCATGCCCGCCGAACCGTCGTGGTGGATGGCCGCGTCGTAGATCTCCAGCACCCGGTCGCCGTCGCCGGCCTCCAGTGCGTAGAGGGCGTAGTGCCACCAGTTGTGGACGGTGAGCAGGGTGCCGCTCGCCCAGGCGTCGGTACGGGCGTCGAGGAAGCGGATCCCGTCGGCGAAGCGTCCGCGCATCTCATGGCTGTGGACCACGCTGTGGATCGCCCACACATCGTCTGGATGCCGTGCGACGGCGGCCAGGCCGACCTCCTCGGCGCGTTCGTAGTGGCCCGACTCCTCCAGGCCGAACGCGTACATGCCGAGCAGTGGTCCGTGGTGGGGGTCGTCCTCGTCCCAGGCGTCCAGTGCTCCGCCGACGCGGTCGCGCAGACGTGCGGCGTCGCCGGTGAGGAAGTCGTGCTGATGCCCCACGAAGAGCGCCAGCACATCGCGCGGAAAGGCGACGGAGATATCGCCGAGGAGCCGGCCGGCACCGTGCAGGTCGCCGTCCAGCCAGGCCGTCGCGGCGGCCAGGTGCATGCGCTCGCGGGGGGTGAGCCGTTCGGTGTCGAGCCCGGAGCGGAAGTCGGCGAAGGCCTCGCGTGCCGCGGCGGCGTCCTTCTCCTCGGTCCCCAGCACGCCCAGATACGCCATCAGGCTCTGCCCCATCACCGAACGCGGCGCCGCGGCGAGCACGGACCGGGCCGTCTCCATGACCTGGGGGCGGAAGAACAGCAGGTCGTCCAGGGCCTGTTCGTAAGGGGCGACGGCCTCGGCGCCGGTGTCGGTCATCGTGTGGCCGTGCCGGTCCGTGGTCATGGATACCTCCTGTGTGGCATGGGTGCCGGACGGGCCGGTCCGCTCAGGATGCGGAAGAAGCGCGGGCCACCGGTCCGGGACGGTGCCGTCGCGCATCCCGCCATCGTCCCCGCGCCGGAGACGTGCGTCAGGCCCCTTCACCCGAATGGCCGAACGGCGTCGCCGCGCCGGACCCGCGAGCGAACGCCTCCCGGCCCGTCCTCAGCCGACCTCGGGGCGCTGCTGGGTCGAGCAGTGGATGCCGCCTCCGCCCTCGCCGAGGTGGTCCACCGGCAGTTGTACGACCTCGCGGCCCGGGTACAGGTCGCGCACGATGGACGCGGCCCTGCGGTCCGCCTTCCGGTCACCGAAACGGGGCATGACGACGCCGCCGTTGACCACGTAGTAGTTGACGTAGCAGGCCAGGAATCCTTCCCCGCGGCGACCGATGTCGACCGGCTCCGGCAGCTCGACGACCTCCAGCCGCTTCCCCCGGGCGTCGACGGCGCGGTCCACGACCTTGCGGGCCTGGTCGTAGGCCGCGGTCCAGACGTCGCGGGGGGCCTGCTCGGGCGGTGTGCTCATGACCACGACGCCGGGCTCGCTGAAGCGCGCCAGCGCGTCGATGTGGTAGTCCGTGATGTCCTCGCCCAGGACGCCCTTCACCCAGATCACCGTGGTGACACCGAACAGGTCCTTGAGCGCCCGCTCGATGGCGTTGCGCGACATACCGGGGTTGCGGGAGTCGTTGACCAGGGAGCTCTCGGTCACCAGCAGCGTCCCCTCGCCGTCGGTCTCCAACGCCCCGCCCTCGGCGGTGATCGGCGCCTTGATCCTCCTGACGCGCTCTCCCTTCAGGACGGCCCGGGCGACCCGGCCGTCGCGGGCGTGCTCCTGCTTGCCGCCCCAGCCGTTGAAGTTGAGGTCGACTCCCGCGACATGGTCGGCGCCGCGCACGAAGGTCGGCCCCGTGTCGCGCATCCACAGGTCGTCCACCGGGATCGGGACGACCTCCACCGCGGAGCCGCACGCCCGCCGGGCCGCGCCCGCCTCCGCGCGGTTGGCGAGCAGGGTCACCGGCTCGAAGTCGGCGACGGTCCGCGCGATGCGTGCGATGTCCTCGCGCACGCCGTCGGTGGCCGACCCCCAGATCCGGCGCGTGGGCCAGGCCATGTAGGTCAGCTCGTGCCGCTGGGACTCGTCGGGCCACCACCGCCGGTCGGCCGGCCGTGCGCAGCCGACCCCGCCGAGGGCGGCCACGGCCGCTGCCTGCAGTGTCCGACGTCTGGATATTCCCACGATCAACCACCTGACTGAAAATTTGGTCAGGACGATTCTAGGGCATGATCTGAGCCGACACAGTGACCTTTCTCTTGGACATCGGGAGTGCGTGATGCCGGACCGGCCCACCCAGATCCTGGAAGCCGCCGCCCGGCTGATCGCGCGGCGCGGTGTGCGCGGGCTGCGCGTCGAGGAGGTCTCCGCCGAGGCCGGCGTCTCGACCGCGCTGATCTACTACCACTTCAAGGACCGCGCCGGGCTGCTGCGACGGACGCTGGAGTTCATCAGCCGGCGCGCGGTCCGCTACACCGACCCCGCGCTGGAGTCCTCCGACGATCCGCGAACCCAGCTCACCGACATGCTGCTGCTGGAACTGCAGGACATCGCCCAGGTACGGGAGAACAGCGCGGCCTGGGGCGAGTTGCGCGCCACCGCCGTCTTCGACCCGGACCTGCGCGAGCTGCTGGCGGACGCGACCCGCGACTGGGTCGAGGACCTCGCCCGGCTCATCGACCAGGTGCGGACGGCCGGTTCGGCCGGCACCGGCACCGACCCGTACGCCGCGGCCGAACGGCTCACCGCCCTGGTGGAGGGCCTCAGCGAACGCTGGCTGAGCGGGACCACCTCGCTGGAGCGGGCCCACGAGCTGCTCCGCGGCGCCATCGAGGCGGAGCTGGGAGCGAGGTGACCGACGGGCCGGCCCCGTCCCGCACGCTCTCGGTCCGCGACTGACGCCGCGTCAGCGCCATCGGGCACGGCCGACGGCGGCCGCGAGGGTCAGCGGAACCGTCAGCACGGCGGCGACGGCGAAGAGCGCGCCGTACTCGTGCCGGGCGGCGGTACTCGCCGTCAGACCGCTGGCCAGCGCGCTGCCGCCGTAGAGGCTGACGCCGAACATCGCCACGCCGGTGGCCCGGGCCGTCGGCGTCGCCGCCGTCGCCCACGACTGGACCGTGGTGTGCAGGAACGACCAGCCGGTGCCCAGCAGCAACGCGGCGACCCCCAGGGCCGGTACGGACCGGCTCACGGCGGCCAGGGCGTAGGCCACGGCGGCCTGTGCCCCGCCCGCCACGATCAGCATGGCGGGGCTCCACCGGCCCACCAGCTTCTTGACCAGCTGCGCGCACGCCATCGCGCCCACGCCGTAGAGCGCCGACACCGCCCCGGCCACCGTGGCCGGCACACCCCGGGCCTCCAGCGCCGGCGCCAGATACGTCAGGAAGCCCAGCATGACGGCGCCTTCGAGCAGCGCGACGGCCATGACGTACCACATCCACCGGGTGGCCAGGACGATGCGGAACGGAGCCAGCAGGCCGGCCCCGGAGGGGCTGCGCGCCGGTTCGGGGAGGTGGCGCAGCGCGCGGGAGAGGTACCCGGCGAGCAGCGCGGGCAGCAGGAAGACCACCCGCCAGCTGACGTAGTGCGCCAGCGCTCCGGCCACGACCGTGCCCAGCGCCGTTCCCAGGGCGAAGGCGGTCATCAGATCGGTGAGTGGGCGCTGGCGCCGCTCGGCGGGTACGACGTCGCCGATATGGCTCAAGGAGGCGGGAATGCAGGCGGCGAAGCAGGCTCCGCAGACGGTACGGGACACGATGAGCGTCTCGACGTTCGGGGCGAGCGCCGAGAGCACCGCGGCGAGCGACCCCGCGGCGAGGGAGAACCGCATCACGCGGATCCGCCCCAGCCGGTCGCCGGCCAAACCCCAGACCGGCTGCATCAGGCCGTACGCCAGGTAGTAGCCGCCCGCTGCGAGCGCCACCTTCGCCAGACTCGCGCCGAGCCGGTCCGCGATGATCACCAGCATCGGGGCGATACAGAACCGGTCGAAGTTGCTGATCAGGCCCGCGCCCCGCAGGAGCCGGAGCGAGCGGGCGGGCAGCGCGGACGCCGGCTCGGCGGGCCGGTCGGGCCCGGTGGGCGTGGGGGTGGACGCGGAGCGGTCGCGGAACACGGGGGTCTCCCTTCGGCGCCCGGCACCTTCCCGGGCTCTCCCAGTCAGCCCACCACTCCCGCCGTCCACTTTTGATCGCCAAGCGATCACCATCACTCACACTTTGAGCTGGCACGATATGCGTGACGAGGAAGGAAGTCGGCCCGATGAGCCTCAGGGAACGGCCGGCCGGCGAGGGGTCCGGCCCGGCGAGTACGTCGCGCGAGGAGCTCGGCGCCTTCCTGCGCTCGCGCCGGGAGCGGCTGACGCCCGGGGAACTGGGGCTGCCGGTCGCTCCGCGCCGTCGCGCCCCCGGTCTGCGGCGCGACGAGGTGGCCGAGCGGGCCGGTATCAGCAGCTCCTGGTACGCGTGGCTGGAGCAGGGCCGCGTCCGTACGTCGGAGCAGGTGCTGCGCGCGGTGGCGCGGGCGCTGTGCCTGGACGGCGCCGAGACCGCGCACGTGCTGTCGTTCGTCGAGGACGCCGCGGCGGCCGGCGCATCACCGGGCTATGTCTCACGCAACCTGTTGTCCCTGGTGGAGTCGGTATCGCCGAACCCCGCCGTGGTCATCGACCCGCACTGGGACCTGCTGGCCTGGAACGCCGGATACGCGGCCCTGCTCACCGACCCTGCGCGCCTTCCTCCGAAGCGGCGCAACCTGCCGTGGCTGGTGTTCCGTTGGGCGCCGGCGCGTACCCTGCTCGCCGACTGGGAGTCCGAAGCGCGCGGTCTCCTGGGCCAGTTCCGGGCCGCCGCCGCCCGCCGTCCGGAGGACCGGCGGTATGCGGAGATCATCCACGAGATCACCCAGGACCCGGACGCGGCCCGCTGGTACGGCCGCCGGGAGACAGCCGTCTACCAGCCCGCGGTCCGCCGCTTCCGGCACCCCAGGGCGGGCGCGCTGAGCCTGCGCTATGTGAAGCTGGCCGACCTCGACGAGCCGGGGCACCACTTCCTGTGCTACCTGCCCGACGACGCGGACACCGAGGCCGCGGTGCACAGGCTCACCGAGGACGACGGCTGAATTCCGGCCCGGTCCGGACAGGCCCTGGGAGGCCCTCCTACGCCTCGCCGCCCGCACCGGAGCGGCACGCCGGGTGGCCCCAGCCGTCCGGGTTCTTGGCGATGGGCTCGCCCGCGGCGTACGGCCGCCCGCACCGGCAGCGGCCGGGGAACTTGGCGTTGAGGGTCCGCGTGGAGCCGCCCGAGGTGCGCCGCCGCGGCGAAGAGGCGGTCTTCGAGGCGGCCGTAGACGAGGAAGCGGCCCGCGCGGGAGCCGTCTTCGTCGCCGAGCCGGTGGTACGGCGGCGCGCGCCGCCGCGCCGAACGGTGTCCGGCGCGGGCGGCGGCTCCGCGGACCCGAGCGCGCTGCCCGCGGCCTCCTGGACGACCGCCGCCTGGCTCGCGGCGCGGTCGGCGAAGTCGTTGAGCCGGTCGCCGTCCACTTGGTGCGCGGGCACGTACCGGAACTCCACCTCGCGCCCCGTGAGCAGGGCGTCGATGCGTACGACGAGTTCCTGGTTGGCCACCGGCTTGCCCGCGGCCGTCTTCCACCCCTTGCGCTTCCAGCCCGGCAGCCACGTCGTGACGGCCTTCATCGCGTACTGGGAGTCCATCCGGATCTCGATCGGAACGGCCGGGTCGGTGGCCGTCAGCAGGCGTTCCAGCGCGGTGAGCTCCGCGACGTTGTTCGTCGCGGTGCCCAGCGGACCGGCCTCCCAGCGAAGGACGGTCTCCCCGGTGTCGGCGACGACCCAGGCCCAGCCCGCGGGCCCGGGGTTTCCTTTCGATGCGCCGTCACATGCGGCAATCACGCGTTCAGCCATGCGCGCGATCATGCCAGGCGGCGACTCGCGGGGCGAAGTCGCGCCCGATCAGTTGCCGGCGGCCTTCTCCGGACGGAGCTCACTGGGCCGTACGACCACGAAGCCCTCGCCGTCGAGGCGGAGCTGAACGGCCTCGCCGGAGCCGCCCCGGAGCATCGACCCCAGGCTCTGCGAACGGTGCAGCGTGGTCTGCAGGCTGCTGCTCCAGCCGACCACGGCGTCGGTGTCGACGAAGACCGGAGACTGCGGCGACACGGGGATGACGATGGGGTTGCCCTCGCACACGACACCCAGCTTGCCCTGGCCACTGAAAACGGAGTTGAACAGTCCGCCGCCGACCATACCGGCGCCCTTGACGACCTTGATCTCGTAGGAGAGCGACGGATCGAAGCACAGCACATTGCGGCCGTTGACGGTCAAGCCGTCACCAGGGGCGAGATCGATGATGAAGCAGTTCGCGGCCTCGTGCGCGAACCACACCTCACCACGGCCCCGTACGGCCATCAGCGCCAGCCCCTCGCCGGTGACCGCTCGCTTGAGGAACTTGCCGACGCCCTGCCCCTGCTTCTCGAACTGCAGATCGCCGCGGTAGGCGACCATCGCACCCTGCCGGGCGTAACACTCGCCGTCCAGCGCGTACTTGATCGACTTCGCGTTCTGCTGCGTCATACCGGGCGCGGTCGCCGGTATGGCCATGTTGTCCGAGGAAAAGAGATCACTGTTCATGGCCGTCATGCTAGGGCGCAGTGCCGCCGCACCCGCCGGAAATGACGGTCGGCAGCAACCGATGCGGCTCTGCCGTGCCCTCTCCCACCGCGGATCGATTCGTACGGCAGATCGTCAACTCGGGCCGCGACAACACCTGGAAGTCTGATCTTCGTGACCTGTGCCGCTGGATCGGGATTCGGCGGGGAATCCACATCGGTGTACGCACCGAGCGGCTCGCAGTCGTGGTGCGAGGCGCTCCTACGGAAGCCGCATCGCCCATGAGCCGCTTTCCTTCACCAGTAGGGAGATCGATCGATGGCTCACCGGATCAAGAGTGCCCTCCTGACCGCCGGCGCCTGCGCCGTCGTCCTCGGCGGGGCAGGCCTGGCCTCCGCCGACAGTGGTGCACAGGGCGCATCGCTCCACTCACCCGGTGTCCTGTCCGGCAACACCACCCAGATCCCCGTCCATGTTCCGGTCAACGCCTGCGGGAACACCCTCAGCATCGTCGGACTGCTGAACCCCACGTTCGGCAACACCTGCGTCAACACCTGACGCCTTGCCGTCACGCGGCGTTCCGAGGCGAGCAGCCCGCCCCGGAACGCCGAGTGCCGGCCGAGCGGGCCCTCGGTTTCCCTTCCCGAGGGCCCGCTCTTCGCGTCGTGGCGCTGACCGAATCCCGCGCCTACCGGATCCGAGAACGCCGACCGGAATGCCGCTGACCGGAATGCCGATGACCGGCCTTCCCCCCCTCGGACGGAATTCCGCGAGAATTCCGCGACCCCACACGCCGCTTTACCCCTAAAACCTTCTCTCGTTTACCTTCTGCGCCCCCTAGGCAATCGCGTCCTCACGTAGCACGATCGACTGTAAGGAGCCGGACCTTCATTTCGACACAGCAGGTATTCAGCACGTCCCTCACCGCCACCGCTCACCCCCGATTCGGCTCGCAATCCATCAGACTTTCCCCACCCTGAGCGCACCGGCGCGTCGCGTGGTCGCGGCGCCGGTGTTCGGCACCGCGACCACAGGACGCGCCGGTGCGGAAAGCGACACGTCATGAAACTGCTCGCCGAGCCACGGACGGACAACGGCTCCAAGCCCAACGGACTCCGGGCTCCCCCGCTCGCAGCCGATGCCGGCTTGCTGCTGCTCCGCCTGAGCGTAGGACTGATCATGGCCGGCCACGGCGCCCAGAAACTCTTCGGGCTCTTCGGCGGCGACGGGCTCACCGCGACCGGAAAGGGATTCGCCGCCCTCGGATACCGGCCGGGCGAGTTCTTCGCCGGCCTCGCCGGGGTCTCGGAGTTCCTCGGCGGTCTCGGTCTCGCGGCCGGGCTGCTCACCCCCTTGGCGGCCGCCGCACTGATCGGCGTGATGATCAACGCCATGGCGCTCTCCGCCCCCAAGGGCCTCTGGGGCCAGTCGGGCGGCCTGGAATACCCCCTGACCATCACCGTCGTCGCCCTCGCGGTCGCCGCGATCGGCCCCGGTCGCCTCGCGCTCGACAGGCCCTTCGTCTGGCGGGACGGGGGCTGGGGCTGTGCCGCCGTCGCCCTGGGTCTGGGCGGCCTCGGCGCCGCTCTCACCTTGGCCCTGTGATCCGGGGAATTCCCCACCTGAGATCCGGAGGCGCCCTGGAAAGACAACGCATCACACGCCGTGAACGAACACGGGCCACTCGACCGGCGTCGCGTGGGAGGGATACGCGGTAGCCGAGGGATCGGTCATGCGTCCAGAAGGGTCATGCGTCGGGGAGGGTGGCCTGCACTTGGCGCAGGAATGTCGCATTGTCCGGAGCGTGTCGCACCTTCTCCAGCAGTGCCTCCCCTTTCGCCGATCCATCGCCGGTTTGGAGGGCCCGCCGCAGTCGACGTGTGGCCGTCAACTCGGCTGCGGTGAGCAGCAGTTCCTCGCGACGGGTGCCGGAGGCGGTGACATCGACCGCCGGGTAGATCCGCTTTGCCGCCAGTGCGCGGTCCAGGCGGAGTTCCAGGTTGCCGGTGCCCTTCAATTCCTCGAAGTAGTAGTCGTCGGCCCGGGAGCCGGTCTCCACCAAAGCGGTGGCGAGAATGGTCAGCGAACCGCCCTCCTCCGCGTGGCGCGCGGCCCCGAAGAGCCGCTTGGGGCCGTACAGCGCGGCGGCGTCCACACCTCCGCTCAGCGTGCGTCCACCCGATGCGGCGGCATTGTTGTGCGCCCGGCAGAGCCGGGTCAGGGAATCCATGAGGATGACGACGTCCGCTCCGTGCTCGACGAGTCGTTTCGCGCGTTCCACGGCCAGTTCGACGAGCGCGATGTGCTCCTTCGGCGATCGGTCGAAAGTGGAGGAGAGCACCTCACCGCGTACGCGACGACGCATTTCGGTGACCTCCTCCGGTCGTTCGTCGACCAGGACCACCATCAGCCGGCATTCGGGGTGGTTGTCGGCGACGGCGGCGGCGAGCTGTTGCAGCAGAACCGTCTTGCCGGTCTTCGGCGGGGCGACGATGAGCCCGCGCTGCCCCTTGCCGACCGGGGCGACCAGGTCGACGATGCGTGACGTCAGACCGCCACCGGGGCTTTCGAGGCGTATCCGGTGTCGTGGATGCAGCGGCGTGAGATCACGGAAGTGCGGCCGGCCCCGCAGTTCTTCTGGCGGGCGACCGTCGACGGTCCCGACCTCCGTGAGCGTCCGCGGGCGGCCGCACCGGCCCACGACGAAGTCGCCTTTACGCAGACCGTTCTTACGGATCAGCGCAGCGGGCACTCGAACGTCTACGGGCGAGGCGAGGCACCCTTCCGTACGAAGAAAGCCGAATTCCTGCCGCTCGTTCGCGATATCGAGGATCCCGGCGGCCGGCTTGGCGATGTCGATTCGGGAATCGACCGTGGCCGTGGGGTCGGTCGAGTCGGTCGAATCAGTCGAATGGGTCTTGTTGGTCGAGTCGGCGGAGTGAGTGGGGTGCGTGGTGTGCTGGGTCTTGGTGGTGGTCACGGTGTCCTCTCGGGACGTATGGAGATGAGTACGCGGTAGGGCGGTACGAGGGGACCCGGCAGGTAGGGGGCGGTGGCTTCACGCCCCACGGGCGGGCAGGAGACCCGCGGCCGGGGAAAGAAGTGATGCTGCTGCTCGGCAGAACCGAGATCGGCGAGTGCCGGGCAGAGAACCGGAGCCGGACCGCCGTCGCCGGTCGGGACAGACAGGCCCGGGGCGTATCAGCGATGCGGAGCCGTCGCGAACGCACTGCGAAGAGAGAGGCAGAAACGAACGGACGCGATGGTGAGGGTGGTGCAGAGATGAGCCGGGCACCGGCGCCGTCATCGCGGCGAACACTAGTGCGCTCCGAACGCACTGTAGCACTCGTCGCGGACTGGCCGACAGGCCTTTCGAGATGCCTCTCGCCACCTCACCCCGCATCACGGACCGCGGATGAGCCTATGCTGAGCGCGATGTTCGCACCCCAGGGCCCCACGTTCCGTGAACTCGCCGTCCAGGCGCTGTCCTCCGTCGAGCGCGGCTATGACCTGCTCGCTCCGAAATTCGACCACACGCCCTTCCGGACACCGCAGTCGGTGCTGACTCCCGTGTCACGGGCGCTGCTGAGGCTGGGGCCGTTCGACAGCGGCCTCGACCTGTGCTGCGGTACGGGCGCGGGGATGGGCGTACTGCGGCAGGTGTGCCGGGAGCGGGTCACGGGGGTCGACATCAGCGCGGGCATGCTCGCCGTGGGCCGTGCCCGTGAACGGACGACCGCGACCGCGCCGCGCATCGACTGGGTACGGGCGGATGCACGGGCCCTTCCGTTCGGCCCGGTCTTCGATCTCGTCGCGAGTTTCGGCGCGTTCGGGCACTTTCTGCCCCGGGAGCGGCCGGGGCTGTTCGCGCAGGTCCACTCCGTGCTGCGCCCCGGCGGACGGTTCGTCTTCCCGATCGGCGCGCCGCCCCGGCCCGGGTCGCCTGCCTACTGGACGCTCCTGGCCTTCGATACGGCGATGCGGGTCCGCAATGCGCTGTGGCGCCCGCCCTTCGTCATGTACTACCGGGCGTTCCGGCTCGCCGACGTACGGGCGGAGCTGGCCCGGACCGGCTTCGCCGTGCGGTTGCACGCACTGCCGGAGCTGGGCCTGCGTCCCGATGGGAGCCCTCGGTGCCGGTTGGTGGTCGCCACCCGGAGCGGGTGAGACCGGACGGGGTGCGTGCGCCTCACCGGCCCCGCTGGGCGACCGGAGCACCGCCGTTCAGGGACGGGCAGGCGTGTCACCGTCCAAGGGCCGGCGGGTACCTCACCGTCCCGTCGTCGACGGCGTACCGGTGCCCTGCGTCCGAGCCGTGACGACCGCCGCCGCGTCCATGGCCTGCCGGGCCACCGCCGTTGCGTCCGCGAGGAGGGTGAGGTGCCCGCACCCGGGCCGGACGATGAGGCGACCGTCTCGGCAGGCGCGCAGGAAGCGCCGTTCGTCGCGGCGGAAGTGGTCGCGTTCGCCGTTCAGCAGCCATACCGGGCCCGGATACGCCGACAGCGTCGCGAGCGGGTCCAGCTCGCGGACAGCGGCGACGATGTCCGGCACGGCCTCGCAGCTCAGACCGCCCGCGGCCATGGCTCGCCCCAGCGGGTTCGGCAACGCATGACGGAACGCGAACACGCTGAGGCGGTTGGCCTCTTCCGGATACCGGGCCGCCGCTCGCGCCACTCCCCGGTACACGGCACCGAACGGTCCGCGGGGCAGGGCCGTACAGCCCATCGCCATCAGGCCCGCCACCCGGTCCGGGTGTCCGGCAGCCGTGGCCATCGCGACGTAACCGCCCAGGGACAGCCCCGCCACCAGGGCGCGGCCGCCGAGTCGATCCACCGCCTCGGCCACGGCCGCCACGGCGCCGGGCAGGGTGAACTTCTCGCCGCGCCTGGCCCCATGGCCCGGTAGGTCGGGTGCCGCCACGGGGTGGCGGGTTCCGATGGCGCGGACGACGGGTTGCCACATCGTGCCGCTGACGCGCATGCCGTGCACGAGGACGACGGGCAGCCCGGCTTCATTGGTCTCCATGCTCGGCACGCTACCCCAAATGCAACGCAACGTTGCGTTGTTTTTCGATGCTAGCCTTCCGTCATGAGCGAGGAACGACACGAGGGAACCCGGCGAAGCGGCGGCCCGCGGAGGGCACCGGAGATCTTCGACGCCACACTGGACCTGCTCGCGGAGAGGGGCTACGAGGGCCTGACCGTCGAGGGGGTCGCACAGCGGTCGGGGGTCAACAAGACCACGATCTACCGCTGGTGGCCGTCCAAGGGCGCCCTCCTGGGCGCCGCGCTCACGGGTGCCCGCCGACTCGACGTCGAACTCCCCGACACCGGCAGCCTCCAGGGCGATCTGGAGGCGCTGCTGCGCACGGTGGTGACCCTGCTGACCGTCCAACCAAGCTCCGACATCGCCGTCTCCGCGCTGGGCGCGGTCACCCACAGCCCCGAACTCGCCGGCCACGTCCGTGACTTCTTCGCCGATCGGATCGACCGCGAGCGACCCGTCTTCGACCGCGCCGTCGCACGTGGCGAACTCGCGGCGGACGCCGACCCGATGCTGCTGGTGGACCTGCTGGCCGGCGCCGCCTGGCTCCGCGTCGTACTGCGGCAGCTCCCGGTGGAGAAGGACTTCGTCTCACGAGCCGTGAGCACCGTCCTCAACGGCGCGTCCACTGCCCGACGGTGAGACGACGGTGAGGCGACGGGACCTGCCGGAAAACTGACGCAGCCTCCGCTTCGATTCCCCCTAAAGGGACTGTTTCGCCATCAACTACAACTTTACTGACTCTTGGTGTAGTTGAATCAACTTTCACTCCAGTCTCGAACGCAACAGCGGCGGACGCGACATGCACCACACTCCACCCGGAACCGTCGCTTCCATGCGCCGTGTGTGAAATAGGCGAGAAGCACGAGAGGCAACACCAAGATGACGATGAGGAACGGCAGAACGATCCGGTACGGGAGCCGGCTGATGGCGCTGTCGACGGCAGCACTGGGACTGGTCGCAGCCATGACCGTACCCGCTGCCGCAGACGACGGCCCCACCCGGGAGCAGCTCATAGCCGACTGCGCCTCCGGAGAGGGGAAGTGCAGCTTCAACGAGCCGACGCTCGGCAAGGCGTACCTCGGGGACTTCCGGCAGGTCTCCAACTCCCTTTACAACTGCAGCAGTTCGGATGCCACGCAGTCGATGGGCTGGGCGGACACGGTGGGTTCGACGGACAGCGCCGGGGTCTCGGTCACGGCCGGCGGGAAGATCGCCGGTCTGATCGACCTGAGTGTGACCGCGACGTACAGTCACACCTGGTCGAGCTCGCACACCGAGAACAGCTCCCTGAACATGACGGTGAAGCCGGGCGAGGTGGGCTGGATCTCCCGTGCACAGGTCATGCAGACCGTCTCGGGTACCTGGCAGACCCATTACGACAGCCCCAAGTGGGGGCACTACTTCTGGTTCGTGCCGGACACCGTCACGGGCCCTGCGCCCAACGGCACGGACGGGCAGAGCAATGCGGTGACGGTCAAGACCCGCAAGATGACCGCGTCGGAGAAGGCTTCCTGCTCCGCCGACGCGAAGAAGGGCCGGGCGTTCGTCGTGAAGCGCTGATCACGGCAGCCGCGGCCGCCTGACGGTGGGCGCGGCCGACGCCAGGCGCGGCCCGGCCGAGCAGCCGGCCGGCCCGGTGCCTCCCGGCCCACCCCATGGGGCCGGGAGGTTCCCCGGGCAGGGCCCCCGAGGGGCTCTCCCTAGTCCAGGGATTCGGCCGCCTTGGTCCGCGGGCCCCCCGCGTCACCGGTGTTGAGCGTCCCGGCGGGTTCGAGCAGCAGGACGGCGGTCTCCTCGTCCGCCAGTGGGCAGTGTTCGACGCCCCGCGGAACGACGAACAGTTCACCGGGTCCGAGCACCACATCGCCGTCCCTGAGCTGGATGGTGAGGCGACCACTGAGGACGAGGAACAGTTCGTCGGTGTCCTCGTGGGTGTGCCAGACGAACTCCCCCTTCAACTTGGCGAGCTTGACCTCGTAGTCGTTGAGATCGGCCACCTTCTTCTGCGACCAGAGGTCGCTGAACTGCGCGAGCTTGTCGGCCAGATCGACCGGGGCGGGAGGCTGTGACATCTGCGGTCCTTTCGCTGTCATGAGCTGTCAGCCTGCCGCGCCCGGACCTCCGCGATCTTGTACGTTCCTGGCATGACAGCAGCTCCGGGCCCACCCCCCACGACGGTCAGCGCCTGGCAGCCGTCGGTACCGGGTCTCTCCGAGGTCTTCCATGCGCGCTTCACCGATCACGCCTATCCGGCCCACACCCACGACACCTGGGCCCTGATGATCCTCGATGACGGCTCGGTCGACTTCGCACTCGACCGGCGGCGTCATGGGGCGACCGGCACCGGCAAGGTCGTTCTGCTGCCTCCCGGCGTCTCGCACGACGGCAGGACGGTCACCGCGACGGGCTTCCGCAAGCGCGTGCTCTACCTGGACACGACCGTGCTGCCGGAGCGGCTGACGGGCAGCGCGGTGGACGACCCGGTCCTCCACGACGCGCTGCTGCGCCATCGGATCCACCAGCTGCACACCGCCCTCGGCGACGCCGGCACCGCGACCGACGCCGGGTCCGAGGGCCGGCCCCGGGCCGGAGGCGGCTGCGGCGACGCCGCGTTCGAAGCCGCGTCCCGGCTGGCCTTCATCCGTGAACGGCTGTATCTCCACCTCGCCCCACCCGACCGCCTCGACGCGCTTGGGCCCCGTACTCCCGGCCGCGAGGCGAACCGGCTCGCGGCCGAGCTGCGGGAACTGCTGGACTCCCGGATTCCCGCCGGTATCTCCCTGCAGGAGGCCGCCGCCGTCCTGCACGCCCACCCCACCCATCTCATCCGCTGCTTCAAGCAGACCTACGGGCTGCCGCCGCACGCCTATCTGACCGGCAGACGCATCGACCGGGCCCGTCGGCTCCTGCTCGACGGCCACCGGCCGGCCGAGGTCGCACCGGCCGTCGGCTTCCATGACCAGGCGCATCTGCACCGGCACTTCACCCGCCATGTGGGCACCACACCGGGCCGCTACGTCGCCGCGCGAGGACATGGCTCGTCGTGAGGGCGCTGGGAGGGGTGTTTTGGCCGACCGTGGCGTTACGGGGAGCTGAAGTGCCGTCATTTCGGCCATCTCCCAGGGTTGTCGGCCCGACGCGCTGCGTGTTGTGCCTACAGTCCCGCCATGACGCATGGGCAGGACGTGGCCGGCGACCGGGTGCTGGTGGTCGGGGCGTACTCGGTCGATCTTGTGTACCGGGGGCTGACGGGACCCGTTGCGTACGGCAAGGAAGTGTGGGCCGAGGGCTTCAGCATGGTGCCCGGCGGGGCGTTCACCCTGGCCATGGGGTTGCGGCGGCTGGGGCGCGAGGTCGTCTGGGCAGCGGACTTCGGCAATGACCCGTTCAGCCTGGAGGTGCTCGCGGCGGCACGGGACGAGGGGCTGGACGAGCGGGGCTTTCGGCGCCATGCGCGACCGCTGCCCAATGTGACGACCGCGTTGTCCCGGCCCGGTGACCGGGCGATGGTCTCGTACGAGGAACCGGTCGTCGCCCCGCCGCTGGCGCAGCTGATCGAGACCTACCGGCCGGCGATGGTGATGCTGCCGTTCCTGCAGTACGGGCCGGCGGTGTCCAAGGCCCTGGACGCCGCCGCGCGAGTGGGGGCGGAGGTGTTCATGGACTGCCAGGACTACGCCGGCAGCGTCGACGTCCCCGAGGTGGCCAAGGCGCTCGGGCAGGTCGCCGTCTTCGCGCCCAACGCGGCGGAGGCGCTGCGGGTGACCGGGACCGGATCCGTCGACGACGCGCTGGAGGTGCTCGCGGGGTTGGTGCGCACCGTGGTGATCAAGCAGGACAGCAGGGGCGCGGTGGCCGCGCAGGGCGGTGTACGGATCGCGCAGCCGTCGCTGCCGGTGGACGTGGTGGACACCACTGGCGCGGGTGACTGCTTCAACGTGGGCTTCGTCCATCGCCGCCTCGCGGGCGGGACGCTCGCCGAGTGTCTGGCCGCCGGTGTCGTCTGCGGGGCGGCGTCCGTCACCGCGGCGGGTTCGGGCGCCGCGCTGGACGCGGCCGGACTCGAGCGGTGGCTGGCGCGCCTGGCGACGTAGCGCGGCCGTCTTCGTACGGCGCACACGGGCCGTACGGAGCCGCCAAGTGCAGACCTGCTCGGCGGAGCACCGACCCGTACCGCCGGAGTACCGACCCGTACCGCGCAGACGCGCCCAACGACAACGGGGGAAACATGGCAGCGCTGGTGTCGGACGAGCAGGCTCGGCGCGAGCCGTCGGCCGTGGGTGCCGGTGACCGGGTGCTGGTCACCGATCTGGACGGCACGCTGCTGGGCGGCGACCGCACGGACCGCCGGCGGCTGTGCCAGGCGCTCGACCGGCACCCGGAACTGACCGTGGTGTTCGCGACCGGTCGCTCCCTGTCGTCCGTCGAGGGGATCGTACGCGCCGATCCGCTCGTCCCCTCGCCCCGGTGGATCATCGCGGACGTCGGCGCGAGTGTGATCGACGGGAGGGACCGCACCTGCGTCGGCCCGTTGCAGGACCGGCTGCGTCACGGCTGGCCGGGGCAGCGGTGCGTACGGGAGCGGTTGGCGCGCTTTCCCGAACTCGTCTATCAGGACGGGGTGGTCCAGGAGGGCCGCTGCTCGTTCTTCCTGCGCCCCGAGCAGCTCTCCGAGGCGATCACCGACGCCGTGCGGGAGCTGGGTTGCGGATGGACGTACTCGGCGGACCGCTACTTCGACGTCCTGCCGGCCCGGGCGAGCAAGGGCAACGCCCTGGCCCTGCTCGCCCGTCGGCAGCGGTGGCGCATGGACTCGGTCCTCGTGGCCGGGGACTCGCTCAACGACCTGTCGCTGTTCCGGCTCGGCGCACGGGGCGTGCTCATGAGCAACGCGGAAGCCGCCCTCCGGGAGCGGATCCCCGACCGTGCCGACGTCCACCGGCCGGACCGTCCGGGGGCGGCCGGCATCCTGTCCGCGTTGGAGAGCCTGGGCTGGGTCGAGCGTGCTCGCCCCCTCGTGGTCGGCTATCACCGTCCGCCGGTGCGATGGGCCGACGGTCAGTGGCAGCAGCCCCTGAGCCCGAACGGCGTGCTGCCCACGTTGCAGGGCCTGTTCCGCCCCGGAGGTCCCGATGCCGTCTGGGCCACGGCGCTGGTCGGGGACGACGCCCCGCGGGGCAGGGTCGAGGTCGCGCAGGGCACGGGTGGTGTCGGGTACGGCGGCGGTGCCGGGCCGGGCAGCGGCGAGGGCGATGTGGCCACCCGTCCCGGGGTGCCCGCCCGTCCGGGTCCTGCGCACGGGACCGGTCTGCCGCTGGCGTTCCTCCCGGTGGCCGCCGCCGAGTGGACGGAGTACTTCCACCGGGCGTGCAAGGAGACGCTCTGGCCGGCGCTGATGTCCCAGCCCGAGCGGATGCGCTACAGCGCCTCGGCCTGGCGGCACTACGAGACGTTCAACGCGCGCTTCGCCGACCACGTGAGCGCCCATGCGGCGCGCGGCGCCACGGTCTGGCTGCACGACTACAACCTCTGGCTCGTGCCCGGCATCCTGCGCGCGACGCGGCCCGATCTGCACCTGGGGCTGTTCCACCACACGCCGTTCCCGCCGCCGGAGGCCTTCGCCCGCATTCCCACCGCCGAGCAGCTCCGTGACTCCCTCGCATGCCTGGACTGGGCCGGCTTCCACACCGCCGAGTTCGCCGGCCACTTCCGGCAGGCGCTGGCCGGGGCCCGTCGGGCACCGCGTACCGGCGTCCACCCTCTGGGCATCGACCGGCGGGCCGTGGAGGAGCTGGCCCGTACGCGCGGGGTGCCGGCGGCGCGGCCGGGGCCGGCCCTGATCCTGTCGGTGGAGCGACTCGACTACGCCAAGGCGCCGCTCGAAAAGGTCCGCGCCGTCGCGATCCTGCTCGACCAACACCCCGAATTGTGCGGGAAGTTGAGGTTCCGACTGGTGTGCCCGCCGCCCGAGCCGGGCATCCGCGTGCACGACGGCACCCGAGCCGCCCTGGAGCGCGCCATCGCCGACCTCAACGACCGCTGGCGCACCGGCGGTTGGGAACCGGTCGAGTACCTCCCCCGCGCCCTGTCCTTCGGCGAGGTGGTCGACCACTACCTGGCGGCGGATGTGTTCTGGGTGACGTCGCTGCAGGACGGGATGAACCTGACCGCCAAGGAGTTCATCGCCAGTCAGGCCGCCACCGGCCGGTCCGGGGTGCTCGTCCTCTCCCGCCACACCGGAGCGGCCTCCCAACTGGGGGCCGCCGCCCTGCTCACCGACCCGCACTCCTCCCGGGACCTCGTCGGCACCCTGCACCGCGCGCTGACCATGACGCCTTCGGAGCGCCTGGCCCACATCACCCGGCTCGCCGCCCTCCTCGACGACCAGACGCCCGCCCGCTGGGCCCGCCAGATCATCGGCGCCATCCCGCGGCCGTCGAGGAGGACGGTCGAGGCGACGGGCGCGGCGGGCGGACCGAGCGCGGCGAGTACGGCCGGCGCGGAAGAGGCCTTCATGCACTGAGCCGCTCCCCCGCCGCGCTTCGAAGAGCGCGGTGCGAGCGCCCGAACAGCGGGTATCACCCTGGGGAATCCGCATTCTTGCGCTCCCGGGAGCCGCTCATGAGGCACACCCATCCCCAGCCCGGCGACATCGGACTCACCCAGATCCCCGGCTTCACCGGCCGGTTGATCCGCTTCGGACAGTGGATCAACGGCGACGGCTTCGCCGACTACCAGCACGCCTTCCTGGTCCTGCCCGACGAGCGGCTGCTCGAAGCCCAGCCCGGCGGGTCGCGCATCCGGCCGCTCGCGGACTACGCCGACGACGATGTGCTCTATGTGTACCCGGAGGGGCTCACGGAGCAGCAGCGCGCCGGCATCTGCGCGGCGGCCTCCCGCTACGTCGGGGTGCCGTACAGCTTCCTCGACTACCTCGCGATCGCCACGCACCGTTTGCGCCTGCCCGTTCCGGGGCTGCGGCGCTATATCGCCAGCACCCGGCACATGATCTGCTCCCAGCTCGTCGACCAGTGCTATCTGGACGCCGGCGTGCACCTGTTCGCCGACGGGAGGTGGCCCGGGTACGTGACGCCGATGGCGCTGTACAACCTCCTGGGCCGTTGACGCCGCCCGAGCCGAGGAGAGGGGCGCCACTGAGGCGTGTCGATGAGTCAGGGGCGGTGTGTCCGGGGCGCCGGAGCCCTTCATCCGGCTGCTGGACCAGCGCCCCTCGCTCGTCGTCCTCGGTCGCCCTCGTCCGCCGTGCGGGCGTGCCCGGTGATCAGGTACCGGACTTGCGGCCGTAGACGTAGACGTCGTCGCCGTTCCTCAGCAGGGACCAGTACTTCTTCGCGTCGTTGCCGCGCATGTTGACGCAGCCGTGCGAGCCGGGGGCCGACCAGACGCTGCCGCTGATGGAGTGGAAGGCCTGACCGCCGTCGAAGAACTGGCTGTAGGGCATGGGGACGTCGTACAGCGTCGAGACATGGTGCAGGTTGCGCCAGTAGATCTTCTTGGCGCCGGTGCGGGTCTCGTAGCCGTCGCGGCCGCTGCGGATCGGGACCGGCCCGAACACCAGCCTCGATCCGTCCTGTATCCAGCTGAGCTGGCGGGTCAGGTCGACACAGGCTATTCGTCCCCGATTGGTGGGGCAATTGCCGGATTTGTTCGGATTGTGGCCGGCGGCCTTCTGCTGTGCGACCAGGCTCATCACGCCCCAGGTGACGGGACCGGCGTAGCCGATGTTCGGGGTGATGCCGTGGCTGGTCTGGAAGGCGCGGATCGCGCGGCAGTCGGAGGCCGACTGCCGGCCGTCGACCCGAAGGCCGAGGAACTTCTCGGCCTGCTTCTGGTAGGGGCCGCGGCTCGCGGTGCAGGCGGACGTGGCGGTCGCGGCCTGGGCGGTGGAGCCGAAGGCCGCCGTCAGCGGCAGGGTCAGCGCCGTGAGGGCGAGCGCCGCGCCCACCCGGCGGCCGGAGCCGGACCGCTGCCGTCTGCCGAGGATCACCGGCCGTCGCAGGTTCAGTCGTGGTTTCATGCCGGGTAGGACTGTTCGCCCGACCTGTCGGTTGCAGGCGTGACCGACCCGAAATAACGGCGTACGTCATATCCGGTCAGGTGGGGTGCCGCACCGGCCCTCACCCCGGCCCCGACCCGGTGCGCCGCACGGTCCGCCCCCGGCGTCGACGCGGCCCTTGCTCCGTACGCTCACGCCGACGGATCAGCCTCCCACCATTCCTTCGCTCCCCTTGCGACCATGGGCGCGCCGCCGGGGCTGACGCCCTCCGCCCGTCGTCGCAAAGGAGCCCGTATGACCGCCGCCAGCGCAGAACTGCTCGTCGATGCCTTCGGCCGCATCCGGGAGGTCGTCGAGGAAGTGGTCAGCGGGCTCGGCCCCGAGGAGCTCGGCGAGCGCCCCGACGACGCCGCCAATTCGATCGGCTGGCTGGTCTGGCATCTGACCAGGATCCAGGACGATCATGTGGCCGGTGCGGCCGAGGCGGAGCAGATCTGGATCTCGGACGACTGGTACGAGCGCTTCGGGCTGCCCTTCACGGCCGACGACACCGGATACGGCCACTCCCGCAAGGAGGTGGCCGCGGTACGGGACCTCAGCGCGCAGCTGCTGACCGGCTACCACGAGGCGGTCCACGACAACACCGTGCAGTACCTCGCCGGGATCGAGGACAAGGACCTCAAGCGCGTCGTCGACCGCGCCTGGTCGCCGCCCGTCACGCTGGGCGTCCGGCTGATCAGCGTCATCGCCGACGATCTGCAGCACGCCGGCCAGGCGGCGTACGTGCGCGGCCTGCTCGGTCGCTGAACGGCGGGGCGACAAGGGCGTCGAGTCCTGTGACGGTCAACCGGTGGACGCCGACCAGCGCCAGCGCGCATCGGGGCCATGAGTGCCCCGAGTGCTCCACGAAGCCCTCCCTTCATGAGAGTTGCCGCCACCCGCGTCGTTGCGGGCGGGGCGGAACGTGCGAGGCATTCCTGCCCCTGTCGCCGACGCGAGGGGCCCTCAGGGTTGATCAGGCCCCGCGCACCATCAGCAGAAAGTGATCGATCGATTGCACACTGCGGGTCCGACCTGCACATTCCTCCCCCTGGGGTGATCAATGCCATATCGGCAGGGGGTTTAATGGTGGGTAACTCCCGTTCGAGAGGGGGCGGTTCGCGCTCGGCGGCGACCTCACGAGGCGTCCGGGGCGGATACCGCACCCTCCGCGGCGGCCGGCGCGGACCTCACGGCTTTCGCTCCGCCCCATGCGTCCCGGCCGGGGTCACTGCGAACTGCCCCGACGGGATGGGTTGTTGCACCGCCGCGCCGGGGCGGGACGAGCCGCAGCACTGCCCAGAGGTCTGTGCGCGGTGCGTGCGGACCTGCGCAGCGCATGCACCAAGTGCCCCGGGTGCGCTCGGCGGACACCCCCGCAGCGGGTGAACGATCCCCCCGACCCGGTGGGGCATGCGCCTACGGCCTGAGGGGTGCGCCCCTGCCCGTCAGAGCGGGTGCGCCGTGGGCAGGCATGCCCGTGCTCCGGAGGCAAGGGGGCAGACCGAGCGGCGACGGCGCTACCGCGCGCTCTGCCGATGCGAACTCGGTGCGTGGTTGTCTCATCCCCGTCGAATTCATGGCGCCGCACGGAAATCGCGGTCCGGGCACCGCTCGAACGCGATTTCCGCAAGGCGTCACGTTTCCTGAATGGCCGCCGGGGAACTGCGCGGCAAGCGACGGGAGCAAACGCATGGAATTTCCGCAGGTATCGGAATCGACCGCCCGGAATGAATTCCGGGGCTACGGGGTCCGAGGCATCACGGCGGCAGCCGTACTGCTGGCGGCCGGCGCACTGAACGTGGCGGCCGAGCAGCCGGCCGAGGCGGCGGCAGGCGGGACGTGGGACCGCCTGGCCGGGTGCGAGAGCGGAGGCAACTGGCGTATCGATACCGGGAACGGGTTCTCCGGCGGGCTGCAGCTCGCCCACTCCACCTGGCGCTCGTTCGGCGGCCGGGCGTACGGGGTACGGGCGGCGCAGGCGACCCGGGCACAGCAGATCCACGTGGCGGAGCGGGTGCTGGCCCGGCAGGGGTGGGGTGCGTGGCCCGCCTGCTCGGCCCGGCTCGGGCTCAACTCGGCCTCGCGGCACACCGCCCCGCGGGTCACCACACCGCGGGTCACCACCCCGCGCCCCGCACCGCAGCACCGGGCCCAGCCGCCGGCGCGCCAGCGGCTGCCGCACCCGCAGTACCACCAGAAGCGGTACAAGCCGCGTCCGCAGCGCAGCGGCACCACAGTCGTCGTCAACACCGGGGACACGCTGAGCGGTATCGCGCAGGAATTCGGCTGCCACTGGCGGCAATTCCACCGGCTGAACCGCGAGGTGATCGGTGCGAATCCGGACCTCATTTACCCGGGCACGCGACTGGCCGTGCCGCGAAACAGCTCCCGCTGAGCACCAATTGAGCGGAAAGCGGGCAGCGGACACGAACTGAGCGCACCGTAGAACCGCTTCGAAACCCCGTTTCGAAGCCCGATCCAAAACCCGTCACGGAATACCCGGGTATTCCCCAGCGGTGGGTTGCAGGCCGTCCGTGGCGCCGCGGACGGCCTGCCCGCGCGAGCGGACCCGGTGGGGATGCGGGGCTCGACGAAGCGTCAGACCTTGGTGAAGCAGAGCGTGTAGTTGCCGCTGCGGGAGCGCGAGCCCGTGAACACGATGCTGGCGTCGTACTGCGGCCCGCACTTCTGGCCGGCGCCGTACAGCCGGTCGCCGGTCTTGTACTCGGCCTGGGCGGAACCGCAGTCGACGACCAACGGCCGCGGCGCGTCGTCGGTGCCCTGCATGTCGACGCAGTCACCGGTCTGCGGGGAGTACTTCTTGTTCTCCTCGGCCCGCGCGGACGCCGAGGCCTCGGCCTTGGCCTTGCCGCCGTTGGGGTTGGTGTTGTAGTCCCACACGTACCAGCCCACGCCGCCGAAGACCGCCAGCACGATGACGGCGGTGATCAGCCCCCGCAGCGGACTCGCCTGCCGCTGCGGCGGCCGCTGCGGCCCGCCCGGCTGCTGCGGATACGGGTGCTGCTGCGGCTGCTGGCCGTAAGGCTGCGGTGGCGGCTGCTGCCCGTACGGCTGCTGCTGCGGATACCCGTAGGGCTGCTGCGGCGGCTGGTTCTGGTAGGGCGGCGGCGGTGCGGACACGACGGAGGTCCCCCATGATTGACTGCACGAACGACGTCAACGCGTTGTTGACCGATGCAGGTTACCTGTCGTCAGCCGGCCGCCCGTCGGGCGGTCCCCCGTGCGCCCGGACGGCGCGCCGGGCCGGAGCTCTCCCGGCTCCGGCGCACCGGTGCGCCAGGGTGTGCAGGAGGGCGACCGTCAGGCGGTCGCGTACACGCGGGTCGCGAACTCCGCGATCTGCTTGTCATTGAGGTTCTTGGCGAGGTTGGCCTCGGTGATCATTCCGATCAGGCGGTGGCCGCCCTTGACGTCGATCACCGGCAGGCGCTTGATGTGGTTGTTCTCCATGGTCTCCAGGACCTTGGTGGCGTCCGCGTCGGCGTCGATCCAGTGCAGTTCCCCGCCCAGGGAACCGGCCTGCACGGACGCCGGGTCCACTCCTTCCGCACAACAGGTGACGACGATGTCGCGGTCGGTGATCATGCCCATGAGCTTGTTGTTGTCACCGCAGATGGGCAGGCATCCGACGTCGAGATCGCGCATCATCTTGGACGCGTCGTAGAGCGATTCATGCGCACCCACGCAGCGCACGCCGCCGGTCATGATGTCTCGGGCTCGCAGTTTGCCGGCCATGGTTCCTCCTGGCTTAAGGAGCGTTGCTTGCCTCGCCTTCGATGACACCACGAATGGCCCAACGACGCTTCCCGGGGAAGGGCCCGGCGGGCGGTGTTCGGCGACTGCCGGACCGGGCGCCGCCCCCGGGCATAGGGTCGACGCCCGTGACGCCGACGAACCCTTTCTTCGAACCGAGTGACCTGCCCTACGAGCTGCCGCCCTTCGCGCGGATCCGGCACGAGCACTATCTGCCGGCTTTCGCACGCGGAATGGCCGACCAGTTGGCGGAGGTGGCGGCGATCGGAAGCCGCGCCGATCCGGCGACCTTCGAGAACACCGTGGAGGCGATCGAGCGCAGCGGTGCGCTCCTGGGCCGGGTCCGGCGGGTGTTCGCCACCAAGGCGGCCGCGGACACCGATGAGGAGATCCAGGCCCTGGAGGCCGAGCTCGCGCCCCGGCTGGCCGCCCACGACGATGCGCTGCTGCTCGACTCCGCTCTGTTCGCCCGGCTGGAGACGCTCTTCGAGCGGCGCGAGCGCCTCGGCCTGGACGCGGAGCAGCTGCGGCTGCTGGAGCGCCACCACTCCCTCCGGGTGCGGGCCGGCGCACGCCTCGCGCCGGAGCAGCAACGGCGGCTGCGCGAGCTGAACACCGAGATCGCCGCCCGGAGCACCGAGTTCCGCAGGAATCTGCGTGAGGACACCGCCCGCGCCGCGCTGGTGCTGGACCACGCCGAGGAGCTGGCCGGTCTGCCGGCGGACCAGATCGCCGCCGCCGCGGAGAACGCCCACGCGCTCGGGCACAAGGGCAAGTTCGTGCTCAGCCTGAAGAACTTCTCCCACCAGACCGAGCTCGCCGCGCTCGACAGCCCCGAGTTGCGTGCGCGCCTGCTCGCCGCCTCACTGCGCCGCGGCGGCGAGCACAACGGCCCGATCGCGGTCGCGCTGGCCCGGCTGCGCGCCGAGCGCGCCGCCCTGCTCGGCTTCCCCAGCCACGCGGCCTGGGAGGTCGCCGACCGGACCGCCGGCACCACCGACGCCGTCGAGGACATGTTCGACCGGTTGACCGCCCCCGCAATCGCCAGCGCCGCGCGCGAGGGCGCGGCCCTGGCCGAGGCCGCCGGCGTCGCGCGGATCGGCGCCGCCGACTGGCAGTACTACGCCGAGCGGGTCCGCAAGGAGCGGTTCGACCTGGACGCGGCCGCGCTGCGGCCCTATCTGGAGCTGGAGCGGGTGCTGCGCGACGGGGTCTTCCACGCCGCGGAGCTGGTCTACGGGATCACCCTGACCGAGCGCCCCGATCTGGTGGCGTACCACCCGGACGCCCGGGTCTTCGAGGTGCGCGACGCCGACGGCGGCCCGCTCGGGCTGTACATCGGCGACTTCCACGCCCGCGAGTCCAAGCGGGGCGGCGCGTGGATGGACTCTCTGGTGCTCCAGTCCCATCTGCTGGGCCAGCGGCCCGTGGTGGTCAACAACCTGAACATCGCCAAGCCCCCGGAGGGCGAGCCGGTGCTCATGACCTGGAGCGAAGTCACCACGCTGTTCCACGAGTTCGGGCACGCGCTGCACGGCCTGTTCTCCGACGTCCGCTATCCGCTGCTGTCCGGTCTGCAGGTGCCGCGCGATTTCGTCGAGTTCCCCTCGCAGGTCAACGAGGTCTGGGCGGACCGGCCCGAGGTGCTGGCCCGCTACGCCCGGCACCACGTGACGGGAGAGCCGATGCCGGCCGACCTGCCGGCCCGTCTGCGCGAGGCGGAGAACTTCGGCGCGGGCTTCCGGATGGTGGAGCACCAGGCCGCCGCGGTGCTGGACTGGTCCTGGCACACCCTGTCCGCCGACGGCGACCTGCCGGGCGACGGCGACGCGGAGGCGTTCGAGGCGGCCGCGCTGGCGCGCGCGGGTCTGGCCGTGGCCGCGATCCCGCCGCGCTATCGCACCGGCTACTTCGCCCACATCTTCACCAGCGGGTACGCGGCGGGGTACTACGGCTACCGCTGGGCGGAGGTACTGGACGCCGATGCCGTGCGCTGGTTCCACGAGAACGGCAGGACGGTCCGGGAGAGCGGTGAGATCTTCCGCCGGGAACTGCTCGCCAAGGGCGGCAGCGTCGATCCCATGGAGGCGTTCCGCGCGGTGGTGGGACGCGATCCGGAGATCGGGCCGCTGCTGGCCCGGCATGGTCTGACCGGCTGAGCGGACCCGGTCGGCGCCTCAGCGCGCTTCGAACCGGGCCTGCCGCTCCCCCCGGAGGCGTCCGGCGGGGAGCTTGCGGCCGAAGGCGACCAGCAGCAGGTCCTGGGCGGCGCCGGACAGGGGGGCACCGGCGCCGAAGGACCAGTCGAGGTCGTCGGCGCGCAGTGCGACACCGCTGAGGTCGGCCCCGAAGAACCTGGCGGATCGGGGGGTGACGTGCTCCAGCAGGAGGCGCACCCGGTCTTCGGGGACCCGGCGGTCGAGGCCGAGGGCGACGGTGATGTCGAGGCCGTGCACCACGTCGTGGCCCAAAGCGGAGGCGAGCCCGCCGACCGGCGGTGTCCAGGGGTGGTGGGCGTTGTCGCGGAGGAAGGCGACGAGTTCGTCCGTCGACGCGCCGGCGGCGTCCCTGCGGGCGAGCCGGTCGGCCACCTTGTTGATGCTGCCGCCCGCCTTGACGAGTTCGGCGGCCACCTTGGGGAACGAGTAGCGGAAGCCCATCGACATATGGGCCGCGACCTCCCGCACCCGCCAGCCCTCACACAGGGTGGGCGCGTCCCACTGGGTGTCCGTCAGCCCCGCCAACATGTCCGCGAGTTCCCGGCGTTCGGCCGCAATCGCCGCTTTGATGTCCATGCTCCAAGGATCTTGTGTGTGTCGCCATAAGTCCAAGAGCTGGTGATTCTCCGTTCCATAACCATCAGTTCTAGGATGCGCACATGGAACTCCGGCAGTTGCAGTACTTCGTCGCGGTCGCGGAGGAGGCGAGCTTCACCCGCGCCGCGGCCCGTCTGCATCTGGCGCAGCCCGGGGTGAGCGCCCAGATCCGGCAGTTGGAACGGGAGCTCGGTCAGCCGCTGTTGGACCGCTCCGGCCGTTCGGTGACGGTGACGGAGGTGGGCGAGGCGGTGCTCGCGTACGCGCGGGCCGCGCTCGCCGCCGTCGAGGGCATCCGGTCCACGGTGGACGAGTTCACCGGGCTGCTCCGCGGCCGGGTGGCGATCGGTCTGCTGTCCGGCGCCGTCATCGGAGCCTTCGACGTGCCGGCCCTGCTCGCCGACTTCCACGACGACCACCCCGAGGTGGAGATCTCGCTCACCGAGGACAACTCGGAGCGGATGCTCGCCGCGCTGCACGCCGGCGCACTGGACATCGCGGTGGTCGGCCTCGCGGAAGAGGAGCCCCCGCAGGGCATCTCCCTGCAGATCGTGATCGATGTGCCGCTCGTCGCCGCCGTCGCGCCGGACGATCCCCTCCTTGCGCCCCCGGACCGCGGCAGCGTCCCGCTGGCCGCGCTGGGCGACCGCCCATTGATCAGCCTGCCGCGCGGTACCGGCCTGCGCGGTGTCCTGGAGCGGGCCTGCGCGCAGGCGGGCATCCGGCCCCGGATCGCCTTCGAGGCGGCCGCCCCGCAGGTGCTGGCGCAGCTGGCCGCCCGCGGGCTGGGCGTGGCGGTGGTTCCGGCGCTGCCGGAGCAGGCGGCGGCGGACCTGGGGCTGCGCACGCTGGAGATCACCGGGCCGCGGCCGCGCGGCCGGGTCGCGCTGGCCTGGCGGACGCGGGGACCGGCCGGCCCAGCGGCCAGGGCGCTGCTGGAGCGGCTCCGCCGCGCGCTGCCCGCGCCCGATTGAGGCGCGGGCGCCGGCTCACCAGGCGGCCGGCGCGTAGTCCTTCAGGAAGCAGCCGTAGAGGTCCTCGCCGAGCTCGCCGCGGACGATCGGGTCGTACACCCGGGCCGCGCCGTCGACCAGGTCGAGCGGGGCGTGGAAGCCCTCCTCGGCCAGGCGCATCTTGTCGGGGTGCGGGCGCTCGTCGGTGATCCAGCCGGTGTCCACGGCGGTCATCAGGATGCCGTCGGTCTCCAGCATCTCCCGGGCGCTGGTGCGGGTGAGCATGTTCAGCGCGGCCTTGGCCATGTTGGTGTGGGGGTGGCCGGCGCCCTTGTAGCCGCGGCTGAACTGGCCTTCCATCGCGGAGACGTTGACCACGTACTTACGGCGCGCGGCGGCCGCGGCCATCGCCGGGCGCAGCCGGCTCACCAGCAGGAACGGCGCGGTCATATTGCACAGCTGGACTTCCAGGAGCTCGACCGGGTCGACCTCGTCCACCTTCTGGATCCAGCTGTTGGTCGCGTGCAGGTCCGGGACGAGCCCGCCGGCGTCGATCGCGGTCCCCGCCTCGATGCGGGCCGGCGAGGCGGAGCCGGTGGTCAGGGCGAGGGCGGTGACGTCCTCGGCGGTCAGCCCGCCGTGCCCGGCCGCCGAGGCGGCGGGGAGGGCCGCGGGGGCGCCGCTGCCGAAGTTGCCCAGGACCAGGGAGGCCGGCAGCTCGCCGGCGGGCAGCGGAGCCGACTCGGCGGCGAGCAGCTGCCCGTACGCCTCGGGCGAGCGGCGCACGGTCTGCGCGGCGTTGTTGATCAGGATGTCGAGCGGGCCCTGTGCGCTCACCTCGTCGGCGAGCGCGATGACCTGGGCCGGGTCGCGCAGGTCGATTCCGACGATCTTCAGCCGGTGCAGCCACTCCGCGCTGTCCGGCATCGCCTTGAACCGGCGGACGGCGTCGTTCGGGAAGCGGGTGGTGATCGTGGTGTGGGCGCCGTCGCGCAGCAGCCGGAGTGCGATGTACATGCCGATCTTGGCCCGCCCGCCGGTGAGCAGTGCACGCCTGCCGGTGAGGTCCGTACGGGCGTCGCGGCGGGCCCGGTTCTCCTGGGCGCAGGGCCGGCAGAGCTGGTGGTAGAACGCGTCGACCTCGGTGTAACGGGACTTGCAGACGTAGCAGGACCGGGGGCGCTCCAGGATTCCGGCGATCTCCGTGGTCACGGAGCTGGCGAGGGCCAGGCCCTGGGTCTCGTCGTCGATCCGGTCGGGCGCTCCGGTGGCCGTGGCCGCGGTCACCGCCTTGTCGTTGGCCGTCTTCGCCGCCCGGCGCTCCTGCCGCCGGCGCTGCTTGACCTTGCGGTAGATGCCCGCGGTGGCGCGACGTATGGCGATCGCGTCGGGGTGGTCCAGCGGCAGCGCGTCCAGCTCTTCGAGCACGCTCAGGCAGACCGCCATCCGCTCCGAGTCGATACCCGCGCCATCGGCCCGGCCTGTTTCGGTCACCGTCATCGCCGCTGCCGCTTCCCTGGGATCGTACGTTCTATTTTTCGTGCTTCGGCGGAACTGTACGTAGGCAGGGACGCGTCCGCCAAACCGGTGCGGGCCCGGCGCTCTCCGGCACCGGGCCCGCACGGCGGTCGGCCGCCCGGCCTCAGGTCACCGGGTCGTGCCCCAGCTCGATGTCGCAGTCGCTGCGCCCGGCGGCTCCCACGCTCACCGAAGCGGCCGCCGGCGGACAGCCGCCGGCGATCAGCGTGTAGGCGCCGCCGTCGAGGCCGGTGAGGGCATACGCACGGAGCCGGGCTCCCGGCCCGAGCCGGACCCGGTACCGGTCGCGGCTGCCGGCGGCCACCTCGGCCTTCGGGCCGGGCCGGCGGCCGGATCGGCTCGGCCCGGCCGTCGGGGTGAGAACCGCGGATCAAGGAGCGCGGCCCGTTCGGTGGCGCGCTGACGGCGGTGGTGTGCGAAGGCGTCCCGCCCCGCGTTGCCGGTACGTGGCAAGGCTAGCGGGCCCGGGGTGCCACGGCGGCCCGCCGTACCTCCAACTCACCGGTGGACGCGGGGTGTTGGGTGTGGACGGAGGTGTTCACCCGGCGCCGGGCGCACACCGCTCCTCGTCCTTGACCACGGTCAGCGTGATCTGCCGCCCCTTTAGGGGTGTACCCGGTGCCGGCTGCTGGCCGCAGACCTTCCAGGAGGCCGGCCACAGCACATGACGGCCCGCGCCGCGGCCGTCCCTGAACCGGATGCCGGTGTCGTAGTCCAGCGTCTGGAAGGCGTCGACCAGGCCCCGGCCGGTCACGTCGGGCATGGTGTGTCCGTCGGCGTGGGCGAGTCCGGCCAGTGCCAGCGCGGACAGGGCCAGGGCCGCGGCGGTGCCGGCCTGCGCGGTGCGGGTCCTTGCGGTGCGGTTCTTCGCGGTGAGGGTGTGGTTCTTCGTGGTGAGGTTGTCGTTCACCACTGGGGAACGATCTTTGCCGAGGAGGGTCACTTGCCGGCCGCGGGCTGCTGCTCCTGGGCGCCCGCCAGGTCCCGGGCCAGTCCCATGCGGGAGAGCAGCAGGGCGCCCCACAGGACCAGGGCCATGCCCAGCGCTTCGGGGAGCAGCCACCAGCCGGTCCGGACGCGCTCGTCGAACAGGGTGACGCCCAGGGACAGGCTCACCAGCGCCTCACCGAGCGTGTCGACCGGCTGCGAGGCCGTCAGCGGGCCGGACTGCATGGCGTTTCCGTAGAGCAACAGCGCCAGCACTCCGACGAGTGCGAAGCCGTAGGTCTGCCAGGACGCGAAGAACGCGCCGGGGCCACCGGCCTCCCAGGCGTAGGTGGCGTCCTTCATCAGGGCCGCGGTGAGTGCGTAGGCGATCGCGGCCGACGCGGCGAAGCAGGCCGCCCGCACGCCGCCCACGCCGCGGCGCAGCGCGGCGCCGACCGTCGCGGTGATCACCGCGGCGCAGACCACCAGGGCGGGTACCCAGCGGCCGAACGGGGCGCGGGCGGTGCCGACGGTGGGCGCGGCGGCGGCGAGCGCGGACCCCAGGCCGACGACGATCAGCGCCACGCCGGTCCAGCCGGCGCGCGAGATCCGTCCGCCGAGGATCAGCCGTCCGATGAGCAGGGCCAGCGGCAGTTCGAGGACGCAGATCGGCTGGACCACCGACAGCGCGCCCTGCGACAGCGCCAGCGCCTGGAAGCAGGCGGCGGCGATGACCGCGAGCATCCCGCCGAGCCAGGCGGCGCGGTGCAGCAGATCGACGAGCAGGCCCAGGCGCAGCCTGGAGGAGAGCGGGATGGTGCGCGCGGCGTGGCGCTGCAGCGCCGTGGCCAGACCGTTGCCGGCCGCCGCGAGCAGCGCGAACAGCACGGACGGCCATACGCTCATGCGTCCTCCTCGTGCGCCGTTGCGCCGTCGACGCTATCGCCGCGGCGGCGGGGACCGGCCGACGACACGGGTCCGGCGGCCGCGAGCACTGCGCCGGACGGCGGTATCCGGGCGCCCGGCCGCCGCGCACGAGGTGGCGCAGCCGCCCTCGGCGGGCTCGAAACAGCAGGTCAGAGCCGCTTTCCGGCGGGCCGTGGGTGGCGCAACATTGCGGCAACACCACTGCCCGGGATGCCTCGGTATGGTCCACCGCAGGCCGGTCCGGACCGCGGCGGCCGGCGCTCGCGGGGCCGGTGGCGCAACCGCACGGCCCGACCCGCTTCGCCCCGCTCCCCCTGCCCTCCCCTTCCCCTTGCCCTCCTGCCGTTCCTGCCTTGGAGACCGCCATGTCCCTGGTACCCCAACGGGCCGACGTGCCCGTGACCATCGACGAGTCGAAGTGCATCGACGGCTGCACCCTCTGCGTCGACATGTGCCCCCTCGACTCGCTCGCCATCGACCCGGCCAGCAACAAGGCGTACATGCACGTCGACGAGTGCTGGTACTGCGGCCCGTGCGCCGCTCGCTGCCCCACCGGCGCGGTCACCGTCAACATGCCCTACCTGCTGCGATGAGAGGCACCACCATGGAGATCCCCGCTCTGGGCTCCGCCGAGGAACTGTCCTGCGACGTCCTCGTCATCGGCGGCGGCACCGCCGGCACCATGGCCGCGCTCACCGCCGCCGAACACGGCGCTTCGGTCCTGCTGTTGGAGAAGGCGCACGTCCGCCACTCCGGTGCGCTGGCCATGGGCATGGACGGCGTCAACAACGCGGTCGTCCCCGGGCGGGCCGAACCCGACGACTACGTCGCCGAGATCACCCGCGCCAACGACGGCGTCGTCGACCAGTCCACCGTCCGCCAGACCGCCACCCGCGGCTATGCGATGGTGCAGCGGCTGGAGTCGTACGGCGTGAAGTTCGAGAAGGACGAACACGGGGCGTACGCGCTCCGGCAGGTGCACCGCTCCGGCTCGTACGTGCTGCCGATGCCGGAGGGCAAGGACGTCAAGAAGGTGCTCTACCGGCAGCTGCGCCGCCGCGAGATGCGCGAGCGGATCCGGATCGAGAACCGGGTGATGCCGGTGCGCGTCCTGACCGGCCCCGACGGCCGGGCGGTCGGGGCGGCGGGCTTCCACACCCGCACCGGCGGCTTCGTCACGGTCCGGGCGGGTGCGGTGATCCTCGCCACCGGTGCCTGCGGCCGCCTCGGCCTGCCGGCCTCCGGATACCTCTACGGCACCTACGAGAACCCCACCAACGCAGGCGACGGCTACGCCATGGCGTACCACGCGGGCGCCGAGCTGACCGGTATCGAGTGCTTCCAGATCAACCCGCTGATCAAGGACTACAACGGCCCGGCCTGCGCCTATGTCGCCAACCCCTTCGGCGGCTACCAGGTCAACCGGCACGGCGAGCGGTTCGTGGAGTCCGACTACTGGTCGGGGCAGATGATGGCCGAGTTCGCGGCCGAGACCGCCTCCGAACGCGGGCCGGTCTACCTCAAGCTCAGTCACCTCCCCGAGGAGTCGGTGGCCGCGCTGGAGACGATCCTGCACACCACCGAGCGGCCCACCCGCGGCACCTTCCACGCCGGGCGCGGGCACGACTACCGCACCCACGACGTGGAGATGCACATCTCCGAGATCGGGCTGTGCGGCGGCCATTCGGCGTCCGGTGTCCGCGTCGACGACCATGCCCGCACCACCGTGCCCCGGCTGTACGCGGCCGGTGACCTGGCCTGCGTCCCGCACAACTACATGATCGGCGCGTTCGTCTACGGCGACCTGGCGGGCGCGGACGCCGCCCGATTCCGCGCGTACGAGGGCGAGTTGCCCGCGGACCAGCTGCGGGACGCCCATGAGCTGATCTACCGGCCGCTGCGCCGTCCCGACGGCCCGCCCCAGCCGCAGGTCGAGTACAAGCTGCGGCGGTTCGTCAACGACTACGTCGCCCCGCCCAAGAGCGGCGCCCGGCTGTCGCTGGCCGTGGAGCACTTCGAGCGGATGCGCGCCGAGATCGCCGGCATGGGCGCCCGCACCCCGCACGAGCTGATGCGCTGCGCCGAGGTCGACTTCATCCGCGACTGCGCCGAGATGGCCGCCCGCTCGTCGCTGGCCCGTACCGAGTCCCGCTGGGGCCTCTACCACCAGCGCACCGACCATCCGCAGACCCACGACGGCGACTGGCTGTGCCACCTCGACCTGCGGAAGTCCGCCACGGGGCGGATGGAGTTCACCGCCCGCCCGGTGGCGCCGTACCTCGTCCCGGTCGACGGGTACGCCCCGACGGGCGGCGCCGCCCGCTTCCTGGGCGAGGTCCATCCCGAGCAGGTGGCGACGGCGGGGCGGCGCGATACGCCGCCGGTGGGTTCCGTGTCCGGTCCCCGGCCCGGGAAGGCCGGGCGCGCCGACGAGGCCGGGCCCGCCCCCGGCGCCCCCTCGCCGCGGATCCTCGAACTGCTGGCCCTCGCCGAGGACCAGCCGGACCTGGCGGCGCTCGGCCCGTACCTCGCCGACCCCGACCCCGCCGTACGCCGGGCGGCCGTCGACGCGCTCACCGAGAGCGTGCCGCCGGGCACCGGCCCGGCCCTCGCCGTCGCGCTCGCCGACCCCGACGCCGCCGTACGGGCGGCGGCCGCCGCCTCGCTCCGCGAACTGGTCGAGGTGCTGGTGCCCGAACCGGAGCTGCGCGCGCCGCTGGCCGCCGCGGCGGGCGGCCCCGACCCGCTCGTACGGTCGTCGGCCCTGGACGTGCTGCGCGCGCTCCGCCTGGGCGACCGTCCCCTGTTCGCCGCCGCGCTCGCCGACCCCGTCGTGGACGTCCGCATCCAGGCCGTCCGCGCGCTGGTCTCCGTGGACGCCGCCGACGAGCTCCGGCGGGCGGCGACGGACGCCTCCCGCGAGGTCCGGGTGGCCGCCGCGCACGCCCTGGGCACGGTCGGCGGCGCGGCCGACCTGGCGGCGCTGCTGCACGACGAGGACGTCCTCGTCCGGGCCGCGGCGCTCGGGGCGCTGGCCACCACCGGCTGCCCGCCGCCGTACGAGGCGCCGGTCGTCGCGGCGCTCGGCGACGCGGCCTGGCAGGTCCGGGCCGGTGCCGCGCAGGCCCTGGCCGCCGCCCGTCCCGACGCCGCCGTGGCCGCGCTGCGTGCCGCCCTCGGCGACGGCCACGCGGACGTCCGCAAGGCCGCGGTGCTGGCGCTGCGGGCTCACGTCGGGCGCGCGGACGCCCGTGGCGCGCTGGCGGCGGTCGCCGACGATCCGGACGCCGATGTGCGCGCATACGCCCGGCTCGCCTCGAAGGGGTGACACACGTTCGGGCCCTCCCGGTGGCCCCTCGGTCCCCGCCGCTGAAGGCTGGGGCCGAGGGTCCGTCCGTCGCGCGCAAGGAGTTCCCGATGGCCCCCACGTACCGCTACGACGACCTCAGCGCCCTGTTCGTCAACTGCACGCTCAAGCGTTCCCCGGAGACGAGCAACACCGAGGGGCTGGTCGACAGGAGCCGCGCCCTGATGGCGGCGAACGGGGTGGCCACCGAGGTCGTCCGCGCCGTCGACCATGACATCGCCACCGGGGTGTGGCCGGACATGACCGAGCACGGCTGGGCGTCCGACGCCTGGCCGGAGCTGTACGCGAAGGTGCTGGCCGCCGACGTCCTGGTGCTCTGCGGCCCGATCTGGCTGGGCGACAACAGCTCGGTGATGAAGCGGGTCGTCGAGCGGCTCTACGCCTGTTCCAGCGTGCTCAACGACCGTGGTCAGTACGCCTATTACGGCCGGGTGGGCGGCTGTCTGATCACCGGCAACGAGGACGGGATCAAGCACTGCGCCATGAACGTCCTCTACAGCCTCCAGCACCTCGGCTACACGATTCCGCCGCAGGCCGACGCCGGCTGGATCGGTGAGGCCGGGCCCGGGCCCTCGTATCTGGATCCTGGCTCGGGCGGTCCGGACAACGACTTCACCAACCGCAACACGACGTTCATGACGTGGAACCTGATGCATCTCGGGGCGATGCTCAAGCGGGCCGGTGGCATCCCGGCGCACGGCAACCAGCGCACCGAGTGGGACGCCGGCTGCCGGCCGGACTCCGCCAACCCCGAGCACCGCTGAGCGCCGGGAACCTGGGCCGCGCGGCATGCCGAACGATCCGCTCCCTTCCTACTCCACCCGATGGCCCCGGTACGTCGAGTTCGCTCCGGGCGTCCTGGTCGCCGGCGGGCTGATCTGGGACACGCTGTCACCCGAGGAGTACTGGGGCGATCCCATGCTGACGGCGGCCAGTGTCACGGCCGGTGCGCTGCTCTCGCTGCGGCACACCCTCGTGATCGGCGTGGTGATCATCGTCGGCGTCGCCGCGCTGACGGTGAAGGACGGCACCGCCGGCGACATCGTGGGCTATCTGGAACTGATCAACACGGTCTTCGCCGCGCTCATGGGGGTCGGCGTCAACTGGGTGATCGCCCGCCACGGACGCCATTTGGACGTCATGCGCACGGTCGCGGAGGCCGCCCAGCGCGCCGTGCTGCCCGCGCCGCCGGAGCGCATCGGTCCGCTGGCCATCGCGGCGCGCTACCAGGCCGCCCAGAGCGAGGCCCGGATCGGCGGCGACGCCTACGCGGTACAGCGCACTCCGTTCGGCGTCCGGCTGCTGATCGCCGACGTCCGCGGCAAGGGGCTGGGCGCGGTGAGCGCGGTGTCGGTGCTGCTGGGCGCCTTCCGCGAGGCGGCCGAGGTGGAGCCGGGGCTGCCGGCGCTCGCCGACCGGATGGAGCGCGCGCTGCTGCGGGAGAGCGAGCAGACCTCCGAGGAGGTCCGCCTCGAAGGCTTCATCACGGCCCTGATCTGCGAGATCCGACCGCAGGGCGACGGGCTGCGGCTGCTGAACTGCGGCCACCCCGCACCGTATCTCTGCCACGGCACCGAGGTCCGGGCGCTGGAGACCGGCGAGCCGGGGCTGCCCCTGGGCATGGGCGGGCTGGGCGTGGCGCGGCCGGCACCGACCGACCGGCCCTTCCCGGCGGGCAGCACTCTGCTGCTGGTCACCGACGGCGTGACCGAGGCCCGGGACCGCACCGGAGCGTTCTACGACCCCGCGGCGCAGCTCACCGGCCGGGGCCCGTTCCGGGAGCCGCAGGAGGTCATCGACCTCCTGGCGCGGGAGGTCGCGGGCTGGACCGGCGGGCCGCGCGACGACGACATGGCGACGCTCGCGATCACCCGTCAGCCGATGCCGGCACCGAATCTCCTCGTGTGATACGGGCCTTGTGGGGCGAGAAATGAGAAGATCGATCCGAGCATCAGCGTCCGCACCGAGCGTGCCATCGCTCCCGCGCAGATCGGAGTTGATGTGTCCGACAACAGATCAGCACTGCACAACGGATCCGCACTCCACGACAGTTCACCACGGCACGACAGAGACGCGGCGCACAACAGATCGGCCCTGCTGAGCCAGCGCGCCGCCGTCATCCTCCTCCTGGGCGCCCTCACCGCCATCGGTGCCGGAGTGCTCACCTGCTTCAACGGCGGCACGCTGGCGTCAGCGGCCCTCGTGGGCGGCGCGGCCTTCGGCGCCGGCGTCACCTTCTTCCATACGGTCATCGACTGAGCCGTCCACCGATCCGGCCGCCCGGCGCCTCGCCGCAGCACAGACGCCCTGGTGCGCGAGGCGGTCGGCCGGGCGAGGCCCCTGGGCGTGCCCCCGGCGGCTGCGGGTGGGCGGGCACCACCGGGATTATTGAAGGAGAAATCACCCGTCGGCGTGCGCTGCCGGGCCGGGCCGCGCGGGCCGAGTGGTGCATCGGCGGAATTCGCGGCCCCGCATACGCTGCGCCGCCGCACCTCAAGTGCCAGACTTGAGGCACCGCGCCCGGCCGCCGGCCGGGGCCCTTGTCGCCGAGGGGAACATCATGACCTGGGCATCTTGGACCACTGTCGGGATCCACGCCCTACCCGGCGCGGTTCGCACCGAGGAGATCGGCGTGATCAACGGCGACCTGACCATCCATACGACCTGGTCGGAGAACCTGGCCCATGTGGCCGTGCAGCACACCGGGTCCTCGGACTGGTACACCATGGTCGGCAGCCCCGTCCCGTGCCCGTCCGAAGAGGCCAGCCGCAGCTTCCACCAGGCCGTGGTCGAGGCCGTACGGGGCGGGGAGCGTGCCGACGCCTCCCTTGAGGAGCTCTTCGATCCGCAGGGGGCGGCCGCCGCGGCGGATCAGCCGGGCCGCCCGAAGAGCGACTCCTAGGGTGTTCTCCGACGGGCCGGGGCCGGGCCGGCCCCGGCTTCAGCGCTGCCCGTCTCGATCGCCTGCCGCCTCGGCCGATCGCCCGACGCCTCGTTCGGCATCCACGCGGCGCGTAGCGGCGCCGCTGCTCAGCGTGCGCCCGCTGCGACGCCCCGCCCGTCAGGGCACACGCCTCCCCACGCGGTAACCGCACCGCCCCCGGCTGCACCCCGGCGCGTACCGACGCGCCTTCGGTGACGGCCGAGGGGCTTCGCGCGCTCTTCGCCCGGCGCCGGCAATTCCCACCGGTGGCCGGGCAACCTTTTCGCGCCTCTTCATGTCTGTGGAGGCAGACCACAATTGGTCACCTCGTGGCTACCCAAAGGTGATCAATTGTCAAATTTAGACCACAAATCTCGAATACTGATCATTTCACTTTACATGCCCATGCCAGGGCATACAGGGTTTGCGCGGGGTCACACGGCCCCCGCGGTGCACAACAACACCGCGTGTACGGGCGGTTGGCCTGTCGACCGCCCCCGCAGCGCTAAGGACCCCCATCAGTGCGTAGACCCCACATACGCAGCCGCCGCCTGGCCATAGCCGTCGCGGTGGCCACGGCCGCGACCCTCACGGCCGGTGCGGCGACCGCCGTCGGCGCGACCAGCGCGGCTCCGCGAACCCAGACCCCCTCCTCGACTCCCGCCTCCAGCAAGGTCGTTGACGCGGCACGTGCGGCCGCGTACGCACACGCCACGGCCACCGGAGTCGGCAAGCAGGACACCCTCAAGGCCACCGACACGATGGTCGACCCGGACGGCCGGCAGCATGTCCGTTTCGTCCGGACGCACCGCGGACTGCCGGTGCTCGGCGGCGATCTCGTCGTCCATCTGACCGCCACCTCGGCGTACGAGGGCGTGACCCGGGCCTACGACCACAAGGTCGACGTGCGCACCACGGACCCGAAGCTGTCGGCCGATCAGGCCCGGTCCAAGGCCGCCGCCGTGGCCAAGGGCGACGCCGGCGAGCCCGAACTGGTCCTGGCCGTCCGGGACGACCGGACGACGCTGGCCTACCAGGTGCAGGTCGACGACAGCCGTACCGACGAGTCCGGCGGCGCCCGTACGGTCGTCCTCGACGCGACCACCGGGGCGGTGCTCAGCAACACCCCGGAGAACGACTCATTCCTCTCCCCCGCCCTCCTGGACAAGCTGCGCGAGCGGGGTGAGCGGCTCAACCCCGCGACCGGGCTGCTGGCTCCGCCCGCGCCCGCCACGGACAAGGCGGCCAAGGCCCCCGGCTTCCCGGCCACGGCCAAGGGCACCGGCTCGTCCCTCTTCGTCGGCAGTGTGCCGCTGTCGACCACCCAGACGGCGAAGAAGTCCTTCACCCTCAAGGACCGCACCCGCGGCAACACCGAGACCCGGGACGCCGGCGACAAGGAGCTGGAGAAGTTCAGCAGCGGCAAGGCGTTCACCTCCGCCACCAACCGCTGGGGCAACGGCACCACGAGCGACCGGGCCACCGCCGCCGTGGACGCCCAGTACGGCATCACCAGCACCCTGGACTTCTACAAGAAGACCTTCGGCCGCAAGGGCATCAAGAACGACGGCCGCGGCGCCCGCGCCCTGGTGCACTTCGGCAAGCAGGTCGGCAACGCCTTCTGGTCCTCGGACTGCGGCTGCATGCTCTACGGCGACGGTGACGGCAGGACCTTCGCCAAGCCGCTGGTCGTCCTGGACGTCACCGGCCATGAGCTCAGCCACGGCGTCGTCGACGCGACCGCCAACCTCCAGCCCACCCGCGTCGACGCCGAGGGCAACCAGTTCGGCGAACCCGGGTCGCTCAACGAGTCGCTGGCGGACATCTTCGGCAGCGCGGTGGAGTTCGCCACCGACAACCCCAAGAACCCGCCGAACTACCTGATGGGCGAGAAGCTCGGCCTGGAGCAGAAGTTCCTGCGCCGTCTGGACAAGCCGTCCCTCGACAAGCTGGAGGGCACCGTCGACTACTGGTCGAAGGAGTCCTTCGACACCGAGGTGCACGCCGGCTCCGGCGTCTCCTCGCACGCCTACTACCTGCTCGCCGAGGGCAGCGGGAAGAAGACGATCGGCGGGGTGGCCTACGACTCCCCCACCTACGACGGCTCCAAGGTGACCGGCATCGGCCGGAGCAAGGCGACGGCGATCTTCTACCGGGCGCTGACCCGGTACATGGTCTCCACGACCGACTTCCACGACGCCCGGACCGCGACGCTGCACGCGGCCAAGGATCTGTACGGCGCCCGGAGCACCGAGTACAAGACGGTGGCCAAGGCCTGGGCCGCGGTGAACGTGACGGCGGCCAACACTCCGTCAGCCAAGCACTGAGCACGGGCCCCGGCTCGTGTGGTGCCCCCGCCGTCCGGCGGGGGCACCGTGCGTTTTGCGGGCCGCCGGTCCTCGACCTCACCGCCCGCCTGCGCCTACGTTTGCGTCCATGATCACCGATCGCGCCGCCGGGGAACGGGCTCTCGGCTATCCGGCGGCGGCGGGCGTGTTCGCCGTCGGCATGGCCGGTACGACACTGCCGACCCCGCTGTACGGGCTCTACCGCGAGCAGCTCGGTTTCTCCGAACTGATGGTGACCGTGGTCTTCGCCGTCTACGCCCTCGGCGTGATCACCGTTCTCCTCCTCGCGGGCAACCTCTCGGACGAGACGGGCCGGCGCCCGGTGCTGCTGTGTGCCCTGGGGCTGTCGGCGGCGAGCGCGCTGTGCTTCCTCTTCGAGGGCGGGCTGCCGCTGTTGCTGGTGGGGCGGGTGCTGTCCGGGTTCGCCGCCGGCCTGTTCAGCGGCGCCGCCACCGCGGCCGTGCTGGAGCTGGCGAAGCCCGGCCAGGAGGCACACGCCGGATTCGCCGCGACCGCCGCGAACATGGGCGGCCTGGGCTGCGGCCCTCTGCTGTCCGGGCTGCTGGCCCAGTACACGCCCTGGCCGCTGGCCCTGCCGTTCCTGGTGCACCTGGTGCTGGTGGCCGTGGCGGCCGCGGTGACCTGGTTCCTGCCGGAGACCGTCGCGCGCCCCCACCGGCCCCGCACCCTGCGGCCCCAGCGCCTCCGCGTCCCGCCCGAGGTACGCGGGGTCTTCGCCCCCTCGGCCGTTGCCGCCTTCGCCGGATTCGCGCTGCTGGGCCTGTTCACCGCCGTCGCACCGGCCTTCGTCAGCCAGACCCTGGACGAACACAACCTGGCCGTCACCGGGTCGGTCGTCTTCACGGTGTTCCTGGCATCGACCGCCGGACAACTGCTGACCGGACGGATCGGCGTGCGCAGGGCCCTGCCGGTCGGCTGTCTGGTCCTGGTGGTGGGGCTGTCGCTGGTGGCCACGTCCCTGGCCGTCACCGCACTCCCCGTCCTGGTCGCCGGTGCGGTCTGCGGCGGCGCCGGCCAGGGGCTGGCCTTCCGCGCCGGCCTGACCGCGGTGGGCGACGCGGCCCCGCCCGCGCACCGCGGCGGCACCATCTCGGCCTTCTTCCTCGTCGCCTACCTCGGCATCTCCCTGCCGGTCGTCGGTGTCGGCGCGCTCACCATGGAGCTCGGCCTGCGCGGCGCGGGCCTGACCTTCTCCGCGTGCGTCATCGTGCTCGCGGTGGCCGTCGGCCTGTACGTACTGCGGCGGCCGCTCCCGGAAGCCGCCTGAGCGCATGCGGCCGAGGAGCCGCCCCGGCTCAGGCCCCGCCGGCCGTCCCCGCCCCGGCCGCGAGGCGAACCCGTAGCTCCTTCGGCCCGCGGGTGAAGACCCCGGCGTCGGCGGGCTCAGCGCCGTCCGCGAAGGCCATGGCGGGGAAGGCGTCGAGCAGCTGGTTGACCGCGGTCTCCACCTCGGTCCTGGCCAGCAGGGCACCTACGCAGAAGTGCCGGCCGAGGCCGAAGGCCACGTGGTCGGCGGCGGCGCTGAAGGCGTGCGACGGGGTCAGGTCGGTGCGGAAGACGTCGAACGCGTCGGGCCGGGCGTACCGGCTCTCATCGCGGTTGGCGGCACCGATCAGACAGGTGACCGTGGCGCCCGCGGGGACGGTGCCGCCGCTGAGGGTGACGTCCGCGGCGGGCTGCCGCATGATCATCTGGACCGGCGGGGTGTAGCGCAGCGTCTCGGCGAAGGCGGCCGGTACCAGCGACCGGTCGGCGCGTACCGCGGCGAGCTGCTCGGGGTGGGACAGCAGGTGGCACAGGATCAGCCCGATGGCCTTGTCGGTGGTCTCGCCGCCGGCGGCGAGCAGCAGGCTGACGAACGCGGTGATGTCCTGATCGGTCATCCGGATGCCGTCGATCTCCGCGGTGCAGAGCCTGGAGAGCAGATCGTCGCCGGGTGCGGTGCGGCGCCGGCGGATGATCGGACGCAGATACCCGGCGAGTTCCTCGCCCGCGCGCCGGCCCGCGGCCGCGACCTCGGGGTCCTGGGCGAGGTTGGACAGGAAGGCCACGACCGCCGCGTACCAGCCGTGGAAGCGGTCGTGGTCGGCCCGGTCCAGTCCCAGCATGTCGACGATCACGTTGACCGGGAAGCGGGTCGCGAACCTCGCCACCAGGTCGGTCTCCGCCGCGTCGCGGAAGGCGTCGATCAGCTCGCGGGCGTTGCGCTCGATGACCGGCCGGAACGTCTCGCGCAGCTCCCGGCCGCGGAAGGCCGGGGCCACCAGGGCGCGGCGTACGGCGTGTTCGTGGCCGCTCATCTGCGGGAGGGTGCGGCCGCCGTGCGCCGGCTCGATCTGCCAGTCGTAGTTGTCGCTGGTGAACACCGGCTCGCAAAAGGCCCGTTCCACGTCCTCGTACCGCGAGATCAGATAGCTGTCGATGCCCTTGTGGTGCAGCAGCGGATAGTGCTCGCGCAGGATGCGGTAGACGGGGTACGGGTCGGCCGCGAACCCGGGAGACAGGATGTCGGGCGGCTGCGGGATGCTGGTCACACCGCGCGACGCTAGGGGGCGCCGGTGGCTTCGTCCAGGGTGCGTCGGCGGCGTGCGGATGCGCCCGGGGCGCGCCCGGGTCCCGGGCGGTCGCGTCAGTCGTCGTGGGCGGAGCGCAGGCGCGCGGCCTCGCGGGGCGCGTTCTCGTTGAGTCGGCCGGCGCGGGAGCCGGCGAGCTTCTCGGACAGGTGCCGGCCGACCGTGGTGGGCGGGTAGAGCGGCTCGGTGCCGGCCGGTACGCAGCCGGGCAGACAGCTGATCTCCGCGTCCCAGTTGCCGTCGTGGAAGTACGCGGCGGAGCGGCGCCTGACGACCCGTCCCGCGTCGTCGGTGGGCGGCAGGACCCGGTGCATCGTCGACAGCCAGCGGCCGTTGGTCCAACGGGCCAGCAGATCACCGAGGTTGACCAGCAGACAGCCGGGCTCGGGCAGTACGTCGTGCCAGTCGCCGCGGGTGTCGAGGATCTGCAGTCCCGGTACGCGGTCGGCCCACAGCACGGTGACGATGCCGTAGTCGGTGTGCGCGCCCATCCCCATCTGGTCGCGGTCGAGGACGGTCTCCCGTTCGGGCAGCGGGTAGTGGTTCATGCGCAGCACGTCGAGGGAGTGATCGGTGAACGGGACGAAGTAGCCCTCCTCCAGGCCCAGCGCCTGCGCGAAGATCCCGGTCAGCTGCCGGGCGAGTCCGCCGGCCCGGGCGCACCACTCCTCCACCGCCTGGCGAAAGCCCGGCACGGACGGCCAGATGTTGGCCGGGTACAGCGCCTCGGGGAGCCCCAGGCCCGGATAGGCGGACGCTTCGGAGCCGACGTTGAAGGCCTCGAAGAGGTCCTCGGCGGCCGTGGGCACGCCCAGGCTCAGGCTGAGCTTCTCGGTGCGGGGCGGGGTGTAGCCGCGGTTAATGTCGGGGGACGGCGGCCGCAGTTGCTTCTTGTCCTCCAGCGGGAGCGCGAAGAACGCGTCCAGCGCGTCGGCGAAGGCGTGCGCCGTGGCCTCGGGGATGCCGTGCCCGCGCAGTTGCAGGAAGCCGACGGTGCGCGCCGCCCGGTCGACGGCCGTCGCGAGGGCGGCGCGGTGGCCGTCGGTGCCGGTGTGCCAGTCGGTGATGTCGATGACGGGTACGTCCAGTACGCCGTCGACCGCGGTGGCCCTGCCCTCGGTCCTGCCCATCGTGAGGTCGTCCTTCCTCGCCCGGTGCTCCGCTGAAGGTGCGGCCCACCCTGTGTCGTTCAAGATTTCACTGAACGCTGCACCAATAGGCCGTGGTCGGATCGAGCCGATCGGCGCCGGAAACATGGATACCCGAGGCAGCCGTGGAATATCGGGCGCGCATCGCCCGGCGCCGGCAACGGCCGTGGCCGCCGCGCCGGTTTCCGCTAGGTGGAGATCACTTCCTCCACCAGCCGGGTCATCTGCTGCGAGGGCGCGACCTCGAGTTCCTGCTGCAGCAGCTCGCGGTAGGTGTGGTACCGCTTGAGCGCGCAGGCGATGTTGCCCTCGGCGATATGGATCTCCACGATGATGCGGTGGGCGGTCTCCCTGATCGGATCGATGGCGATCGCGGTCAGCGCCGTCTGGAGGGCGGGCAGGTACTCCCCCGCCTCCTGGAGTTGCTGGGCGAGGCTTTCGAGGGCGTGCAGCCGTGCCTGGTCCCAGCGCTCACGCTCCAGCATGAGCCAGTCGTCCGGCCAGCCCGGCAGTAACTCCCGATTCAGCTCGCCCACCAGTGCGTCGCAGTCCGCCGGCAGCGGGCTCAGCCCGGCGATCACCCGCTGGGCCGTCTTCCGCATCGCGTCCAGGTCGACGTCCACCGAGGGCGAGAGCCGCAGGCGTTGACCGGCGCTGTCGATGACGGTCGCGGACCGGATCCGCCGGACCGGGCACAGGGCCGACCGCAGATTCGCCGCCGCCCGGCTGGGCGTGCAGTCGGGCCAGAGCTGCTCGGCGGCCGCCCCTCGGTAGACGCCGTGCTTCTGCAGCGCCAGTAAGGCCAACAGGCGCTGGGCTCCCAGGGGGAGGGGGATGCGGCTTCCGGCGTATGCGAACTCGAAGGTCCTAAGTAGTTCCAGGTACGCGCTGTTCGAATTCACAAGCTCCACTCTGCGACCGGCGGCTGCATCGCGCATCCGGATATGCCGCAGGCATCGCGTTCACCGGCTGTTCGCGCGCCGTTCGAGCATCGCCGTCGGCCGGTTTCGTCGGGTGGGTCGAGGCGGTCTGACCGGCCAGTCAACGGCTCGGAGATGAACCAGAGACGTTTGCGGAACGCCCTTTGGACAATCCGGGGGACGCCCGCCGGACGGGCCGGCCCGAGTCTGGTCCTGAACGGCACCCGTGACCTGAGCCCTTGGCGGAAAGGGGGGCCGGATGAAAGCCCGATCGGTCCTTGCACACCTGCCCGTGGGCGAGGACGCGCTGCTCGGTGACGCCCGGGTGTGCATCGCCGTACTGGACGGTCCGGTGGACCTGTCCCACCCCTGCTTCGCCGACGCGGATCTGACCAGGCTCGACACCCTTGTCGAGGAGCCCGCCGGAAACGGGCCGATGTCGCTGCACGGCACACACGTCACCAGCCTGCTCTTCGGCGGGCACGGCAGCGTCGTCTCCGGCCTGGCCCCGCAGTGCCGGGGGCTGCTGCTCCCGGTGTTCCGGGACGCGCAGAAAGGCCGCGTCCCGCAGCTGGACTTGGCCAGGGCGATCGAGCGGGCCGTCCAGGAGGGCGCCCACATCATCAACATCAGCGGTGGCGAACGCACACCGGACGCCCAGGCGGACAGCCTGCTGGAACGGGCGCTGCGGCGCTGCGACGACCACGGCGTCCTGGTCGTCGCCGCGGTCGGCAACGACGGATGCGACTGTCTGCAGGTCCCGGCTGCCGTGTCGTCGGTGCTCGCGGTCGGAGCGCTGGGCACCGACGGCGAGCCACTGAAGATCAACAACTGGGGCGCCGCCTACCGCACGAACGGGGTCCTGGCCCCCGGCCAGGACATCGAGGGTGCCGCACCCGGCGGCAGCCGGGCAGCGCTCACCGGCAGCAGCTTCGCCACCCCCCTGGTATCGGGGGTTGCCGCGCTGCTCGTGGGCGCCCAGCTCCGGGCCGGGGCCGACGCGGATCCCAGGGCGGCGGCGGAGGCGATCCTCAAGACCGCCTCCAGGGTCCCGTGCTCCCCCGACGACGCCCCTGAGTGCCGCCGTCGCCTGGTCGGCACCCTGGACGCCGCGCGCGCCCATGACCTCATCACGGGGCGAAGTGACACCACGGCGCGAAGTGACACGTCCGTGACGTCTTCGGACGTGACAGCGGTCCCGTCCGGGGCCACACCGCACAGCGCGTACCGGACGCAGCTCCTCGCCCCCGAACCGGGAGTCAACGCCGCCGGTGCACTCCCTTCGCCCGGGACGTCCCCCGCCGAGGCACCGCCGACCAAGGCGCCCTCCGGCGGGCCGCCCCCCTCGGAAACGACAGAGGGAGTCAATGCCATGGACACCGACCACACGGACATCGCCGCGGACGAGCCGGCGGAGACCACCGACGAGGAGGAGACCCCACAGCCCCCTCCGGAGCCCCCTGACCAGGTATCCGGGACGTCCGCCGTGGCGACGTCCGGCGCGGAGTCGATGGAAGGAGACAGTGCCATGGAAAGCAACGGCGTGGACGTCCCCGTGCGGGAGACGACCGGGGCCACGGATGACGGGGGCACCCTGCCCCTGGCTCCGCCCGAACCGGCAGGCGTCGGCAGTGGGCAAGGAGGCGGGGTGCGTGCGGCCTGCGGGGGCGGCACGCGCGGCTCGTGCGAGTGCAGCGGAAAATCGGGCTCGCGGCAGCTCGTCTATGCGATCGGCACCATCGGGTTCGACTTCCAGACCGAGGCGCGCAGGGACACCTTCCGCCAGGCGATGCCGCCGACCCAAGGAAAACCGGGCCCGAACGGTGAGCCGACCAGCGTCCAGCCGAAGGTGTACGACCCCGTCGAGCTCAGCGACTACCTGGCGCTGAATCCGTGGGAGTCGGACAAGCTGACCTGGACGCTCGAACTGGACCGCACACCGATCTACGCCCTGGAAGCCGAGACGCCGGCCGGGATGGACTGGGGCGGGCCGATACCGCCGAAGCCGGCCGAGGTGAAGCGCGCCGCGCAGGAGGCGGCGACCGACCCGGACAAGCTGGCACAGCTCCTGATCGACCACTCCTACCCTCCGGTGTCGACGATCTACAAGACCTTCCGGGACGCGATCGTGGGGCAGGTCCAGGACGAGAAGGCTCCGAACCTCATCACTCGTGTGTCGATCCCCGGAGTGCTCACCGACCGAACGGTTCGGCTGTTCTCCGGGCAGTACGTCCCCGTCGTCGAGGTATGGAGCCGAGGGGTCGCCACGTGGAACGAGAACGCGCTGGTCAATGCGGTGATCGCCGAGGTCACCGAACAGCTGGAGGCCGACAGGAAGAAGGTTGCCATCTCCCGAGAGGATCTCGAAAAGACGGTCCGGGCGCTGCTGGACAAGGTCTACTACCAGTTCCGCAACCTCGGCCAGAGCTCCGCCGACCGGGCCATGAACTACGCCGGGACCAACGCGTTCCAGGCGGCGAGCGCCATCGCCGAGGGCCTGCTGTCGGCCAAATTCGTCCCGGGCAAGAGCACCAACTTCTACGCCCTGGACACCGTCACCGTTTCCAAGAGCCCGTACTGCCGTATCGGCTCGGACTGCCAGGACGTCGTCGTCACCTTCATGGACCCCGAGGACGACCGCCGCGCGAAGGTGAACTACCTGTTCACGATCGACGTGAGCGACATACCTCCGGTCAGCCTGGCGCCGTCCCACAGGTTCCTCGGCGATATCTGAGCTTTCCCACGACGACGAGAACACAGGAGACGAGCAGGCCATGAACGAGCACCTGGACGAGCGACCGAAGATCACGCTCCCCGTACAGGCCCCACCGGTTCACCGCGATGGCGGGAACTCCGCGGCCGCAGCGGACACCGCGGACGGCGTCGAAGCGTCGCTGCGCTGCGCGGACTTGAAGGGAATGGCCCGGCAGATCTGTTACTCCCAAGGCGGCTTGTCGGAGTGACGGGAGCGCATGATGACCGATCGGACGGTCCCGGAAGTCGCCAGATCACCGCCGGCGCCGCTGCGCGGGGAGCGAAAGGCGCCGGCGGACCCCTCCCGCCGACGTGACGCCACGAAGTGAAGGAAGGCAACGATGATTGACCGGATGGAGCGAGCGACGGACCGGCCGAAGAGGCCCGCCGCCCTCGAGATGCCACGGCAGGCGCCGCCCGTCGACCGCAACGGAACGACCCCGGGTGCCCACAGCGACACCACGGGCGTCGAGGCGGACGGATTCCTCACCAACATCCTCGCCAAGATGCTCCCGATCTGAGCCGTCACGGCGCCGGTGTGGCGGTGTGCACCGGTCACCGGCGCCGCGGCACCCGTCGCCGGCATGACGTGAAGACGCCATGACGGCACGACACAAGGAAGGGCACGATGATCCAGCAGCCCGAACGAGACGTGGAAAGGCCGCTCAAGGCCGCCACGCTGGAGATGCCACGGCAGGCACCGCCCATCGACCGCAACGGAACGACCCCGGGTGCCCACAGCGACACCACGGGCGTCGAGGCGGATGGGCTGATCACCTCGCTGATCTCCAAGTTCCTCCCCATCTGAGCGGTCATCGGGCCGGTGACCGCGGCCTGACCGGGCCACCGGCCGGTGACTCCCGGAGGCCGGCATGTGACGGCATGGCGGCATGACGAAAGGAAGGCCATGAAGATTGACCGGACCGAACACGATGTGGACCGGCCTGCCAGGGCCGCTTCGCTGGAGATGCCACGACAGGCGCCGCCCGTCGACCGCAACGGCACCACCGCCGCAGGTGCCTGCGGCGACGCCGCGGGCGTCGAGGCAGACGGGTTCTTCGACACGCTCACCAAGATCCTCCAGATCTGAGCCCGTACCCGCGCCGGTGGCCGCGGAGCGCACCGGTCACCGGCGCACACCCGGCACGCGGCGGACGGGAGAGAAACCATGCAGCTCAACTTGCCGGTCCAGGGAGTGATCGACCGCTCGTTGCCCTACGAGCAGTTCCTCGTCACACGCCCGTTCAAGGAGCCCGACGGAACACCCAGCCTCAAGAAGAAACAGGTCGGCGGCTACTACGGCCACGACGTCGGTGACCCGAGCCCGCTCCTGTGCCTCACCCCTCAGGGCGAGGAGTGCCAGCCCGTCCTGGGCTCCGCGGAGGGATGCCTGCTCTGATCCGCAGGCCGCAACCGGTGCCGTAGCGAGCGGGGCGGCCCCGGCACCGGCCGGCCGAACTCCGGCCGCCCCGAGACGAACGGAGTTGCTGTCATGGTGGCTCTCAGCACGGCGATCGCCTGGCCCAACGACAAGGTGTACCTCTTCTTCGACGACGACACCTACCACCGCTACAACGCCGTCACCGGAAGCTTCGAGCAGGGCTCGCTGGACGTGAAGACCAACTGGGGGTTCGACGGCTCGCCCGGAGCCTTCGTGTGGTGGGGTGCCGGCAAGGGCTACGCCTTCACCGGCCCGACGTACGAACGCTACGACCAGTTCGACGACAGCATCGACGGGCCGCCGAGACCGGTGGCGGGCGACTGGGCGGGCCTGCCGGACGGTTCGGGTGGCGGGACGAACTGGCAGCTGGGCATCGACGCCGCGGTGAACTGGGGCACGGGCAAGCTGTTCCTGTTCAAGGGCGACGCCTATGTGCGCTACGACATCACCGCGGACCGGATGGACACCGGATATCCCCGTAAGATCGCCGGCAACTGGCCCGGGCTCTTCAGCCGGGACCTGGACGCCGCGGTCTACCCTGGCGGCCGGTTCGCCTACTTCTTCCGAGGCGGCTTCTACCAGCGCTACGACGTGGACGCCGACGGCGTCGACGACAGCGGGGCGCTGGCCGACTTCGCGCTGGCTCCGACACCGTCGGGCGCCCTGGCCCCGGCCCGCCTCCTCACCCTCACGCAGGCCAACCGGCTGATGGCGGATCTGATACGACGCGGCAAACTCACCCTGAAGAGCCCCGTCTTCATGGACGGCCCTTCGGGGATCGTGTCACCCACCCCGAGTCAGCGTGTGACCGTCGGCCCGCCGGCCCTTGACGGGATCCGTTACACCAACGCCCTCAACCCCACGGCCGAATTCTTCGACAACGTCGACCAGCGCATGCTGCTGGCCCTCTACCGGCTGACGCGATGGATCAACTCCTCGCGCCCCGACGTGGCGGAGCTGCTCCACCTCGGCATCGGCCACGGCTCCGGCCCGCCGAACGACTGCCACAACCAGGGCCGCGCACTCGATCTGTCGGGCATCCGCGGGACGGACGACGCGGCCCCGTTCAAAAAGTCGATCAAGGCCAACTGGGGGCAGCTGCCGCCCCGCCCGGGCAGCAACGTCCGTATCGATCCCTCCGTCGACGCGCTGGCGTACGGCCTGTTCACCACGGCGTTCCGGTTCGCCACGTTCGAGTGCGAAGCCAAGGGCATCGGCTCCGCCAACACCTGGCCGATGCCGCAGCTCGGCGGCAGCGGCTTTGTCATCTACCCCGACTACGGTGGCGATGCCGCGCTCCGGGCGGCTCACCAGGACCACATCCATATGCAGGTCGGCCCCACCCGGATCTGACGGGCCGGCGGGGCAGCGGAGCGCGGGAACCGACCCACTGGACCGGCCCTGCGCTACCGGGCACACATGCGCCGGTGACGGCTGCCACGCCCGAGGTCGTAGCTGCCGTCACCGGCAGGACGCAGGTCCGGATTACTTGCGGCCCTTGCCGCAGCCCTCGCTGAAGACCGGTTCGCCGTGCTTGATGCCCGCGAAGAACCAGCAGTGGTGGTGGCGGTCCTTGTGGTCCTTGCCGTGAGCCAGGGTGGCGCTCGCACCGCCCATGACGATGGTGGTTGCCAGGGCGCTGGCGGCGATCGCGGCGCGGATGCGCATGTCTGCTCCTCAGGAGGATCAAAGGGGTGTATCGATCCATTCAGGAATCACCTTCGCGCCATCCGCCAAAACCTGACCCACCGTCGATTGCGCGGGTCGGAGTAACGGGCGGCGGCGGGTGCGCCGATCGCCGTCCTCGCCGCCGCGGTCAGCTCACTCCTTCCGTCGCCCGCCCGGCCGGTCGGGGTACGGGACGGGCGCTCGGGCGCAGGCCGAACGCCACCAGTGCCACGGCGACGGCGAGGAAGGCGGCCAGTACGGCGAAGCCGGTCACGCTGGAGCCCGTGGTGTCGGTCAGCCAGCCGACCAGATAGGGGCCGGCGAAGCCGCCGAGGTTGCCGAGCGCGTTGATCAGGCCCATGGCGACGGCCACCACCTCGAAGCGGAGCAGCTCGCCGGGGATCGCCCAGAAGGGGCCGTACGGTGCGTAGACCGCGGCCGCGGTCAGACACAGCAGCACCATCCGCGGCAGCGCGCCGTCCACGGCCTGGCCCAGCAGCAGGGCCGCGATGCCCACGACGAGGGGGACGGCCACCGCCCGGCGCCGTCTGCCGGTGCGGTCGGACCACGCGGCGTTGGCGATCATGGCGGCGAGTGCGACGGTGAACGGGATCGCGGTGAGCAGCCCGACCTCGGTGGACGATCCGTCGTGGGTCAGCTCCTTGATGACCGACGGCAGCCACAGGTTGAAGCCGTAGAAGCCGGTGATCCAGAAGAAGTAGACGCCGATGAGTACGAGGACCGGCCGCTGCGTGACCGCGTCGCGGTACGAGCCGCTGCCCGCCGAGGGCTTGGCGGCCTCGTCGGCGGCGATCGCGCGCTCCAGGTGCTCGGCCTCGGCGCGGGAGATCCACCGGGCCTGCGCGGGCCGGTCGGCGACGGTGAAGCACCACACCACCGCCCACACCAGGGGCGGCAGGCCCTGCAGCACCAGTACCCAGCGCCAGCCGGTGTGGTCGAGCATCCAGCCGGACAGCGGTGCCATCAGGACGGAGGACAGCGGCAGGCAGGCCATCCACAGCGCGTTGGCCCGGGCGCGCTCGCGCAGCGGGAACCAGGAGGCGAGCAGGATGAGGACGGCGGGCCAGACGCCGCCCTCGAAGAAGCCCAGCACGAAACGGGCCACGTAGAACTGCGACTTGGTCTGTACGAGCCCGGACAGCGCGGCGGCCAGCCCCCACGCCACCATGAGCAGCAGCACGGTCTTACGGGCGCTCCAGCGCTGGGCGAGGAGCGCGGCCGGGATCTGCAGGAAGACATAGCCGAGGAAGAAGACCCCGCCGACCAGGCCCTTGTCGGCGTTGGACAGCTCCAGGTCGCCGTGCATGTACGGGAGGATGACCGAGACGTTGTTCCGGTCGAGGTACGCCAGCATGTACATCACCGCGGCGACGGGGATGACGTACACCCAGCGCTTGGCGGGGGCGGCCGACGGGGCGGAGCGCGGCGTCGGGTCCGTCATCGGGCGGCCGCCGTTCCGTAGGTGGCGCGGATCCGGTCGGTGAAGCAGCTGAACTCGGCGGCGGCGCGGAAGGCCGCGGCCATCGTGCCGTGCGAGGCGCGGCCGCTGCCCGCGATGTCGAAGGCGGTGCCGTGGTCGACGGAGGTCCGCAGGACCGGCAGGCCGACGGTGACGGAGACCGTACCGTCGAAGTCGACGGTCTTGGCGGGGATATGGCCCTGGTCGTGGAAGTGGGACAGCACCCCGTCGAAGCGGCCTTCGAGGCCCTGGTGGAAGACCGAGTCGGCGGGGATCGGCCCCACGACGCCGAGGCCCTCGGCGGCCGCCTTCGTCACGGCCGGGCGCAGGGCGGTGATCTCCTCGTCGCCGAAGTGGCCGCCCTCGCCGCCGTGCGGATTGATCGCGGCGACCGCGAGCCGGGGCTCGTCGTGGCCGAACACGCGCAGGGCGGTGACCGCGTGCCGGATGGCGTCCGCGACCCGGTCCTCGGTGATCTGGTCGAGGGCCTTGCGCAGGGCGAGGTGCCGGGTGGTGAAGAAGATCTTGAGGCCGCGGACCACGAACATGGTGTCGAAGTGCGCGGCGCCGGTGAGTTCACCGAGCATCTCGGTGTGGCCGAGGTGCGGCGAACCGGCGGCCCAGATGGCCTCCTTGTTGATCGGCGAGGTGACGATGCCGTCGACCTCGCCGGCCAGCGCGGCACGGGTGGCCGCCTCGATCGCGGCCACGGCGGAGCGGCCCGCCACCGCGTCGACCCGGCCCCAGGGGAGGTCGGCGGGCGCGATGCCGAGGTCGAGCACGTCGATGGTGCCCGGCTCGAACCGGGCCTCCCCGGGGGCGCCGACCGCGCGGACCTCGACGTCCAGGCCGCATACCGCGACGGCGCGGCGCAGTACGGCGGCGTCGCCGACGGCGAGTCCGCGGCCGAGTGCGGTGGTCGCCGGGTCGGCGAGGGTGCGGGCGGTGATCTCGGGGCCGATGCCGACGGGGTCGCCGAGGGTGACGGCGAGGAGGGGCAACGTGCGGTCGGGGGCGGTCGGGTGGCCGGTTGCCGGCTGATGGGCGGTCATATGGGTCGCCTTTCGCGGTGCGGTGTTCACGGGCGCGCAGGGGCGGGTTTCGTGGTGGGGTGGAGGGCCCGAGGTGGCGTGCTCGTCCGGCGGTTGACGGGGCCTGGCGGGTGGGGCCGGGTGGTGGTCAGATGGCGCTCGGCGTGGTGCGGAGGGCGTGCCGGGTACCGGCCGCGCGCAGGTGTTCCAGGCAGTCGCGGGCGGCGTCGGGACCGCCTATCAAGCCGCCCTTCGTGGCGAAGGGCAGTTGGTCGTGCGGGCCGCCGACCAGGTGCCCGGCGACGGCCAGCGGCAGCACCTCGGTCTCGATGGCGAAGCCGTCGGCGCCCAGCGCCGAGGTGACGGCCGCGGCGACGTCGCCGCCCGAGGCGTACAGCCCGCCGGGGCCCAGCTCGGCGACCGCCCGCCGGGCCACCTCGGCCAGGCACCGCAGGATGCGCGCGGCGGTGCCGGGGTCGCAGGCCGGCGCCGCCCCGGTGGCCGCCGTCACCGGGGTGGGCGCCACCCGGACGCCGAGCACCGTGGCGTGTTCCTGCGCCGCCGCCCGCAGGGCCGCCAGTACCCGGTCGGGGTCGGGGTCGGCGGGGTCGAGGTCGGCCCAGCGGGCGCCGAGCGCCGTTTCCGTACGGGCGAGTTGGGTGTGGGTGCGGTCCGTGGCGCTGCCGACGACGGCGAGGACCCGGACGGGTGCGCCGGCCTCGGACCGCAGTCCCAGCTCGGTGGCGAGGGCGGCGCCGAACGGCCCGGAGTCCAGCGCGACCCAGCGGATGCGGTCCTCGGCGGCGAGCCGGGCGGCGGCCGTCGCGACCGTCTGCAGATGGGCGTTGTCGGTGGTGTCGCACACCATGACCTCGGCCCCGTTCGCCCGCAGCGCCGCGGCCACCGCCTGCGGACCGCGTTCGACCACGTCCAGCGCCAGTTCGCCCGTGGTGCGCCGGCTCTGCGTGCCGAGCACGGCCGCGACCCGCGAATGCCGTACGGGGTCGAAGGGGTCGCGGGCGACGGCCGTTCGGGTCAGCGGGACACCGTCGACGAGGTGCAGTCCGCCGACCGTGGTGCGGCCGGCGTCGGGGAAGGCGGGGACCGCCAGCGTCCGGATCCGGGCCGAGGGCTCACGGGCGGTGAGGGCGTCGAGCACCGCGTCGAGTTCGCTGCCGGGGTTGCCGCGCAGGGTGGTGTCGACGCGCTTGACGATCAGGGGTGTCGCACCCGCCGTCTCGACGGCGGCGCGGACGGCGGCGTAGGCGCGGGCGGGGGGCCAGTGGCGGGAGGCGGTGTTGAGGACGAGGACGTCGACCCGGTCCGCGTAGCGCTCCCATTGGGTGAGCGCGCCGATGGTGACGGCCCGCAGGCCCCGTCGTGCGTAGAGCGCGCCGGTCGCATTGCTTCCGGTGAGGTCGTCTCCGATGACGAGCACCTGGGCCATGAGGCCTCCTCCCGAAGAAGTGACTGAACCACGCATTCTTAATTGCATGGTCCACGCACTATGCGCACTCAGGGTGGCCAGTGGCGCCACACGCTGTCAAGGGGTGCGCACCGACCATCCCGCGTCGGCGAACTCCTCCAGCCGCCGCTCGCCGCCCCCGCAGATCAGCCCCGTGCCGGCCGGCATCGCCGCCCAGTGCGGGAAGCCCGCTCCCCCGCCGATCTTGGACTGGTCGGCGAGCACCCAGGTGGCTCGGGCGCACTCGGCCATCGTCTCCTTCAGGGCGGCCTGTTCGAGGTCGGGGCAGTTGATGCCGCGCCGGGGGTCGAGGCCGTCGACACCGAGGAAGGCGATGTCCGGGGTGAGCCGGCGCAGCGCCTGGTCCGTACGGGTGCCCAGCAGCGCCTCGTTGGGCCGCCGCAACCGCCCGCCCAGCACCACGACCTCGACCTGAGCGTCCGCCAACTCCACCAGCGTGGCGAGCCCGTTGGTGACGACGGTGACGTCGGTGCGGTGGCGCAGCTCGTGTGCCACCCGCGCGGTGGTGGTGCCGGCGTCGAGGAGCACCACATCGCCGCTGCGGACCAGTGCGGCCGCGGCGCGGGCGATGGCGTCCTTCTCGGTGCGCCGGGTGCGCTCCTTGTCGTAGCGGGTGCGCTCCACCGCGCGGTGGTCGACCGCGCCACCGTAGGTGCGGGTGATCCGGCCGAGCGCCGCCAGCGTCGCCAGATCACGGCGGACCGTGGACAGCGAGACGTCGAACTCGCCCGCCAGGTCGTGCACGCTGATGTCGCCCGCACCGAGCAGCTCGACCATCCGCTCCCGGCGGCGTCGGGTGGCCGAACGTTCCCCACTGGTCACGTCACTCTCCGCCTCTCAAGTTGCGCGATTCACGCAACTTGAGATTACCGCCGCGGAGACCGGCCCGGAAGCAGCCGGCGTCCGCTGCCGAAGTCCGCCGTCAGGCGAGCACCTTGGCCTTGGCCTTCTGGAACTCCTCCTCGGTGATGTCCCCGCGGTTCTTCAGCTCCGCGAGCTTCGCCAGGGAGTCCTCGGGCCGGATGGTCTCGCCCTCCGCCCTGGCGGTCTCCCGGATGTAGTCCCGCAGCTGCCTCTGCTGCCGCTGGGCCAGCGCGACCTCGCGTTCGCTCAATCCGCGGCCCCGCGCCAGCACATAGATGAAGACGCCGACGAAGGGCAGCGCGATCACCAGGACCAGCCACCCCGTTTTGGCCCAGTTGTTGACGTCCTGGCTGCGGAAGATGTCGCCGACGATCCTCACCAGCAGGAACAGCCACATCACCCACAGGAAGATCAAGCACATCGTCCAGAAAGCGTTGAGCAGCGGGTAATCCATCACGGCCTCCTTACTGCTGCGCGCCGTGCCCTCACCTCACAGCATCCTCGCCGTCGGCCGCCGCCGCGAACAGATCACCGTCGGCGAGCGCCTGCTCCGTCCAGATGACCTTGCCGCCCGTGGTGTAGCGGGTCCCCCAGCGCTCCGCCAGCTGGGCGATCAGGAAGAGGCCGCGGCCGCCCTCGTCCGTGGTGGCGGCCTGCCGCAGATGCGGTGAGGTGCTGCTGCGGTCGGAGACCTCGCAGATCAGGGAGGTGTCGCGGATCAGCCGTACGCGGATGGGGCCGGAGGCGTAGCGGATGGAGTTGGTGACCAGCTCGCTGAGGATCAGCTCGGTGGTGAACGCCTCGTCCGCCAGACCCCAGTCGACGAGCTTGCGGACCGCGGCCGCCCGCACCTGCGCCACGGCCGACGGGTCGGGCGGCACGTCCCAGTCGGCGACGTGTGCGGCGTCCAGCACCCGGGTGCTGGCGACCAGCAGCGCGATGTCGTCGCTGGGGAGTTCCGGCAGCAGCGCTCCCAGCGCGGCCTCGCAGGTCTCCTCCGGTGTCCGCTGGGGATGGTCGGCGAGGGTGCGGCTCAGCAGCTCCATCCCCTCGTCGATGTCGCGGTCGCGGTCCTCGACGAGCCCGTCGGTGAACAGCACCAGCCGACTGCCTTCGGGCAGTTCCCGCTGCCAGGACTCGAAGGGCATACCGCCGAGCCCGAGAGGCGGACCGCCCGGCACCTCGGCGGTCTCCGCGGTGCCGTCCGGCCGCAGCACCAGGGGCTGGACGTGGCCGGCGCGCGCCATCGTGCAGGTCCCGGACGCCGGGTCGTAGATCGCGTAGAGACAGGTGGCGCCGGTGACCCCGGCTCCTTCGGCGCCCTCGGATCCCTCGTCCTGGTCGATACGGGTGACCAGCTCGTCGAGGTGCCAGAGGATCTCGTCGGGCGGGAGGTCCAGATTGGCGAAGTTGTGGACGGCGGTGCGCAGCCGGCCCATGGTGGCGGCCGCGTGCAGCCCGTGCCCGACGACGTCGCCGACGACCAGCGCCACCCGGGCGCCCGGCAGCGGGATGATGTCGAACCAGTCGCCGCCGACGCCGCCGAGTCCACTGCGCCCGGCCTGCGCGGGCAGATAGCGGTACGCCGCCTCGACGGCGTTCTGCTCCGGCAGCGCACGCGGCAGCAGGCTGCGCTGGAGGGTGACCGCCATGGTGTGCTCGCGGGTGTAGCGGCGGGCGTTGTCGATGCTCACGCCGGCGCGGGCGACCAGTTCCTCGGCGAGGGAGAGATCCTCCTCCTCGAACGGCTCGGGCCCCTGCGAGCGCCAGAACATGACCACGCCCAGGATGACGCCGCGGGCCCGCAGCGGTACGGCGATCATCGAGTGGATGCCGTGCGCGACGATCTTCCGGGCGCGCTGGGGATTTTGCAGCTGCCAGCCGGAGAAGGCCGGCAGGTCCGCTTCGAGGACCGCCTCACCGCTGGTGATACCGGCGCCCACGGAGGTGGACGGCTCGAAGCGGATCGGGCTGCCGACGGGGTACAGGCCGCTGTCCGGCGGGATGCCGGCCGCCGCGGTGCGCCGCACCTCGATGCCGGCCCCGGCGAAGACCGCCGGCTCCTCGCCGGTCAGCACGTCCTCGGCCAGGTCGACGGTGACGATGTCGGCGAACCGGGCCGCGGCGAACTCCGCCAGTTCCTCGCAGGTGCGCACCACGTCGAGGGTGGTGCCGATCTCGGTACCGGCGTCGTAGAGCAGCTTCAGGCGCCCGCGGGCCACATCGGCCCGGCCGGTGACGGCCCGCAGCTCGGTGGTGTCCCGCAGCGTCGTGACGCTGCCGGGCGGCCCGCCGGCCTGGTCCGTCGAGCGCTGGTTGACGGCCAGCAGCCGTTCGCCCACCGGGTGCACCTCGTCGGTGACGACCCGGCCGGAGGCGAGCAGTTGGGCGGTGGCCCGGTCGAGCCCGAGGTCGGCGATCTGGCGCCCTTCGACGTCCGGCGGCAGATCCAGGAGCCGGCGTGCCTCGTCGTTGGCGAGCAGTACCCGGCCGTCGCCGCCGGCGATGATCACGCCTTCGCGCACCGCGTGCAGCACCGCGTCGTGGTGCTCGTACATGCGGGTCATCTCGGCGGGCCCCAGGCCGTGGGTCTGACGACGCAGCCGCCGGCTGACGAGCGCGGTGCCGCCGGTGGTGAGGATCAGGATGCCGGCCGCGGCGCCGAACAGCAGCGGGAACTGGTCGTCGACGACACCACTGACCTTCTTGATGGTGATGCCGGACGAGACCAGTCCGATGACCTTGCCGTCGCGTCCGAAGACCGGCACCGTCGCCTGGACCAGGGGTCCTATGGTGCCGACGATCTTCTCGGTGACCACCACGCCGGACAACGCCGGTTTCAGCGTGCCGACGAACTTCTTGCCTATCCGGTTGGGGATCGGGTGGGTGTAGCGGATGCCCTCGGTGTTCATCACGACGATGAAGTCGACGCCGGTGGCCTTGCGGGCGGCCTCGGCCCGCGGTTGCAGCACGGCGGTCGGATCGGGGCTCCGCAACGCCGCTTCCATGCCGGGCGCATGGGCGAAGGCCTCGGCGACGGCGACCGATCGGTGGCGGGCCTCGCGTTCGGAGTCGGTCCGGGACTGCAGGACGAGCGCCGCCATGGCGGCGGCGACCAGCAGCACCACGATCGCCACCTGCAGGAGAAAGACCTGACCTGCGACAGTTCGCATCCTGAGAACCGAACGCGGGCGGCCGTAGCGTCCGGCCATGTCCTCTTTCTACACCTCCCGCATACGGTGGGCGAGCCGCGCACTGCGGAGCGCAGCGGCCGCTGGGGCCCGTGTCGCATCGGACGTCCTCACGGGCTGTTCGAGGATCGTCCCGTGATCTGGGGCCGGACGCCAGAGGGCGGAAAGACCCTCGGGTAGGTTTTACTGACGCACATATGCGAACGTCCTCGACGAAGGGGACAAACGCGCCGGTCACCGCCCGGTATCGGACCGGGAACAAATCGCCCAGGTTCGGGATTGTGCATGTAACTCTCCCCACAGGTTTGAACTCCCGCCGGGCGGAGGTGTGCCGGTCGCATCGTCCGGGCCCCGGCACAACGTGCCTGGTCAGCACGGTCCACCGGTGGCCGGATGGCGTCGGACGGGCCCCGGTGAGGCGCACCTCGCCGCCCTATGGGCCGGCGATGCGGTATGAGACGTTCTTGGGCATGCATGTTCCAGAGGAGATCCGTGCCGAGGCGGCGGGGCTCATCGACCACCACGCGCTCGGGCTGTGGAAGCCGCACGACGCCGACCGGCGCATCGCCGTGGCGCTCTTCCGCTTCCTCGAAACCGGTGTGCCCCTCACGGGCGGGCAGATCCGGTCCGTACTGGCGCACGCGGAACCGACCGACGGGGCCAGTGAGCGGCTGCTGAAGCTGCTGCGCGGGACCGCCGGGCTGCTCGACGACGCACCGGCGGCCGACTCCCCCACGGGGCGGGACGCCGTCGACCACGTATGCCTGCTGCTGGACGCACTGGCGCTCGCCCGCCCGTCGGAGCGCTAGCCCGCGAGCCCTCGGCGTGACGCCCCCGCCATGGGGGCGGACACCCGCGGCTTTGCGCATCTCTCGGCTCTGCACGCCCTGGGTCGCTGCGCGCCTTGGGTCTCTGTACGCCTTGCGCCTCTGCGCGCCTTGGGTCTCTGTACGCCTCGCGGCTCTGCGCGCCTTGCGCCTCTACGCGCCTCGCGGCTCTGCAGCCTCACGCCTCTTCGCGCCTTGCGCCTTGCGCCTTTGCGCGCCTCGCAGCTCCGCGCGCCTCTGCGGCCTCGATCCTCTGCGCACTTGGCGCCTCTGCGCACCTCACGGCTCTGCAGCCTCGCGCTTCTGCCACCTCTGCACCTCACCTCTACACCCGCCCACCCCCCGTAGGGGGGTGGGCGGAGGGGAAAAAGCTGGAGGGGTGCTAGAGGGGAGCTAGAGGGGAAAAAGCCGAAGCGCGAGGAAAGAGGAGAACAAGAAGGCGACGAAACAGGACAACAGACAAAGCCCGCCCGGACAGCTGCTCCGGGCGGGCTTTGCCTTGTTCTTGTACGGATGCGAGTTGTAAGGCTGCGAGTTGTACGGCCGAGAGGCGTACGGCCGAGGGCCCGGCGAGGCCCCGGTGGTCCGCGGGGGCGGACGGCTCTCGGCCCCGCAAGGCCCCCTCCGCCCCCGCCAGGGCCTACCGCCCTTCCGCGGGCGCCACCGCGGCCGACGGCTCCCCCGCCACGGCCTGTCCGTCTTCCGGGACCGAGATCACCCAGTGCGTCTCCTGCCGCGGGCGCAGATAGCAGGCCCAGTACAGCGCGGCGGCGACGACGATGGCCCCGGTGATGACTAGGCTCTTGGTGCTCTGCTGGGTCAGCACCCAGGCCAGCGCGACGACGAGGAGCGCCGGGACGACCGGCCACAGCGGCATCCGCCAGGCCGCCCGGTGCTTGTGCTCGCCGCGGCGCGAGACCAGGGCGCCCAGGGCGACGAAGACGTACATCGCGGCGACGGCCACGCCGGTCACCTCGCTGAGGGTGTCGAGGTTGACGAAGCACAGGGCCGCGCCGGGGACGCCGACGACGAGGGTGGCCACCCACGGCGAGCCGAAGCGGCGGCCGACGTGCGAGAAGACGCGGTTGACCGGGGCGGGCCAGGCCGCGTCGCGGGCCGAGGAGAAGACCACCCGGGAGTTCTGGATCACCATCACGATCGCCGCGTTGATGATCGCCAGGGCGATGCAGAGGCTGACGAAGGTGCCGATGCCGGAGTTGCTCCACTCCTGCACCATGCCCGCGACGTCGCCGGCGCCGAGGGTCTTGAGGTCGGGGGCGCCGAGGGTGATCGCGATGACCGGGATCAGGACGACGGCCGCACCGATGGCGAGCGTCCACAGCACCGTGCGCGAGACGTTGCGGCGCGGGTTCTCGATCTCCTCGGCGAGGTACACGGCGGTGGAGAAGCCCTGCAGGATGAAGAGCGCGGTGGCCAGGCCCGTGACGATGAGGCCGGCGGTGACGGCACTGGTGTGTCCGTGTCCGGCGTCGATGACGGGGTGGACGAGTACGGACGCGGAGCGCTGGGTGTGGCTGAAGCCGAGGAAGGCGACGACCGCGCAGGCCACGACCTCCAGCACGAGGAAGATGCCGGTGATCCAGGCGTTGGCGCGCAGGTCGAGCAGGCCCATGGCGGTGGCCAGCAGCATCACGCCGGCAGCGGTGTACTGCGGATCCAGCTGGATGATCGGCGCCAGATAGTCGGCGGTGCCCAGGGCGATGATGGGCGGCACGATCATGACGACGATCAGCGAGAGGATGAAGACCAGCCAGCCCGCGAGGCGGCCCATGAGGGTGCCGACCATGGCGTACTCGCCGCCGGAGCTCGGGATCAGCGTGCCGAGCTCGGAGTAGGTGAAGGCCACCCCGATGCACAGCAGGCCCGCGATGGCGATGGTGAGCGCGGTGCCGGTGCCGAGGCTGGCGAAGGAGTCCGGCACGATCACGAAGAGCGAGGAGGCCGGGGTCAGGCAGGACAGCGTGAGCAGCGTGCCGCCGACCACACCGATCGACCGGGTGAGCTTGGGGCCGTTGGCGGCACCTCCCTCCGCCGCGCTGCGGGTGTCCCGCTCGGGGGGTGCGGAGGCAACAGGCGTGTAGGGCATATCGGCTATCCGTGTCCCATCGGTCCGGCGGCAGAAGGGGGCACTTTGGGGGAAGTGCGGCAAACGCGGTGCAGACCTGGCGAGACGCAGGCGCCGCTTTGGTGACCGAATACAACCCCCGCGTCCGACCCACGTCAAGGTCTTGTTAAGACCGTGAGACAACGAAATCCGTAGGTGTTGAGCCGCTTGGTGGCTCGTATCCATACTCGCAATGCGATGCAGAAGCGGATTTCGCGGCCGGAGTGGGCGGGGCGGGATCCCCGTGGGGGCCGCCGGGCAGGGCCGCCGAATCCGTAGCGGGCCCCGCGAATCCGCAGCCGGCCCGCGGCCGGGGCGGGCGTCCGGCCCGCCTCACTCCTCCAAGGCGTTCACCCGGGCGATGAGCAGGGCGACGTCGTCGTGGCCCTGTTCGTCACGCAGTGCGCTCAGCAGGCGGTCGCACAGGGCCTCCGGGTCCGACCCGGGCTCGGCGAGCAGGGTGAGCAGGGTGTCCAGGCGGGTGTCGATGGCCTTGTCCCGGGTCTCGATCAGGCCGTCGGTGTAGAGCACCAGGTGGTCGCCGTCGCGCAGCGGAACCGTGGTCTGCTCGAAGGGGACCCCGCCGACGCCGAGCGGGGCGCCGGTGGGCAGGTCGAGCAGCTCGGGCGGCTGGCCCGGCCGGACCAGCACCGGCGGCAGATGCCCCGCGACGGCGATCCGGCACAGGCTGCGGTGCGGGTCGTAGACGGCGTAGAGGCAGGTGGCGAAGGCCGGATCGAGGCCGCCGGCGATGTGGTCGAGGTGGCGGAGCACCTCGGCGGGGTCGAGGTCGAGGTCGGCCAACGCACGGATCGTGGTGCGCAACTGGCCCATGGTGGCAGCGGCGTTGATGCCGCTGCCCATGACGTCGCCGACCACCAGGGCGGTCTTGTCGCCGGCCACGGGGATGGCGTCGAACCAGTCGCCGCCGACCTCGCTGGCCGCCTGGGCGGGTTGGTAGCGGTAGGCGATCTGCATGGCGGTGGGCTGCGGCGGCCGGTGGTTCATCAGATGGCGCTGGAGGGTGAGCGCGGTGCGCCGTTCGCTCTGGTACGAACGGGCGTTGTCGATGCACACCGCCGCCCGCGCGGCCAGTTCGACGGCGAGCACGGCGTCGTCCTCGTCGAACGGCTCGGGATTGCGTACGCGGTAGAGCGACAGCGCGCCGAGCACCTCGCCGCGGGCGATCAGCGGCACCGCCAGATAGGAGCGGAGTCCGGCCTGCTTCAGGAAGGCGGCGCCCTGCGGGCCAGCCGCGATGCGCCGCAGGTCGTCGTCGTCCACATGGGCGACGATGACCGGACGGGCCTCGGTCACACAGCGGGTGATCAGCCGGTCGGCTTCGTAGGAGGCGATCTGGCCGGTGGGGTCAGCCGCGCGGACGGCGCCGGTGTCGTAGGCCGTGGACACCGCGAGCGCCCGGAAGCGGGCGGGGCCGCCGCGGGACAGCACGGAGGGGCGCCGGCCGTCGAGGATCGCGTCGAGGACGTCGACCGCGGCCATGTCCGCGACTTCGGGCACGATGACGTCGGCCAGCTCATGCGCGGTCTGGTCGACGTCGAGGGTGGTGCCGACGGTCGCGGAGGCGTCGGCGATGAGGGCGAGGCGGCGGCGGGCGCGGGCGGCCTCGGTGGCGGCCCGGTGCTGCTCGGTGATGTCGACGACGGAGGTGGCCAGCCCCAGCACCCTGCCGTGGGCGTCCTCCAGTCGGTAGTACGAGACCGACCAGGCCTGGTCGGCGTGGGGGTCGGCCGCGGTGCCGCCGACGGTGAACTGGTCGAGCAGCGGCCGGCCGGTCTCCAGGACCTCGTGCATCCTGGCCACGATGACGTCGGTGTCCAGAAAGGACAGCGCCTCGCGGACATGGCGGCCGATGTGCTGGTCGGCGGGCAGGTCGTTGATGCGTTCCAGCGCCGGGTTGACCATGACGAAGCGGAGTGCGGTGTCCAGCACCGCCAGGCCGATCGGCGACTGGGCCACCAGCCGTACCGACAGTGCCAGGTCCCGCTCGACCCGCCGCAGTACGGCCTGGTCGGTGGCGATGCCCAGTGCGTAGGTCCGGCCGCGTTCGTCCAGCAGGCGCATGTTGCGGAATTCGACGAGCCGGGTGCTGCCGTCCTTGTGCTGGATGGGGAAGACCCCGGCCCAGCTCTCGCCGCTGGACATGACCTGGGAGAACAGTTGCAGCACCAGGTCGATGTCGTCGGGCCCGACCAGCAGCTGGGCGGCCGACCGGCCGAGCGCCTCTTGTGCGGTCCAGCCGAAGAGCTGCTCGGCCTGCGGACTCCACAGGGTGATCCGCCCCTCCGCGTCCAGCATGACGGCGGCCACGCCCAGCACGTCGAGCAGGCCACCGGGCCGCCCCGGTGCAGCGCCGACCGGGGCGGCGCCCTCGGGGAACGCGTCGGTCGCACCCATCCAGGCACTCCTTCCGCCGGTCTCCGCTGACCGACAGCCGTGGCGCTCTCCGTACATCGGCCGATTCTCGCCGTGTTTCCGATGCCCTCCATCATCCCTCGACACGGGACGGCCCCGCAGGGAGAGCGAGAGCCGCAGGGCAAGGGCGTCCCGTGCGTGAGGGAGGATTATCCGCCGCTGCTCCCGGGCCTGCGACCGAGTTGGCGATATTCAGTGCGAATATTCCGGCCGGGCTCGGCGACCGGGCATACGGGCCGGTGGCCGTGCGCCACAAGGCCTGCGGGCACGGCGGCCGACTGCACAACACCCGTGCTCCACGCTCCGACTTGGAGATGTCGATCTCCAGCGACTACCCTATCTTTAGTTGCCTCCAGCAACTAACTATCGGTACCGCACCCGGCGACGGTGACCGCGTCCGCCGGCGTCAGGAGGAAGCCCGACATCATGTCCATCACCGACCGGACATTCCGTACCTACGTGGAGGAGAACCTCGATGCACTTAGCTCGAACCCGGCGCGCGAAGCCCTGGTCCACCAGGGGCGCCGGGTAACCGCAGGCGAGTTCCGCGCCCTGGTGCACCGCATGGCGCGGGCACTGCGCACCCGGGGAGTCGAGCGCGGGGCCACCGTCACCCTGCTCAGCGGCAACCTCCCGGAGACCCTCGCCGCCCGATACGCGGCCAACCTGATCGGCGCCCGGGTCAACCACCTCTACAGCAAGCTGTCCGCCGAGTCCCAGGCCCACATCGTCCGCGACGTCGAGACCCGCGCCCTGATCGTCGACCCGCGCTACGCCGAGCGGGCCGCGGAGGTCACCGAGTTGGCGCCGGTGCCGGACGTCCTCGTACTCGGCCCCGCGAAGCTGGGCACGGACCTGCTGGAGCTGGCGGCCGGGCAGTCCGACGAGCCGTTCGCGAGCCTGGCCCGGCCCGACGACGTGTGCACCATCCGCCACACCGGCGGCACCACCGGCCACCCCAAGGGCATCTGCACCACCTTCGAGCAGGCCCGCTGGTTCCGCGGAGTGGTGGCGGAGCAGCCGGAGTTCGAGCACCGACAGCTGGTCTGCACGACCCTCGCGCACGCCGCGGGCGCACTGGCCGACCACACGTTGTACAGGGGCGGCACGATCGTCCTGCTCGACGACTTCGACCCCGAGACCGTGCTCGCGGCCATCGCCCGCGAGCGCATCACCGACATGTTCCTGCTGCCGCCGCTGCTCTATCAGTTGATGGACCATCCTTCCGCCCGGCACACCGACACCTCCAGCCTGCGGATGCTGACGTACGGCGGCTGCCAGGCGTCCCCGGCCCGCATAGCCGACGCGGTGCGCATGTTCGGTCCGGTGCTGCTGCAGGGTTACGGGCAGAACGAGGCGGGCGGCATCAGCGTGCTCACCCCGGAGGACCACGACCCGGACCGCCCCGACCGGCTGCGCTCCGCGGGGAAGGTGCTGCCCGACGTCGAGGTGGTGATCCGCGACGAGTCGGGACGCGATCTGCCCGCCGGTGAGCACGGCGAGGTCTGCGTCCGCTCCGACATGATCATGAAGGGGTACTGGAAGCAGCCCGAGCTGACCGCCGAAGTGCTGCGGGGCGGCTGGCTGCACACGGGGGACATCGGATTCCTGGACGACGAGGGCTACTTGACCATCGTCGACCGGATCAAGGACATGATCGTCGTGGTCGGCGGCCATGTGTACACCACCGAGTTGGAGGACGCGCTGAACTCGCACCCGCAGGTCCTCCAGAGCGCCGTCTTCGGCGTCCGCGACGCCCACCGCATGGAGCAGGTGCACGCCGTGGTGGTGCGGGTTCCCGGCAGCACCGTCGACGAGCGGCAGCTGCGCGAGAAGGTGCGCCAGGAGCGCGGTGCGATGTACGAGCCGGCCCGGATCACCTTCGTCGACGCGCTGCCGCTGACCGATGCCGGGAAGCCGGACAAGAAGGAGCTGCGCCGGCAGGCCGAGCAGGAGGTGGGCGCCGCCGGCTGACGGCGTTCGGGCCGCCGCGGCTCAACGCCGCGGCGGCCCGATGCGCTGCTCCCGCTCAGAGCAGACCAAGCAGGCCGAAAATCAACGAGAGCAGGCCAAGGTGCTTACCGTCCTTGTGGTGGTAGCCACCGTGATGATGGTGGTGCTTGCCATGCTTCTTGCCATGATGATCGTGGCCCGACGAGGACGCCGCGGGGGTCTGCGGAGCGGCCGCGGCCGTGCCGGCGAGCGGTACGACGGTGGCTGCAGCGATCGCCGCGGCGGCGACGGAACGTCCTATCGACTTGCGCATTGCGTTCTCCAGTTAGGCAGGAAATCGGACATTCCGATAAGTACCGCGCTGAGCAGCGGCCCCCGCAGACACGACGGCCGGCCACCCCAACGGCGCAGGGAATTGCTCCACTCGCGGTAGTGAACGGGCGCGAAAAGCCGGCGGATGTGCTGGTCAGAGCCGGATGACGACGAGGGCCGTGTCGTCGGTGGCGCCACCGGACGGCAGCAGCTCCGCCAGCAGGGCATCGGCGAGCGCCTCGACGTCGGCGCTCGATGAGCCCGTCGGTGTACAGGACCAGCACGGCGTCGTCGGCGAAGACCACCTGCGCCGTGGTGACCGGCCGGGCGGCGCGCAGGGCGGGCCGGACGCCCGCCGCCCCCGTCGGCACGCGAACGGCGAGGCCGGTCAGGCAGTGGTACGACCGGGGCGGGTACGGCCGTACGGGTGGGGAGGTCCGCCCCGGGCGGGCCGCTCGCCACGCGGAAGGCACGCCCCTACCGTGCCTTGCGCGCCCGGCTCGGCTGGACCCGGGCCGGCTCGCCCGGCATCTTCGGGTGGTCGGGGGGATAGGGCAGGTCCCCCAGTCCCTCCTCCGCCGCGTGCCGGTCGGCGAGTTCCAGGAGGGACTGCAGGCCGAAGGCGTGGTCGGCCATGTCGGCGTGCACATCGCCGAGTTCGGCGAAGCGCGGCGGGACCGTGCGCAGATCGAAGTCCTCGGGCGCGGCGTCGGCCAGCTCCTCCCAGCGCAGGGGGGTGGAGACCGTCGCACGCGGTCTGGCCCGCAGCGAGTAGGCCGAGGCGATGGTCCGGTCCCGGGCCATCTGGTTGTAGTCGACGAAGACCTTCGCGCCGCGCTCCTCCTTCCACCAGGCCGAGGTCACCAGGTCCGGCAGCCGGCGCTCCAGTGCTCGGGCCACGGTGATGGCGGCCCGTCTGACCTCGGTGAACGTCCATTGCGGCAGGATCGGTACATAGACGTGCACCCCGCGGCCGCCGGAGGTCTTGGGCCAGCCGCGCAGTCCGTGTTCGGCCAGCAGCTCCCGCAGTTCGTAGGCGACCCGGACGGCGTCCGCGAAGTCGGTGCCGGGCTGCGGGTCGAGGTCGATCCGCAGCTCGTCGGGGTGCTCGGTGTCGGCGCGGCGTACCGGCCAGGGGTGGAAGGTCAGGCACCCGAGGTTGGCCGCCCAGAGCACGGCGGCGGGCTCGGTGGGGCACATCTCGTCGGCGAACCGGCCGCTGGGGAAGGCGATGCGGGCGGTGGGCAGCCAGTCCGGCAGCCCCTTGGGGGCCCGCTTCTGGTAGAAGAACTCGCCCTCGACGCCGTCGGGGAAGCGCTGCATGGTGGTGGGCCGGTCGCGCAGACCCCTCAGCACCCCGTCCACGACGGCGAGGTAGTACTGCGCGACGTCCAACTTGGTGAAGCCACGCTCGGGGTAGTACGTCTTGCCGGGGTTCGACACCCGCACCGTGCGCCCCGCGACGTCCAGCTCGACAGCTCCGCCTCCGGCCATGCCTCCACGCTAGGTTCCGCGCCGCGCCACCGCGCGCCGGGGCCGTTTCCCCAGCGCCTCGGCGCGCGGGGAGCGTCCCGAGCCCGCAGGATCGGGAGCATGGATCTGCCCGTCATGCCCCCGGTGTCGCCGATGCTCGCGAAGCTGGTGACCGACATCCCCGCCGGCATGCAGTACGAGGCCAAGTGGGACGGCTTCCGGGTCATCGTCTTCCGTGACGGGGCGCACGTCGAGATCGCCAGCCGGACGACCAAGCCGCTCACCCGCTACTTCCCCGAGGTGGTCGCGGCCGTACGGGCCGAGCTGCCGCCGCGCTGCGTCGTCGACGGCGAGATCGTCATCGCCCATGACGGCCGGCTGCACTTCGAGGAGCTGCTGGAGCGCATCCATCCGGCGGACTCCCGGGTCCGTACGCTCGCCGAGCGGACGCCCGCCTCCCTGGTCGCCTTCGATCTGCTGGCGCTCGGCCCTCACGCGCTGATGGACCAGCCGCAGTCGGCGCGCCGGGAAGCGCTGGTCGAGGCGCTGCGGCCGGCGCGGGCGCCGGTGTACACCGCGCCCGCGACGACGGACCAGGAGCTGGCGCGCCGCTGGTTCACCCAGTTCGAGGGGGCGGGGCTGGACGGGGTGGTCGCCAAGCCGCTGGATCTGCCGTACCGGCCGGGCGACCGCGCCATGTTCAAGATCAAGCATGCCCGCACCGCCGACTGCGTGGTGGCGGGCTACCGGCTGCGCAAGAGCGGGCCCGTGGTCGGGTCGCTGCTGCTGGGCCTGCACGACGGCGCGGGGCGGCTCCAGCACGTCGGGGTGTGCGCCTCGTTCCCGATGGCCAGGCGGCGGCAGCTGGTCGAGGAGCTGGCCCCTCTGCGGATGGACGAGGTCGCCGACCATCCCTGGGGCGCGTGGACGGACGAGGCGGCGCACGCGTCCCGGCGGATGCCGGGTGGGCCCAGCCGCTGGAGCGGCGGCAAGGACCTGTCGTGGGTGCCGCTGCGCCCGGAGCGGGTGTGCGAGGTCGCCTACGACCACATGGAGGGCAGCAGGTTCCGGCACACCGCCCAGTTCCGGCACTGGCGCCCCGACCGTACGCCGGAGAGCTGCACCTACGCGCAACTGGAGGAGCCGGTGGGCTACGACCTGCGCGAGCTGCTGCGGGACTGAGGGCGGGCCCGGGCCGCGGGCGGGCCGGTCAGTGCTGGTCGGTGCCCGGGGGCCAGCGCCGCCGGCTCTCCCCCGGCGCGAGCCGGTCCACCACTTCGGCCAGGTCCGTGCAGGCCTGCTCGATCTTGCGCCGGATGGCGTTCTGCTCGGTGACGATCGCCGACAGCAGCAGTGCGGTGAGCGCCGCCGACGCGTTGAGCGCCTGCAGGTTGACCATCGCCTCCAGCAGGCTCTGGCCCTCGAACGGTCCGATGCGCGCGGTCGCCGCCGAGATCGCCAGCACGGACACCAGCAGTACGCAGGGCGCCGCCCCCGCGAGCTGGAAGCGCAGCGCCGCCCACACGATCAGCGGAAAGACCAGGAAGAGCAGGGAGAGCTGGCTCCTGGTCGCCATGAACGACAAGGCGACCGCCGCGACCAGCAGTGCCGCCGCCTCGGCCCAGCGGTGGACGGGGATGCCCTGGGGCCGGCGGATCGCGCGCAGGGCGAGGACGAGCGGGGTGACGACGAGGACGCCCATGGCATCGCCCACCCACCAGGCCGCCCAGGTCCGCCAGAAGCCTCCGGTCGGCAGCGCACCGGTCAGCACCTGGGTTCCGCTGCCCAGCGTCGCGCTGATCAGCATGCCGGCGAAGGCGCCGAGGGCGACCAGTGCCACCCCGTCGCGCAGGCGGTCCAGTGCGATGCGGAAGCCCACCTTGCGGAGCATCAGACAGGCGCACACCGGGGCGAGGGTGTTGCCCGCCATGACGCCGAGGACCGTGACGTCGAGCGGGCTGAGCGTCGCGACGATCAGCAGGGTGCCGAGGGCGATGCCCGGCCAGGTCCACATGCCCAGCAGGAGCAGGCTGCTCAGCGCGATGCCCGTGGGCGGCCATAAGGGCGTGACCACGGCACCGGCGACCACCACCGACTCCCGCAGGCCGATCCATGCGGACGCGAAGTAGACGGCGGTGAGAACGAGGAGGGTCAGGGCTGCCGGTGCGGGACGACGGAGTTGTTCGGTGCGCACCACATCAGCCATCAGACAACGCGGGCGGCCGGGCGTCGGCCGCGACACGCGCGCCCGGGCCGCGCTTCACCCGGGGCTGCAGGCCGCTGCCGTCGAAGCACAGCACGATCACCGCCGAGTCGTCGTTGTGCCCGGTCAGCTCGGCCACGCTCATCGCCGCGGCGGCGACCGTGGCCGGATCGCCGTCGGCGTTGGCGCACACCAGGCGGGTCACCTGCCGCAGCCCGGCCTCTATCGGGAACGAAGGCCCCTCGACGACACCGTCGGTGAGCAGCACCAATGCGCCGGAGGTGTCGAGCCGGCGGCGGGTGACGGGGTAGGCCTCGCCCGGCACGATGCCCAGCGGCACGCCCCCGGGGTCGTTGGTCAGGCCCGAGCGGCCGTCGCTGGTGGCCCAGATGCCGGGGATATGGCCGGCCCGGGCGCTGGACAGCTCCCAGGTGGCGGGGTCGAAGCGGACGAAGGTGCAGGTCGCGAAGAGCCCGCAGTCCACGGACAGCAGCAGGTCGTTGGCCCGGCTCAGCACCTCGCCGGGGTCGGCGGCGTGCACCGCGACGGCCCGCAGCCCGAGGCGGATCTGCCCCATGAAGGCGGCCGCCTCCACGTCGTGGCCCTGTACGTCACCGATGCAGAAGGCCAGCGAGCCGTCGGGCAGCGGGAAGCCGTCGTACCAGTCGCCGCCGATGTCCAGTCCGTGCCGGGCGGGGGCGTAGCTGGCGGCGGTGCGCAGCCCGGGCACTTCCGGCAGCCGCGTCGGCAGCATCTCGCGCTGCAGCGCCTCGGCCAGCTCGACCCGGGCCCGTTGCTTCTCGGCGCCTTCCCGCGCCTGGGCGGTCAGCCGGCCGAGGGTGGTCAGCAGATCGTCGGCGCTCGCCGACCGCGGGGGACGACGCCGAAGCATGGATCGCTCCAAGGTGCATCGGTGCATGGGCCACTGCGGGGGTGCGCGCTCCGTGCGGCGGTCCGCATGGGCCTCCTGACCTGGCCTCATGGGGCTCCGGTGAGCCCACCTGTCCGATTCATCTTATTTCCGTGGTGCGACTTCCGCTTGACGGCGGGCGGCCGGGCCCCGCACCCCGGCACGCACCGTCTCGCGCAGCCGGACGACTACAAGGAGCGACCGCCGCCGCGCCGGCCGTCGTCCCTCCTCCCGCTGCCACCGCCCCGGGACGGGTTACGCGGTCGCCGCCGCCCGGTGGCGGACGCCGGAGCGTACGGCCCAGAAGAAGACCGCGAGGGCGAGGGCGGCCACCGTGATCGAGTCGTAGGGGGCGGGCAGGCGGCCGGAGCCCTCGAAGGTGCCCAGCCAGGAGAGCACGGTCAGGCCGAGGAGGTAGGCCACCAGCCAGGCGCCGGTGCGCAGTTCGATGCCGAGGGGGCGGCTCGGGCCCGCGCCGTCGCGTTCGACGGCCGCCGCGTCGCGCGCACCGGGGCGGTGCATGGCCAGGAAGATCAGCAGGCCGGCGAGGACGAGGGGCAGGGCCAGGCGCAGGTCGTGCCAGCCCGACCAGTAGATGAACTCGCCGGCCACCACAAAGCTCAGCGGCGCGATCCAGCGCAGCCCGGGTACCCAGCCCGCCGTCCGCCCGCCCGGTTCGGCGCGGAAGACCGCGACCGCGACCGCGGAAGCCGCGTAGATCAGCAGGTACATGTCGCCCATGACGCTCACGATGTCCTGCCAGCCGCCGAACGGCAGCAGGAAGACCACGATGACCAGGAGGTTGATCACCAGTGCCCGGCGCGGGATGCCGTACCGCTGGTTGACCTTCATGAAGTACCGGGGGATGGTGCCGTTCTTGGCGAGCGCGTAGGTGTGCCGCGCGTCGATGGCCACGCCCACGTACGCCGAGCCGCCGGGCGAGATCACCGCGTCCGCGTAGAGCAGGCTGGACAGCCAGTGCAGGTTGAGGATGAGGGCGAGCTGGCCGAAGGGGGAGTCGAAGGAGACGCCCTGCCAGCCGTTGCCGAGCAGGTTCTCGGGGACGGTGAAGAGGTAGGCCAGTTGCAGGGCGAGGTACATGGCCACGGCCAGGGCGATGCCGGTGAGGACCGCGACCGGGATGGTCCGGCGGGGGTTGCGGGTCTCGCCCGAGAAGTCCAGCGGGGCCTGGAAGCCGTTGACCGAGTAGACGATGCCGCCGCCGGCCAGCGCGGTCAGGCAGGCCACATAGCCGTACGGCGCGAAGCCGCCGTGGTCGGTCAGCCGGCCGGAGTGCCAGCCGGAGGCGATCAGCGCGAACACGGTGACCACCGGAACGGCGATCTTGAACACCGTGATCAGGTTGTTGAGTTGGGCGAACATCCGCACCGCGAACCAGTTCAGCGCCGTCAACAGCACACTGAGTCCGGTGGCCAGGGCCAGGCCGGAGAGGGTGAGGGTGTGGCCGTTGTAGATGCCGGGGAGGTAGTGGGCGGTGTACTGCATGATCGCGCTGATCTCCGCGGCGGTACCGCCCACCGACAGCAGCGTCGACCAGCCGATGAGGGTGCCGACGAGCCGGCCGCTGGCGAGCAGCGGCCAGCGGACCGTGCCGCCGCCCTCCGGCCGGGACGCCCCGAGCTCGATCAGGACCAGCGCGACCAGTCCGCACAGCAGTCCGGCCCCGATCCAGGACAGCAGGGCGGCGGGCCCGGCCGTCTGCGCCGCGTACATGGCGGCGAACAGCCAGCCGGAGCCGACGATGTTGGAGAAGCCGATGCCGGTCAGTCCCCAGAACCCCAGGTCCCGGCGCAACCGGCGCTCCTGCGCCCGTACTTCCGGCGCGCCCGTCGCGCCGTCCCCCTCGGATGCCTGACGCTCTGCCACGAAAACGGTTCCCCTCGATGCGCTGTTCCGCCTCGCCGGACCCTACGTGACGATCACCGCGCCGCGGTCTGCCGCTCCCCTGCGAGCACCCCGCGCGGTGGCCTCAGGCGCAGGTCCAGCAGCCGGACCAGCACGCGGAGTGACGCATCGAGTGCCCCCTGGGGTGCCGCCGGTCGGCCGGGCGCTCCTCGACGGGGACGCCGGCGGCGAGCGCGTGCAGGCCCGCGAGTTGGGCGCACAGGACGACGGCGATCGCGGCGAGCTCCTCGGGCTCGGCATGTCCCTTCTCGATCCGCAGCGACAGTGCGGGGGGCTCGACGGCGGGCGCGTCCTCCTCGGCCGGCGCCCCCGCGTCGGCCGGTGGGCCCGCGTCGCCCCGTACGGTCTCCTCACCCGGTGCGGGCTCTTCGAGCTGGGTGCCCTCGCCTGTGGTTCGGTTCTCGTCGGTGAATGCGTTCATAGCTGGGGGTCCCGGGGCTCATGGGCGGTGCGGGGCATGCGCCGGCCCGCCCCGGCGTCTCGCCGTGCCGGGTTCGGGGCGGTGTTCGGGCAGGTCACAGGGGTGACGCTAGAAGCGCGGCGGGGCGCTGTCGCGCGGGAGGGCGGTCCGCCTGCGCCATTCGGGCGACCGGCCGGCGCCGCTGGCGTGATATCCGCCGCCCGGGCCGTGTTGGTCCCGGTCCTCGTGGCGGGGCCCGTGAGCATGTCGCACAGGTACGTGCAGGCACGGCTGGTGCCGGATGACGTAGTCAGGATGGCGGGACGATGAGACGTGATCAGGCCGGCGACGAGCGTGCCCCGGTGCGGGACGACGGCCGCCGAGGATTCCTCAAGTGCGCTGCGGGGCTCGCCGGGGTGGCGGCCGCGGGGCTGGGCCAGGAGGCGACCGCGGCGGACCGGTCGGCCGGCGGGGTACGCGACAGCGAGCGGACGCTGCCCGACAGGGTTCCCTTCCACGGACGCCATCAGGCCGGGATCGTGACCCCCCAGCAGCTCTTCGCCGGCTTCGCGGGCTTCGATGTGCTGGCCGACAACCGCGAGGGCCTGGAGAAGCTGTTCCGGACGCTCACCCACCGGTCCCGGGCGCTGGCGGCCGGGGTGAAGCCGAAGGACGAGCAGGTCGCCGCGGAGGAGCCGACCCCCGACTCGCTCACCATCACGCTCGGCGTGGGCGCCTCGCTGTTCGACGACCGGTTCGGGCTCTCCGGGCACAAGCCGCGGCATCTCAAGGCGATGCCGGCCTTCCCCGACGACCGGCTGGAGCCGGCCCGCTGCCACGGCGATCTGTCGCTGCAGATCTGCGGCCAGCATCCCGACGCCATCGTCCACGTGCTGCGCGATGTGGCCCGGGAGACCGACGGGTTGCTGCGGCCCCGCTGGCGGTCGGACGCCTTCCTCAATCCGTCCCGGCCCTCGGGGTCGCCGCGTACCTTCGTCGGCTTCAAGGACGGCATCGTCAATCCGGACACCGAGTCGGCCAGGGAGATGGACCGGCTGTTGTGGGTGACGCCGCCCTGCGGTGAGCCGGACTGGGCGCTGGGCGGCAGCTACCAGGTGCTGCGGTTGATCCGCTTCCACGTCGAGAAGTGGGACAAGGTACCGGTGGACCGCCAGGAGAAGATCTTCGGTCGGCGCAAGGCGAGCGGCGCGCCCCTGGACGGCAGGGAGGAGACGGACCTGCCGGACTACCGCAAGGACCCGCACGGCGAGGTCATCCCGCACGACGCGCACATCCGGCTGGCCAACCCGCGGACCGCCAAGACCGACGACTCCCGCTTCCTGCGGCGGAGTTACAACTACAACAACGGCTTCGACTCGCACGGCCGGATGGACCTGGGCCTGGTCTTCTGCGGCTACCAGCAGGATCCCGAGCGGCAGTTCGCGACCGTGCAGCAGCGTCTCGAACACGAGCCGCTGGCCGAGTTCATCACGCCCATCGGCGGCGGCTACTTCTTCGCACTGCCGGGAGTGCAGGACCCCGACGACTGGTTCGGCTCCCAGCTGCTGAAGAAGATCTGAGCGGACGGCGCCGGGGGGCCGCGGGGGGGGGCCCCCGGGGCCCGGCCCCGCGGGGGGGGGGGGGGGGGGGCCCCGGGGTTTGGGGGGGGGGGGGGGCCCGGGTGCCCTA
>NZ_JBHYJC010000030.1:67657-92197 GCF_042749045.1 Streptomyces sp. NPDC059008 | reverse complement strand
GGCCATCGAGGTGGTCGACGCGGTGAACGCCGCGACCGGGCTGGACAACGCCCGGTTCCTGATGGACCTCTACCACCTGTCGATGAACGGCGAGGACCTGGCGGAGGTCATCGACCGCTACACCGCCAAGACCGCGCATGTGCAGATCGCCGACAACCCCGGCCGCGGCGCCCCCGGCACCGGCGAACTCGACTTCGACGATCTGCTCGACCACCTGAAGAAGGCCGGCTACGACGGTCTGGTCGGCCTGGAGTACAAGCCCGGCGACGGCCCCAGCGCCGGCGCCTTCGCCTGGCTGCCGGCCCCCCTGCGCGCGGCCACCCCCTCCTCCTGACGCACCCGCTTTGTTGAAAGAGGCACATCAATGAGCAACCTCCCCAAGATCGCATGGATCGGGCTGGGCATCATGGGCTCGCCCATGGCCGAGAACCTGATCAAGGCCGGCTACCGTGTGACCGGCTACACCCTCGAGGCCGACAAGCTCCAGCGTCTGGCCGACAACGGCGGCACCGCGGCCGGCTCCATCGCCGAGGCCGTCACCGACGCCGACATCGTGATCACCATGGTCCCGGCCTCCCCGCACGTCGAGGCCATCGCCTACGGCCCCGACGGCATCCTGGCCCACGCCAAGCGCGGCGCCCTGCTGATCGACATGTCCTCGATCACCCCCCAGACCTCCATCGACCTGGCCAAGGCCGCCGCCGACAAGGGCATCCGCGTCCTGGACGCCCCCGTCTCCGGCGGCGAGGCCGGCGCCATCGAAGCCGTCCTGTCGATCATGGTCGGCGGCCGGCAGGACGACTTCGACACCGCCCGCCCCGTCCTCGAAGCCCTCGGCAAGACCATCGTGCTGTGCGGCCCGCACGGCTCCGGCCAGACCGTCAAGGCCGCCAACCAGCTCATCGTCGCCGTCAACATCCAAGCCTGCGCCGAAGCCGTCGTCTTCCTGGAGAAGTCCGGCGTCGACCTCGCCGCCGCCCTCGACGTCCTGGGCGGCGGGCTGGCCGGCTCCACCGTCCTCGCCCGCAAGAAGGACAACTTCAAAAACCGCGACTTCAAGCCCGGCTTCCGCATCGACCTGCACCACAAGGACATGGGCATCGTCACCGACGCCGCCCGCACCGTCGGCGCGGCCCTCCCCGTCGGCACCGTCGTCGCCTCCCTCGTCGCCTCCCTGCGCGCCCAAGGCGACGGCGGCCTGGACCACTCCGCCCTCCTGCGCGGCGTCGAACGCCTCTCCGGACACACCACCGAAAGCTGAGTCCATGGCGGCGCAGCGGATGCCCGCCATACGGGCGGCCGTCCAGATCATGAAGGACGAGGGCGTCGACATCGCCTTCGGCTGCCCCGGCGCCGCCCTCCTCCCGCTGTACACGGCGATGGAGGAGGTCGGCGGTATCGGGCATCTGCCGGTACGCCGCGAGGAGGCGGCCGCACACATGGCGTACGGCTGGACCCGTACCAGCGAGCGGGTCGGCGTCGCCGCGGTACCCGCGGGCCCGGGGGCATCGCGGCTGGTCACCGGCCTGTACGCGGCCCAGCAGGACGCCGTCCCGCTGGTCTGCGTCACCGGCCGGACGGGGACCGGCCCGCTGCGCCACACGGCCTTCCGGCCGCCGGACCTGGTCCGGCTGGCCGGTCCGGTCACCAAGCGCGCCGAGCGGATCGAGGATCCCGAGCGGATTCCGGGGGCCTTTCGCGAGGCCTTCCGCATCGCGCGGGAGGGCCGCCCCGGACCGGTCCTGATCGATGTCCCGGCCGATCTGGCCGCGGCGGAGATCGCGTACGACGCCGAGCGCGGAGTCGGGACCGGGCCGCGGCCTTCGGGGGCCGGGTCCGCATACGGAGCGGCGCCGCGACCGCCGGCAGCGGCCGACCTCGGCGGCCTGCGCGCCCCGACGTCCGGGGCCCTGGCGTCCGGGACCCTGCCGGAGATCGCCGGACTGTTCGGACCGAACCCGTACGTCGTCAGCGGCGCGACGGGCAGCTACGCCCGCAGCGGCCCTCCCGGCTGGGAGGTGCCCGCCGCGATCGGCGTCCGCAAGGCACTGGACTCCCGGGGCGAGCCGGATGCCGAGGTCGTGGCGGTCGTCGACGGCCAGGGGCTGCCGCACATGGCCGAGGAACTGGCGGCCGCGGTGCGGCACGAGGTGCCGTTCGTACTGATCATGCTCACCCCACTCGACCACGAGGCGGACTTCACCGACCACGTGAAGCTCGCCGAGGCGTACGGCTGTGCGGGCCGCGACGTCCTCGATCCGGCGGAGCTCCGCTCGGCGGCCGAGTGGGCCCGCAAGGAAGCCGTCTCCACGCGGCGGCCGGTCCTCATCGAGGTCCGGGCCGCGTAGGGCTTCCCACCCGCTTCCGGGCGGTGGCCGCGCCGACACCTGTCCTGTCGCGCCCAGGCGCGGCCGCCGCCCGGAACACCCACCCGCACACCCACCCAGGTTTGTTTCAACAAACTGTTGACGTTTGGTCGGAGCTCTTCTTACGCTCCGACATGCGGAAGCCAACTTCCGCGCTCTCGTACGGAAGGTCACCATGTCGAAGCCCACGCTGACGACCGAGTCCGGCGCCCCGGTCGCCGACAACCAGAACTCCTCCACCGCCGGCGTCGGCGGCCCGATCATCCTCCAGGACCAGCACCTGCTGGAGAAGCTCGCGCGCTTCAACCGCGAGCGCATCCCGGAGCGTGTCGTGCACGCCCGTGGCTCCGGCGCGTATGGCTACTTCGAGGTGACCGACGACGTCACCGGCTTCACCCGGGCCGACTTCCTGAACACCGTCGGCAAGCGGACCGAGACGTTCATCCGCTTCTCGACCGTCGCCGACAACCTCGGCGGCCCGGACGCGGCCCGCGACCCGCGCGGCTTCGCCCTGAAGTTCTACACCGAAGAGGGCAACTACGACCTCGTCGGCAACAACACCCCGGTGTTCTTCATCAAGGACCCGATCAAGTTCCCCGACTTCATCCACTCGCAGAAGCGCGACCCCTTCACGGGCAAGCAGGAGGCGGACAACGTCTGGGACTTCTGGGCACACGCCCCCGAGGCCACCCACCAGATCACCTGGCTCATGGGCGACCGCGGCATCCCGGCGTCCTACCGCCACATGAACGGCTACGGCTCGCACACCTACCAGTGGACGAACGCCAAGGGCGAGGCCTTCTTCGTCAAGTACCACTTCAAGACGAACCAGGGCATCCGCAGCCTGAGCAGCGAGCAGGGCGCCGAGCTGGCGGGCAAGGACCCCAACAGCCACCAGACCGACCTGCTGCAGTCCATCGAGCGGGGCGTGTACCCCTCCTGGACCCTGTACGTGCAGATCATGCCGGCGGCCGAGGCGGCGAACTACCGCTTCAACCCGTTCGACCTGACGAAGGTGTGGCCGCACGCCGACTACCCGCTGCAGCGGGTCGGCCGGCTGGTCCTGGACCGCAACCCCGACAACGTCTTCGCCGAGGTGGAGCAGTCGGCGTTCTCCCCGAACAACTTCGTGCCCGGCATCGGCCCGTCCCCGGACAAGATGCTCCAGGGCCGGCTGTTCGCCTACGCCGACGCGCACCGCTACCGCCTGGGCGTCAACCACACCCAGCTGCCGGTGAACGCCCCCAAGGCGACGGTGGCCAACAACTACGGCCGGGACGGCTTCATGGCGGCCAACGGCTACGACCGGCACGCCAAGAACTACGAGCCGAACTCCTACGGTGGCCCGGTCCAGACGAACGAGGCGCTCTCCGCCCCGCTCGCCGTCTCCGGCCACACCGGCACCCACGAGGCCCCGGCGCACACCAAGGACGACGACTTCTTCCAGGCCGGTGAGCTCTACCGCCTGATGTCGGAGGACGAGAAGAACCGGCTGGTGGCCAACATCGCCGGCGGTCTCTCCCAGGTCAGCCGGGACGACGTGATCGAGAAGAACCTCGCGCACTTCCACGCCGCCGACCCGGAGTACGGCAAGCGCGTCGAGGCCAAGGTCCGCGAGCTGCGCGAGGACTGAGCCGCGCGCCACGAGCTGCGCCAGGGCTGACGGGAGGTCAGTTCCCCGGCGCATCCGTGCCGGCCGGCCCGTTGAGGGGTGGTCGGCCGGCACGGAGAGGCAGCGAGCTCCGCGGTACGCGGGGAGGTCCCAGTGCGGTGGCCGTGCTCGTCCAATAGGGAGGACGAGCCACCTTCCCCACCGCGGAGCCCGCCTGCTCCCCCACCCCCACCAGACTCCGTCCGGCGGTGCGATGTCCTGTCGCGCCCAACCCTCGCGCTGTCGGACGGGAACCACTGCACAGGGCCTGGAATCCGTACGGTCACGGATTCCGGGCCCTGTGCGTCGTCGAGCCGGTGCGGCGTCGGGGACGCGGCGGAACGCCGGTACGGCTCACGGCGTGCCCGGGGCACCGGATGCGGGCGGTGTGCGCCCGCCGTGCGCCCCGCGTGCGCCCTGGCTCCCCTCTCCGTTCTCTCTGCGACCTGGCGCCGTCGGTGGAATTCGTCCCCCGACGGCCGGCTTTGGAGAGACCATGGGGTCCGCAGCAGAATCGACCTGTCTGCCGTCCCAACCCGCCAGGAGCCGACCATGGCCGACAGCGTGCCGGTGCGGTGCCCCACGTGCCGCCGCGAGAACGCCTTCACCCCGCCCACCTTCCCGTGTGCCTGCGGTGCCCCGCTGACCATGCCCGTACTGCGCGGCGGCGTGCCCGTCGAGATACTCCACCGCACCTGGCAGTCCTCCTGGGTCGAGGTGCGCTGCGAGGTCTGCGGCCGGCAGGACGAGTGGCCGGCGCCGGAGTCCGGCTGTTCCTGCGGCACGGTCGTCCGGGTCCCGGTGGTCCCGGCGCCGACCCCGCCCCCGCCGAACTTCCCCTCGCCCGGCAGGCCCGCGCCCCCGTCCGCACCGGCCTCGGCCACCGACACCGACACCCCGCGCGCCGTCCTGCGGCCCGCCTTCCGGCCGGTCACGATCCGGACGGCCCGCGACTGCGTCACCGCCGCCGAGCAGTATCTGAAGTGGCTGGGCTACGCCGATGTCGCCCGGACCCAGGAGCGCACCGCCTCCGGCGTGGACCTGCGCGGCACCGGCGTCGTCGCCCAGGTCGACCCCTCGACCCGCTCCACCAGACTCCGCGAGATCGAATGCGTCTGGCTCAACGGCCTCAACGACTCGGCCATCGCGGTGTTCTTCTCCCTCGCCGGCTACGCCCGCGACGCCCGGGCCCGCGCCGACGATCTGCACATCCCGCTGTTCGTCATGGACCTCACCGGCACCCCGCAGCCGGTCAACGACCCGGCCGACGAACTGATCAAGTACGGCGCGGCAGGCCGGTGAGGGCCGCCCGCGGCCCCGCGCCGCATCCCCGCCGGTCCGCCGAGCCGCGTCGCACCGTCGCGGGACGGGGCCGGGAAAACCGGTCGCCGGGCCGGGCGGGACCGGCGACACTGGCCCGGTGATCATCGACGTACCGGTCCCCGCCGAACTGCCCGTGCTGCGCGGTGTCGAACGCGCCGCCGGGGAGGCGTTCCGAGCGCTGGGCATGGCCCCGGTCGCGGACGACGAGCCGCCTTCGTTGGCCCTGTTGGCGGAGTGTCAGCGCGCCGGGCGGGTGCTGGCCGCGTACGAGGGCGGTCTGCCGGTCGGCTATCTGCTGTGGGAGCCGGTCGACGGCTCCACCCATATCGAGCAGGTGTCGGTGCATCCGGACCACGCCCGACGCGGCATCGGCCGCAGGCTCATCGACCGGGCGGAGCGGGCCGGCGGGCCGTTCGCGCTGACCCTGACCACGTTCACCGAGGTGCCGTGGAACGCGCCGTACTACGAGCGCATCGGCTTCCGCACGATGGCCGACGCCGACCTGACGCCCGGCCTGCGGGCGATTCGCGCTCAGGAGGCGGCGCTCGGCCTGGATCGCTGGCCGCGGGTGTGCATGCGGCGCGCGCCCGGCCGGCCGGGCGGCGGGACCTGACCGGCCGGCCGGGTCGGCCGGTCGCGGCCGGAGTGGCGGCGGCCCCGCTGTGACGGCCGGTCAGGTCACCGGGTGTGCCGCCTATATTGGCGGGATGATCAACGCCCGTGCGCTCCGCTCCGCCTGTCTGGACTTCAACGGCGCGACCGAGGAGTTCCCCTTCCCACGGCATCCGGACGTGTCGACCTTCAAGGTCGGCGGCAAGATCTTCGCGCTGTCCACGCTGACGGATCTGCCGCTGACCGTGAGCCTCAAGTGCGAGCCCGAGCTGGCCGAACGGCTGCGCGCGGCGCACCCGGAGGTGGTGCCGGGCTATCACCTCAACAAGCGGCACTGGAACACGGTGTCCCTGGAGGGCTCCCTTCCCGACCGGTTGGTCCTCGACATGATCGAGGACTCCTACGACCTCGTGGTGGCCTCGCTCCCCCGCGCCCAGCGGCTGCTGCTCGACTGGCCCGGAGAGCGGCAGCACTGAGCGACGGGCCGGGGCGCCCGAGCCCGCGGGCGGGCCGGGGCGTCGGCGTCTGCGGACGGGCCGGCCGGGCGGCCAAGCCGGCGGGCGGGCTCCCCCGGCGCTATCCGGTCTTCAGGCCCAGGCCGTAGAACGTGACGTGATATCCGTCCATGTACGTGGCCTCGCCACCGACTATCAGGTCGGCGGGCGTCCCCACCCCCGCGGCCCGTGCGGTGGCCACCAGCGTCTCGGCCAGCGCCCGGCCCTTGGGCTCACCGGGGCCGCCGGCGTCGATACGCCAACGCGGGTCATCGTCGTCGGGCCACAACTCCCCCGTCGCGGGGTACTCGGTGACGGTGCCCCACCCCAGGGCCGCCGGGTCCGCGGCGTCCGACGCGAAGCAGCCCAGCGAGAGCCGGTCCCGGCAGGTGATGTCGAAGAGGAGCGGGGCGCCGCCCTCGGCCAGCCGCCCGTAGACCGGCATGGCCAGGGACGTGCCGAGCGCGGTCGTCTCGGCCGGCAGGGTGTCCAGGAAGTCGCCGAGCGCCCTGGTCACCGTCTCCCAGCTCTGGGCATACCAGCCGCCGGGGAAGCCCAGGCCCGCGTTGGACGCGTCGTTGCGGCTGCCGAAGAAGCCACTGATGGAGTGCTCCTCGCCGACGCCCTGGCGCCAGAACCAGTTCTCCACCGGATCGGTGGGCTGGAGGACCAGCTCGGGTCCGGTCTTCGCGGCGCGGAGTTCGAGGGTGTCGGGCCGGTCGCGCCAGCGCACGAACGGGGTGCCCCACAGCGGCCCGGAGTCGTAGAACGGCCCCAGGTCGCCGTGCACGCCCATGACCGACGGCTTGCCGAGCGCCGCGGTCAGCTCCTCGCGCACCGCGCGGAAGGCGGCGGCCTGAGCGGCCGCGTCCGGCTCGGCGGGCCGCACCGGCACGGCGAGTTCGAGATAGCTCTCCCCGCCGACATAGCGCTCCTCGATCGAGCCGACCGGGCGCAGCCGGGCGTCGCCCTCGGCCCGCCCCGTGCCGATGACCGGCCCCGCGCCGGAGTCCTGCCAGGTCCAGCCGAGCCCGGCGACCAGCGCCCGCGCGCCCTCCGGCGTCCAGCCGCCGGCGTCCGCGCCCCTGAGCCGCCGCGCCAGCTCCGCCACACTCTCGGTCATCGTCCCGTCCCCGCTTCCCCGTGGTTCGTGCCCAGCGGCGCTTCCCCGCTGTTCCTTCACCCCTTCATCTTGCCGGGTGGGTCTGACAATCGATCGAGGCGGCCTGCCGTCCGGCCGTCCGCGGGCGCGACGTACCCTGCTGCGATGCGAACTCCCCGGCAGGCGGCGCGAGTCGCCGTCCTCGATCCCGACGGCGCGCTCTTCCTCTTCCGATACGACAACGAGGAGGTCGGTCGCCACTGGGCGATGCCCGGTGGCGGGCTGGACCCCGGGGAGACGCCCCGCGCGGGGGCCCTGCGCGAACTGCGCGAGGAGACCGGCTGGCGCGACCTCGAACCGGGCCCGCTGCTGTGCACCTGGGAGCACGACTTCACCCTGCACTCGGCTGCCGGCTCCGCTCCCGCAGGGGGAACCCCGGCCGGCGTCCCGGTGCGCCAGCACGAGCACATCTACCTCGCCCACGGGCCGCGCAGGGACCCGGCCGAGGGAGTGGCGGCGGCGCATGCGGACGACCGGATCCTGGAGTGGCGGTGGTGGAGTCCGGCCGAGCTGGCCGTGACCGCGGACGCCCTCTGGCCTCCGCTGCTGCCCGGTCTGCTGGCTCCGTGGCGCGGTACGGCCGGCGGGGCCGCGGTACCCGAGCCGGTCGAGCTGGGCTACGTCCCGAACACGGCGGTGCGGTGAGTCCGCCCACCGCACCGCCCGTGCCTCACCGCGGTACCGGCCCCAGCTCCTGGGCCAGCCGCTCGCGCAGCTCGACCTTGCGCACCTTGCCGCTGACGGTCATCGGGAACGCGTCGAGGATCTCCAGGTATCGCGGCACCTTGTAGTGGGCGAGCCGGGAGCGGCAGTAGCGGGCCAACTCGTCGCGGGTGAGGGGGTCCTCGGGGTCGCGGAGGATCACGCAGGCGGCGATCTCCTCGCCGTATTTGTCGTCGGGGACGCCGACTACCTGGACGTCGGCGATCTTGGGGTGGGAGTAGAGGAACTCCTCGATCTCGCGCGGGTAGACGTTCTCACCGCCCCTGATGATCATGTCCTTGATGCGGCCGACGATCCGGACGTAGCCGTCGTCGTTCATCACCGCGAGGTCACCGGTGTGCATCCAGCGCGCGGCGTCGATGACCTCGGCGGTGCGCTCGGCGTCCTCCCAGTAGCCGAGCATCACGCTGTAGCCGCGGGTGCACAGCTCGCCCGGCGTGCCACGGGGCACGGTCACCCCGCTCGCCGGGTCGACGACCTTGACCTCGATGTGCGGCAGCACCCGTCCGACCGTGGCGGTGCGGTGCTCCAGGTCGTCGTCGCGGCGGGTCTGGGTGGACACCGGTGAGGTCTCGGTCATGCCGTAGCAGATGGACACCTCGGCCATGTGCATCTCGGCGACCACCCGCTTCATCACCTCCTCCGGGCACGGCGAGCCCGCCATGATGCCCGTACGGAGCGAGGAGAGGTCGTACGAGCCGAAGTCGGGGTGGTTGAGTTCGGCGATGAACATCGTGGGGACGCCGTAGAGGGAGGTGCAGCGCTCGTCCTGGACGGTCCGCAGGGTGGTGGCGGCGTCGAAGGCCGGGGCCGGGATGACGATGCAGGCGCCGTGGGAGGTGATGCCGAGGTTGCCCATCACCATGCCGAAGCAGTGGTAGAAGGGCACCGGCAGGCACACCCGGTCGTGCTCGGTGTAGGCGATGGTCTCGGCGACCCAGTAGCCGTTGTTGAGGATGTTGTGGTGCGAGAGGGTGGCGCCCTTGGGGAAGCCGGTGGTGCCGGAGGTGTACTGGATGTTGACCGGGTCGTCGGCGGTCAGGGTCCGCTCGCACTCGGCGAGCCGGGTGTGCGGGACGGCCGCGCCGGCGGCCAGCAGTCCGCCCCAGGTCGGGTCGCCGATGTAGACCACATCGCGCAGCGCCGGGCTCTCGGCGCGCACCTGCTCGATCATCCGGCGGTAGTCGCTGGTCTTGTGGTGGATCGCGGAGACCAGGACGGTGATGCCGGCCTGTTGGAGGACGTAGGCCAACTCGTGCACCCGGTAGGCCGGGTTGACGTTGACGAGGATCGCGCCGATCTTGGCGGTGGCGTACTGGACGAGGACCCATTCGGCGCAGTTGGGCGCCCAGATGCCGACCCGGTCGCCCTTGCCGACCCCCTTGGCGAGCAGGCCGAGGGCCACCTCGTCGACGGCGCGGCCCAGTTCGGTGTAGGTCCAGCGGCGGCCGCTCGCCACCTCCACCAGCGCCTCGCGGTCGCCGAACCGGGCGATGGTGCGGGCCAGGTCGGCGCCGATGGTGTGCCCCAGCAGCGGCCGCTCGGCGGCCCCGCTGGCGTACGACAGCTCCTGGTGCGACGGGCTCATCGGTGGTTCTCCTCCAAGTACTCGGCGCCGCCGTCGCCCTGCGCGGTGCGCTCGCGCGGTGCGATACGGCGGATCTCGCCGGAGACGGTCTTCGACGGGTCGGCGAACTCCAGCCGCCGGGTGCGCTTGTGGGGGGCCAGGGCTTCTCGGGAGATCTCGTCGTCGGACGCCTTCCACGGACCGCCGTCCGCGGGGGACATGTCCCGGCTCAGCATGAGCCGGAGGTCGACCCGCCCGCGAACCCCAGGGGGCGCAGGCGTCACTCCGCTGTCCGGGAGGGACTCCCCCGGCGTGTCCGTCAGCGTGTCCATGAGCCGCTCCCTGAAGCCCGTCTTCAGCCCTTGCTGCCCTGCGGCGGCAAGGTTGCCGGGCGGAGCGGAGAGGCCGCTCCGGAGGCAACCCCTACGTGCCTTGTGCAGCATGGCATCCAGCGTGCCCCGAGGATCCCTGGCGCGCCTACCCTTTCGCCCTGCGAAGATCGGCTCGCCCGATCGCCCGGGCGTCATCCGTCAGCAGGGGAACGTGGCGCGTCCGCCCGCGGAAGCACGCGCCCGCACCGTCGTCGCGCCGGCGCGGGGTGGCCGGCGGACCCGGTCGCGGCTCGGGCCGTACGTCACCGGGTCTTGTTCCGGTCGAACCACACCGTGCCCAACGTCGGCGCGAGCCCTGCCCAGAACAGTACCTGCGGCAGCAGGCGGTCCGTCCAGGGAACTTCGGCGATCAGCAGGGCGCACAGCATGGCCCAGGCCGCCTGGGCCAGCACGATGCGGGGCCACCGGCGGCGGCGTATCAGCGACCGCACGTTGAGCTGGACGCCGGCACGCCGTCGCCGGTAGCGCAGCAGGGCGCCGACGAGCCAGATGGCGGTCGCCACCACGAGGAACCACAGCCGCTGGCCGAGTGGCAGCGGCAGCTCCCTTTGCACCTTGCCCTCGACGGCGAACAGGTCCATCGCCGTCCCGGCAAAGCCGACGCAGAGCAGGGCGAGCCACCGCACCCCGCGCAGCATGCGGTACGTGGCCTGGTCGAGACCGCGCTGCAGCTCGGCGGAGTCCGGTGCGGCGGCCAGTCCGGTGGCGTAGAGGTCGGCTGCCCGGGTGGCCTTGACGCCCGGGGCCTGGGCAGCCTTCCGGGTCTGCGCGGCCAGTGCCTCCGCGTGGGTGGGGTCGAGCCGGAGGATGGCGCGTTCGAGCTGGTCGGCAAGGGTGGTGTCGAGCGAGAAGGTGGCGATCTGGTGGGCGATCTCGTGGGCGTAGACCTCCTCGGGGCCCAGCCGCAGCGCCTCCGCGGCCAGGTCGGTCGCCTCGCGCAGGACGTGGTCGCGCTCGTGGGCCGGGGGGGAACTGGGAGCCGTTCGCCTGGACGTAGCGGACCAGCGACATGCGGCATACGGCGTCCGCGAGCATCGCGTAGCCGTACCAGTGGTGCGGGTCGGCCCGGACCGCTTCCCGCAGTACCGGCTCGGCCTCGCGCCATGCCCTGTCGGGTATGCGGGTCAGTGCCTTGGCATGCAGGATGAGCGCGAAGAAGTCCCCGGGAGCCAGCTTGAGTGCCTCGTCGGCCGCATGAAGGGCTGGTTCCGGTTGCTCCGTGTACAGATGGCAGTAGCCGATCTTGATCCAGGCGCGCAGGTCGCCGGGGTCCTCGGCGAGGTGCTGCGACAGCAGGGCTCGGGCCTGGTCGTAGCGCTTGAAATCGATGAGGGCCTGGGCCTGTTCGACGGCCGAGTTCGGTTCGGTCACAGCTTCCGCTTCTTCTTCAGGTAGGCCACCAGGTCGTCGTACATCCCGCCGTCGTTCGCGTACATCGCCACGTTGCGGGCGGCCGCGAACCACGGCTCCGTCGAGGGCGCGATCCGCCCTGCCGCGGTCAGCAGGTCCTTCATCCCGATCAGGCGTACGGTCCCGGTACGGGCCGAGTCCAGCAGCGCCTGTTCGGCCGCCGCCTCGCAGACATGGGCCAGATCGGCACCGGACAGGCCCTCGGTGGCCTTGACGAGCTTGCCGAGGTCGACGTTCTCGATGGGCCGCTCACGGAGGTGATAGCGCAGAATCGCCTCCCGGGCCGGCCCGTCGGGCGGCAGCACCAGCAAGGTCCGGTCCAGCCGGCCGGGGCGGCGCAGGGCGATGTCCACGTCCCAGGGCACATTGGTGGCGGCGAGCACGAACACGCCCTCGTTCGCCTCCGCCTCGACGCCGTCCAGTTCGGTCAGCAACTGGTTGACGGTGTTGCGCATACCGCTGCTCTGGGTACGGCTGCGTTTCCCGCCGAGCGCGTCCAGCTCGTCCAGGAAGACCACGCACGGTGCCTGGCGGCGGGCGGTCTGGAAGAGCTCGTGCATGTTCCGTTCGGAGTTGCCGATCCACATGTCGAGCACATCGTTGACCGACACGGACAGGAAGTTCGCCCCCAGCTCACCGGCGACGGCCCGCGCGATGAAGGTCTTGCCGCAGCCGGGCGGCCCGTACAGCAACAGGCCCCCGCGCAGACTCTTGCCGTACAGGCGACGCAGCTCCGGATTGCGCAACGGCGCCAGAAAGGCAGCCTCCAGCCGCTCCTTGACCTCCTGCATGCCGCCGACATCCGCAAGGCGGACGGCCCCGGGCCGCTCCACATCCCAGGCGGCGGCATCCCCAGGATCACCGCCGCACCCGTCAACGGTGAGCGGCGCCTCCACGAACCGGGGCGGCACGACATCGCCGACCTGATCCTCGGCGGCGATCCAGTCGAATCCCGGGCCCGATGGGGCGGACACCGGAGTGTGCCCGGTGGTGGGGCCCTGCGGCGGTTCGGCGGCAGGGGCCGGAGGTTGCTCCGGCGCCGGAGCCGTCGGCGGCACGGACGAGTGGGCGCGAGGTTCGCCGGGCACCGGGACCTGTGACGGCGCGGAAGGCGCGGCTTCGCCGGGCGTGGTCGCCGAAGTACCTGTCAGGGCCCGGACCATCAGCTCGCGTGCCTGGACATCACCGGGCGCGTGCTGCAACGCCACGGAGACCTCTCCCACCGCGGCGTCACCGTGCCCCGCGCTCAGCAGCAACTCGGCGAGGTGCAGCCGCAGGGGCACGTCATCGGGCGCCGCCGCGACGGCCGTACGCATGCTCTGTATAAGGGGGGATTCCGCCGACATGACCCGTACTTTACGGAATCCAGGAGAGTGACTTGCGGGTGCCCTCGATGTGCTCTGCGCTCAACCTGCTGACAGGTAGTCGCATGCCCCGCCCACGGAGAGGACAGGCTGCACCCCGACCTCCCGGAGGGAACGCCACACTTCCGCCGAGCGCGTGATGCTCCATCACCTCACAAGAACGGCGCCCAAGAGGCCTGCGGCGATGACCGACGAAACCGTTACCATCGGGCACCACTTGGGGAACTCATATCCGTCCCGCCTTATTCCTCTGCGCTGTTCTTCACGGTATTCGAGATAGGGCTTTCTGTAAGGAAGCAAACCGATCGTGAGCCCCGTCCACGCGAACGAGTACAGGACCAGCATCTGCTCGGCGCTCCAGTGCTGGAACTGGAGTCCCCCTACCGCGATCATGCCGATGCAGCACCCGACGGAAACCACAAGGCACAGCACCGTCGCCTTGCGCATCTTCACGTACCTGTCTACGACGAAGCAGAAGAGGAAAGTGGCGAAAGCTGCCATGAGCAGCAAGTAGGGGAGGGGGAGGCGAGCCAGCACGCCGGTCCTTTCGATCGCACTCAAGGGTTGGCGGCGGGCGCCCCGCCAACCCTTGAGCATTTTTTACAGCATACCCGTTTGATCCGAGCGGATCAGGATCCCAGCCAGCCGGTGATCGGCGATATGAGATCGTGTCCGAACTCCGTTATTTTGGAGCCGATCTTCGTGAGCCTTCCGGCTTCCTTGAAGTCGGCCAACGCTCCGATCCACTTGGACTGACCAAAGGTGATCAAGCCCAGAGCGGCACTTCCGATGGATTGCCTGAATTCATGGCTGTCCACTCCGTAGCCAATTCCGGTGAACAGGACGTTGAGTCCGCTGGCGGCGAGGGAGGCGTATCCTGAGTACTTCGCGATGCCCGCGAAGACCGCTGCGGGAAGCTCGGCACCGAACACGCCGAGCGTTCCGGCGACGAGGCCGGAACCAGCAGCGACGAATCCGGTGATGATGCTGATCTGATTGGTGACGTCTGCCAGGTCCCGAGCCGTCTGCTTCCACCAGGGAAGTTTCTTGGTCTCATCGTTCTCCGGGGTGTCAGCAGGGTTCTTTCCGGCCTTCTTGGCCTTGTGGGATTCCTGAGCTGCCTTCTTGGCCGCCGCCTCGATTTCGGCCTTTCGCTTGGCCATGACGATCTGGTGCGCCTTGGTCGCGGCTGCTGCCGCCGTCTTGGCGTCCTTGCCGGCCTGGAGGGCAAAAGCTCGGGCGGAAGCGGCCGAGGACTGGGCCGAATTGGCCGAAGCCACCGCGCGACGGGCGGCGTCCACAGCGCGATTGGCGGAGTAATTGGCTGAGCGTCCGGCCAATCGGGCGTTGGAGGCCGCCTGCTCGGCCTTGTCGGCCGAGGCTTTTGCGTCCTTGGCCGACTGCTCGGCCGCGTCCGCGTGGGCATCCGCCTGCCTCGCGTAATGGGCGGCCTGCTGGGCCGAATTCTTCGCCTTGTCCGCCCACTTCAACGCATCAGTGGCGGCGTCACGGGCCTTCGCCGCCGTCTCCTGCGCACGGGCGGCATCCTCCTGCGCCTTGTGCGCGACCTTTGCGGCACCGGCGATCGCGCCCTGAATAGCGGCGATGTGGGTGGCGGAGTCGTGGTCGAGCTGCGCGGTCTTGTACTGGACCGAGTCGAGGAAGTTGCGGCGCATCCATGCCGGGCCTTCCAGCGCGGCCTGGGCATGGGCCTTGGTGTAGGGGCCCGCCTTGGCGAGGAGGGTTGCGGTGGCGACCGCGTCGTCCTCCCGCTGCGCTGCCTCGAACGTGCTGCTGAGGAAGTCGTACACCGCCTTGGCGGTTCCAGCGTTCAGGGCGTCGTTCGCCGCCTTCTTCACCGCGCGGCCGGGGTTGCCGGCCAGGATGCGGGCGATCGCCACGCGGTTGTCCATCGCAGCGGCTTCGATGACACCGGTCCTGAGGAACGTCGTCGCGGCTTCCGGGGCGTCGCTTTCCAGCGCCTTCGTCGCGGCATCGGCGACGTCCGGAGACGAGATCTGGGCGAGATAGAGGACGGTCTCCCTGTCGTCCTGCTGCTGCGCGATCTGCCGGTCGGTGTCGATCCAGGCATGGATGTCGGCGTCCGTGCCGGACAGGGCGAATCGCGCGGCCTCCCGCGACCAGGTGCCATGGGAGTTCATCAGGGCAATGGCCGCCTCGCGCCCGAGGGCGGCGGCGTGCCCCGCATCGCCGGACTTCAGTGCCGACTCAGCTCGGGAGACGAGGTCCTTCGTGGCCTGCTCCGCCTGCTCGGCCTGCGTACGCCTGCCGGCGAACTCCGCCTTCTCCTGCTCTTCGATCTGTGCGAGCAGGCGGGTCTCCTCGGTCGCCTGCTTCCTGTCCTCGTCCAGACGCTGCCACTCGGCGTCCCGCGCCTGCTTCTCCACCTTCGTCGCCTTGGTGACGGCGTCGGTGGCGATGTTCGCGGCATCGGTGGCCGCGTTGGCGAAGTCGGTGGACTTCTTCGCGTACTCGACGGCCTTGCCCGCGTACTTGGCCGCCCACTCGGCGGCCGCCGCGGACTTCTCCGCGTGTTCTGCCGCGTTGTTCGCGGAGTCGCGTGCGTCGCGGGCGGCCGAGGCTGCCGTGCCCGCGAGAGCTTGCGCCGTGCCGGCGGCGTTGGTGGCGATCGAGGCGTTGGCGCCGGCGATCCGGGCCTGCCGCTTGGCCTCCGCCGCCAGGGCCTGCGACTTGCCCGCGGCTGAGGCTGCCGTGGCGGAAGCGTTCGCGGCAGCGGCGGCGTTGCGGGCTGCCGAGGCGGCGGCGGACCCGGCGCTCGCGGCCTGGTCCGAGGCCGAGGCGGCGTAGTCGGCGGCCTTCGCCGCGCTGCGGGCCTTGGCGGCGGCATAGCGGGCCTTGACGGCTGCGTCCTTGGCGGCGGATGCCTGGGAGGCGTCCTTGGAGGCAGCGATGGCCGCGCTGTATGCCTTGGCGGCGGCGGACCCGGCGATGGCTGCCGCCTGGTCGGCGGCGGTGGCGGCGTAGGCGGCGCGACGGGAGGCTTGGACAGCGGCATGGGAGGCACGGATGGCGACGCGGGCCGAGTCGGCCGCACCTTGCGCGGCCCCGGCCGCCTTGCGCGCGGCCTTGCCGGACCTCTTCACGTCGTCCTGGGCCGCCTTGGCCTCCGCCGCAGCTTCCTCCGCGGCTTTCTTGGCCTCCTTGGCGGCCGACTTGGCACGGGCGGCAGCCTCCTCGGCGAGCTTCGTCTTCGCTTCGGCCTGCTTGCCTTCGCGTTCGACGACCGCGACGAGTTCCCCGATCGTCGCTGCTTCCTGATCGCGGGCGCGGGCGAGGTGCTGCCCGGTGTCGAGGAACCATGCGACGTCGCTGCCGGTGCCGTCCAGGGCCCGGGAGGCGTACTTCTTCACCTCCGGTCCCGCCTCCACCAGGATCTTGGACACCTCGAAGCGCAGGTCTTCCAGGCGGGCGGTGTACTGGCCTTCGGTCAGGTATTTCTCCAGCGCGGGCCGGGTGTCTGCGTCCAAGGCGGCACTGCCCTCGCGGCGCACGGCCTTGGCGCCGGTCGCCATCACGGTCGCGGTCGCCACTCGCAGGTCTTCCATGATGCCCGTCTTGAAGCCGCCCTTGAGGTAGTCGGCTATGGCGGCGTCGCCGCCTTCGAGCGCTTGGGAGGCGTCGCGCCGGGTGCCCTTGCCCCCACCTGCCAGGGAGGTGGCGACGGCGACGCGGTTGTCCTCCACCGTGGCCTTGGGGAGTTCGACGGTCAGGAAGGTGCGGACATCGGCATCGGACCCGACCAGCGCCGCCTCCGCGGCGGCGCGAGCGGCCTTGCCACCCAGCAGCCACGCCTTGACAGCCTTCGCCCGGTCCGTGTCGGGCAGGTTGAAGGGGTCACCGTCCTCACCGTTGGCTGGCAGGGTGTCAGCTCGGGCGGCTACGGGGCTCAAGACGAGGCTTGAGGCGGCGACGGTCGTGGTGGTGGCCGCCAGGGCGCCCAGAACACGCCGCCTGCTCCAAAAGGTGCTGTCCACAGTGGTCCTTCGCGGGATCGGTGCCTGGCGGGTGGCGCACCTGTGGCGGCATCCCCCAGGCAGAGCGTTGTGCCAATCGCCGTCATGTCCCGGAACCGGGGTGCAAGTTCAACAGGACACGACAGGTGCGCCTCGTGACCATATGCAAGTGAAGAGCACCTTTACCAATGGAAGATCCCTGTAAAGGGATGAGAAAGAACACAAAGAACTTTTGTCCCGTTTTGTTGGTTAATTTCCAGTTCTCAAGGTGGCATCAAGTAGACGTAACTGTTTGAATTTGGCCCCTCCGTGGCCAAAAAGCGCATGAGATGCCAAGAACCGCCCATCTCGGGCAAGGCCGGCGCGGCACGGCTCAACTCACCTTTCGCACGAGGAACCTTGTATGAAGCTCTCACGGCGGATCATCGCCACTGGTGCGGCTGTCGCAGCTTGCGTCGCCGCGGTGGTCGCCACCTCGTCCTCCTCCCCTGCCGGCGACTCCGACGCACCGGTGTCGGTGGCCGACGGTCAGCCCGGCTATGTGGTCGAGCACTTCGATTACCCGGGCGCCGACAAGATCAAGGAAGAGAAGGGGATCATCCTGAAACGCGGCGACGGCCACATCACCCTCGCCGACTGCTCCTCTGCCACCGGGCTGCTGGAAGTCTGGTCGCGCAAGAACGACAAGATTTGCTTCCGAACCACCGGCACCTCCGGTCACCTCACCCTGGAGGTCCCCTCGGTGTTCGTCATCAAGGGCTCGGCAGATCACGCCGCCGACGTCACCCTCACCGCGCCGAAGACAACGGCGCAAGAGGTCGAGGTCTCCAAGGGCGAGTGGAAGCCGGTCGGCGAGGCCGACGATCCGCAGGGTCGTGAACACGTCCTGGTCGAGATCCGCACCAGCAAGTAAGCGCATACCGAACTACGCGCACGCAATGCCCGGGTGGAGCAACACATTGCGATGGCAGTCACCTCTGCTGCACGCGAGGTCGACGCACCGCACTTCCGCACCCCCCGGGGGATCGCCCAGTTCGCGTCGCTGATCTCTCGCTCCGACTGGGCCGGCCGCTTCGGTACCGGTCCGGCGCCACACTTCACACCTTTCAAGGACCATCATGTCTGGAAAGAGCTCACGCACCGCGTGGACTGCAGGTCTTCTGGCCGCCGCAACGGCTGCGACCGGCCTGGTCACCGCTTCGCCGGCCACCGCCCTCTCGGGCGCCGAAGTCCACAACGCTGCATACGCGTTCACCGCGAAGATCAATGTCGCCGAGCAGCAGGCCTGCTCGGGAGTCCTGGTGGACCCGCAGTGGGTTCTCGCCTCCGCACGTTGCTTCGCCGACGGCGGCGAGCCCGCCCGAGCGGGCAAGCCCGCGCTCAAGACCACCGTCACGGTGGGCCGTACCGACCTCACCCAGTCCGGGGGGAAGGTCGTGGACGCGGTCGAACTCGTACCGCACGCCGACCGCGACGTCGTGATGGTCAAGCTCGCCCGCCGCGCCCTGGGCATCACACCGGCGAAGCTCGCCACCAGCGGCCCGACCGCGGGCGAGCAGCTGGCAGTGACGGGTTTCGGCCGCACCGAGGCCGAATGGGTCCCCGACAAGCTGCACTCCGCAACCTTCACCGTCTCCTCCGTAGCCGGAGGGGACGTCGAGCTCAACGGCTCCGACCAGGCCGTGATCTGCCAGGGCGACGCCGGCGGCCCCGCCCTCCGCACGAAGGACGGCACCCTGGAACTCGTTGCCGTCAACAGCCGGTCCTGGCAAGGCGGCTGCTCGGGAATGGATCCGAAGGAAACCCGTAGGGGCGCGGTCGACGTGCGCGTCGACGACCTTGCCGGCTGGATTCGCCAGACCGCCTTCCGCGCCCAGGACGACGTCACCGGGGACGGCATCGCCGACCTCGCCGCCGTCTGGAACGACGGCGCCCTGCACCTGTATCCAGGTGATGCCACCAAGGGACTGAGCGGCCAGAACATCGCCCAGCCCGGCGGAACCAGCTGGAAGACCGTGAAGCAGCTCGCCAAGGGCGACTTCACCAACGACGGTGTCGCCGACCTCATGGCGATCTGGAACGACGGGAGCCTCCACCTCTACAAGGGGGATGGCCAGGGCAGGTTCGCCTCGGAGACGATCGTCACCGAGGGCGGCAAGACCTGGGGCACGGTGAAGCAGCTGACGGCCGGCGACTACGACGGCGACGGCATCGCCGACCTCATGGCAGTGTGGACCGACGGCACCCTGCACCTGTACGAGGGCAAGGGCGACGGGCAGCTCGCACCACAGGTCAAGGTGAACACCGGCGGCAACACCTGGGGCACGGTGAAACTGCTGCCGGGCGGTGACTTCAACGGCGACGGCATCGCCGACCTCATGGCGGTCTGGTCCGACGGCACCTTGCACTACTACCCCGGTGACGGCACCGGCCAAGTCGGCAAGCAGGCTCCCGTACCGGTCGGCGGCAACACCTGGGGCACGGTCCGCCAGCTGACCGCCGGTGACTACACCGGTGACGGCATCGCCGACCTCTTGGCCATCTGGACCGACGGCACCCTCCACCTCTACAAGGGCGACGGAAAGGGCCGCGTCGACACCGCCACCACCATCCCCTACGGCGGCAGCTCCTGGAAGACCATGCTGCAGTTCGCCTGAACCACCCGTCCCGCCGGATGGGGTCCTCCGCTCGGGCCCGGCAGTGATGCCGGGCCCGGCACACAAGGGCGGCAAGGGCGGCTCGGCGTCAGGAGCAGGCCCCTCAGTTGACCCCCCGTTCGAGGCCGGTCCAATACGGCTGCCGGAGCTTGAACTTCTGGATCTTCCCTGTGGCCGTGCGAGGGATGGAGTCGCGGAACTCGACCGACGTGGGGGCCTTGTAGCCGGCCATGTGCTGCTTGCAGTGGGCGATGATGTCGGGCTCCTGAGCCGTCGCGCCCTCGGCGAGGACCACGAGGGCCTTGATGGTCTCGCCCCATTTCTCGTGCGGCACGCCGATGACGGCGACCTCGGCGACCGCCGGGTGGCTGAAGATCACGTCTTCCACCTCGATGGACGACACGTTCTCACCACCGGTGATGATCACGTCCTTCTTCCGGTCCGAGATCGTGAGGTGGCCGTCGGTCTCGTCGAGCACGCCGCCGTCGCCGGTGTGGAACCAGCCGTCCTCAAGGGCGTCCTCGGTCTCCTCCGGCTTTTCCCAGTAGCCGTTGAGCACCGTGTTCGAGCGGGCCAGGACCTCGCCGGACTCGGAGACCTTCAGCTTCACCCCGAGCCCGGGCAGTCCCGCTCGGGACAGCTTGCGCGCCCGTTCCCCGGCGGGCAGGTCCACGTCGGCCGGCCGGGTGCGGTTGAAGGTGAGGAAGGGAGAGGTCTCGGTGAGGCCGTAGAGCTGGGTGAACTCCCAGCCCAGTTCCTCCTGCACACGCTGGATCGTCCTGGTCGGTGGGGGAGCGCCCGCGCAGACGATCCGCACGCGGTCGCGGCCCGGGATCTCGCCCGCCCACGTCGCCGCGGCGTCGAGCACCATGTTCCACACGGCCGGCGCACCGCACATGAGTGTGACGCCGTGCTCCTCGACCCGTCGCAGGATCTCCGTACCGTCCACCTTGCGCAGCACCACCTGCTTCGCGCCCAGGCCCGCCATGACGTACGGCATTCCCCAGCCGTTGCAGTGGAACATCGGCAGCGTGTGCAGGTACACATCGCGTTCCCATGCCCGGGTGTGCAGGCCGAAGGTCAGGCCGTTGACCCAGATGTTGCGGTGGGTCAGCTGCACGCCCTTGGGCCGGGCGGTCGTACCCGAGGTGTAGTTGATGGTCGCCGTGGCGTCCTCGTCCGGGTGGGACCAGGGACGCGGCTCGACTCCGAACCGCATCAGCTCGGTGTCGGTCTGCTCGCCGAGGACGAAGCGGTGGCGCGCCTTGACGCCGGAGAGGGCGTCGTCCAGCTCCGGGTCGACGAGGAGGACCGAGGAGCCGCTCTGCCGGACCACGTACTCGACTTCGTCGGGCTTGAGCCGGAAGTTCACCGGCACACAGATGCGGCCGCTCATGGGCACCGCGAACAGCAGCTCCAGCAGCCGCGCGGAGTTGTGGCTGACCACCGCCACCCGCTCGCCCTCGGCGATCCCGAGCGCGTCCAGACCGGCCTGCCACGCACGGACCCGTTCACCGAACCGGCCGTACGTCGACACGGGAACCGGCAGCGCGGGCTGATCCGGCTCGTCGACCACCCCCGGACTGCCGCGGAAGCCCAGTTCGGCCCGATCGAGGAAGTCCGCGATCGTCATCGGTGTCCGCATGCTCTCTCCTGTACCCGGCAACCACCACGTCTGGAAGGGGAGTCTGCCACCTGCCGCACCTGCCAGCAGCGAATTCGGCGGCTTACGCGTCGGCGGCGGTCAGAGGGCGGGCAGGCGGCCGCATGGGGAAGGAGAGGTCCGTGAGGCGCACGGTGGGCTGCGGGCGCCGGGGTCCGGGCACCTCGGCGCGTGCGGTGGGCCGGCCCTCCCCCAGGCCGGCCCCGCCGCGTCGTCCTACTTGTCGGCGGTCAGCGTGCCCGCGGCGCCCCAGCTGTCGGTGGGCACCTCCTGTATCCAGACCTGAACGGTCTCGGCGGGAATCTTGTACGCGTCCACGAACGCGTCGGTGATCTGCTTGACCAGCTCCCGCTTCAGCTCGACGCTGCGCGGACCCTGCTGAACGGTGACGATCGGCATGGCTGAACTCCCTTTTCGCGTAAGGCGGTCCGGTGCTTGACCGGCATGTACGCAGTCCATCGCGAACGCGGCGCGCGACCAAGAAGCGGATCGCGCACACAGCGATCACCGATCGAGATCGAGCGGTCGGGATCGAGCCGTCGGGATCGAGCGGTGGGGTGGGTGCTGCGGGCCCGACCGGCCCGGGGCGCGGCCCGCGGACCGCCCGACCCCCGGCCGGTCCGGTCTTCAGCGGGCGCTCTGGCCGCCGCCCGTCGCCGCGCAGGCCCGCAGCAGCAGGTCGAGCCCGGCGGGCGGATCGCTGCGGCGTACCGCGAGGTAGGTCGTGAGCTCCATGCCCGGGTTGCGGAACGGGAGGAAGGCGACCCTGGGGATGCTCAGCCGGGCGGCGTGCGAGGCGTAGACGACGGTCCACAGGCCGTGCTCCGGGCCGCCGGGCGCGCCGATCGCGGTGAGGGTGTCGTCCAGGGAGCCGTACCGGGGGCCCGGTACGGGGGCGAAGCCGGCCTCGTGGCAGGCGTTGACGACCAGGTCGACCAGGGCGCGGTTGTTGCGCCGCTCGGTCAGCACCAGCGGGACGGCCGCCAGGTCGGTGAGCGCGATCGTGCCGGGGCGGGCGGGCATGGGGGCACCTCCCGTGCCCTTAAGGCATGGGGGAGGGTGGCGGGCCGGGACGACCGCGACCAGCGGGTCCTGCCACAGCGGGACGAAGCTCAGGCCGTCGCGGCCGGCGCCGTCCGGGTCGCCGCGCAGGAACGCCGCGTCCAGCTCGCCGGCAGCCACCTGGTCGAGCCGCTGCTGGGCCCGTGCGGACACCAGCTCCACCCCGATCTCCGGGGCGAGACCGGCCAGTGTGTCGAGCACCCGGTCCAGATGGGCGCCCAGGCCCGTGCTCGTGCCCAGGCGCAGGGTGCGGGCGCGGCCGGCGGTCAGTTCCGCGACGACGGCACGGGCCCGCTCCTCGGCGGCCAGCAGCGCTCGCGCCTCGGGCAGGAACCGCTCGCCGACGGGCGTCAGCCGCACCTGGCGCGACGACCGGTCGAACAGCTCGGTCTGCAACTCGCGCTCCAGGCGGCGGATCTGCTGGCTCACCGCCGACTGCACGATGTGCAGCCGCTCCGCCGCCCGCCCGAAGTGCAGCTCCTGCGCGACCGTGACGAAGTAGCGCACCTGACGCAGTTCCACGCCTTCCCCTTCCCGGCCGGCTCTTCCCAGCTGGTCAATTCGCTTGCCGCACGCCCTGCGGCCTCGGCATCATCCCCCCATGATCAATGCCCGCGCACTCTCCGAGAAGCCGGTCCTCACAGGTGACCGGATCCGGCTGGCGCCGCTCGGCCTACGGCATGCGGCCGCCTTCCACGCCGGTTTCCTGGACGCCGAGACGCGCCGGCTGACCGGCACGCACCGCGACTGGACCCTGGCGGAGCTCGAGGCCTGGTGCGCGGGGGCCGCGGAGCGCGCGGAGCGCCTCGACCTGGCCATCGAGGACCGCGAGACCGGTGCGTTCCTGGGGGAACTCGCGCTGAGCCAGATCGACCGGGACAACGCGAACGGCAGCTTCCGCATCGCCCTCGCCGCGGAGGCCACCGGCCGCGGCCTCGGCAGCGAGGCGACCCGTCTGCTCCTGGACTACGCCTTCGAGCGCGTCGGCCTGCACCGCGTCCAACTGGAGGTCTTCGCCTTCAACGCGCGGGCCCGGCGGGCGTACGAGAAGTGCGGCTTCGAGGTGGAGGGCCGGATGCGCGAGGCGCTCCACTGGGACGGCGCGTGGCACGACGTGCTGGTGATGGCGGCACTGGCGCCGCGGCCCTAGGGCGGGTCCGATGGGTCATGGCCGGGTCCGCGGCGTCTGGCACGGCACCTCGCGGCGTTGCCGAAACGTCCCAATAGCTCCGCTATCGAGACGCTCCGGCGCCTTGCGATGCAGCTCGGCATCCAAAGGAGCACATGAGGAGCCGAGACGGAGTTCGCGCAGCGAACGCAGTGCACCAGACGCCGCGGCCTATCCGACCCTGACCCATCGGACCCGCCCTAGTCGCGACTGCCCTGTCTGCGACGGTCGCCCCATGGCTGGTGAGGTACGACGGTGCGCGTTGGGAGATCCACGGCAATGACGCCGCTTCAGGCGGTGATCACCCCGGCGTCGCGGCCTTGGGCCGACGACGGGAGCGAGCCCGGCGCCGGCAGGCCCGCCTTGGACCGCCAGTGGGCAGGGGTGTGTGTGCCCTCGTCCTTGAGCCAGCCGGTGAGTCGCTGCGCCATCAGGTCGAACGCGAACCCCAGGGCGAATGCCTGGTAGTCCGCCAGTTCGGTCAGCAGCACGGTGTCCGCGTCCAGGACATGGGTGGTATGCCGTTCCGCGCATCCGCACGCCACGTTCACCGCCAGGTAGACGCTGTCGCAGAACTCTCCCGAGCAGTCCGCGTCCAGCAGGAACGACAGCCGGTCGCCGGCCTCGTCGTACACGGTGATCTCCGTCGACAAGGATTCCGGCCCCCACTCCCACTCCACTGGAATCCCCGGCGGGCAGGCCTCGGCTATCCGTGCGGCCGCATGCCGCACGAGGGCGAAGTCGTCCTCCCCGGAGTCGGGGAACAGTTGCTCAAGAGGCGCGTCGTCCAGGCGCCCGCGGCGCGGGGTCGTCATACGGCCGATCCTCGCCGTGGGGGGGGGGGCGCGGGGCGCCGCCGCCCGGCGCGCGCGCCGCCCCGCCCCCCCCCCGGCCGCGCAAACAAAAAAAAAAAAAACACACACACCCACAA
>NZ_JBHYJC010000030.1:0-67647 GCF_042749045.1 Streptomyces sp. NPDC059008 | reverse complement strand
CCCTGCGCCCGGGCCAGGGGGCTGACCTCCCCCACTCCCTCCCCCGCGGGCCCCCCCGCGGGCCCCCCTGCCCGCGCCCCGCGCCCGCACCGGCCCCGGTCCTCGTGCGGCGCGCTCCTCGTACGGCGCGTCGCGTCGGCGGGTCAGTAGTTCTCCCCAGTGAACGGCAGCCACTCGGTCTCCAGCGCGGCATCCAGCCGGCGGACCGCGCCCGGGGTGTGCTCGGTGGCCAGACCGGTGTGCACGAAGCGGCGCAGCGGGCTGCCGCCCAGGTAGCAGGCGGCCAACTCCCTGACGTCCAGGGTGAGATCGGGGGCGTCGGTGGTGGCGGTCCAGGTCGTGGCGCGGCCGGGCCCCGCGGTCAGCCGGAAGCGGCCGGCGTTGGCGGGCAGCGCGGCGTCGCCGAGGTCGACGACGAGGTCAACGGGGGACGCCCAGGAGCGGGCGGTCAGGGCGGCGCGGACGTCCACCAACCGGACCCACAGGGACGGTTCCTGGCCGGTGACGCGTACCTGGTCGCGGTCGGCGACGAGGTACAGCAGCGGGTCGTCGGCGGGGCGGGCGTCGATCTGGACCTTCGTGGTGAGGTCGATGGAGCAGAGGTAGGACCACAGGGCCGCGGCGGCCGGTGCGCTCTCCGCTTCCAGCTCGTCGACACGGACCGCCCCGGGGCGGCCGTCCCCCGGCCCGCGGGTGCGGTAGACCGCGTAGCCGCCGGGCACCTCGCCGGGCGCGCCCAGCACGACCACCCGCAGGGCGCCGAAGCCGTCCAGGTCCTCGGCGCTGCGGGCGCCGTCGAGGTCCAGCACCTCGTTGCGCCACCATGCCTCGTCGCGGGTGAACCGGCCCGCGCGGTGGGCCAGGCTCGCGTCGTAGCGCGGCGCGAGCACCTCGGCCGCCTCGGCCGGGGCGATCAGCCGCAGCGGTCGGGCGTCGGGGTCGAGGCGCAGCGCCAGCGGGCGGGACGAGTCGATCTCGACGCGGTACGCCTCGGTCGCGGCGCCGAACCCGAAGCGGCCGTAGATGGCGCTCTCGGACGCCCAGAGGCAGGCGATCGGCCGGCCCTCGTCGGCGCAGCGGCGCCAGAGCCCGTCCAGCATCGAGGTGAGCACTCCGCGACGGCGGTGCGTGGGCGCCACGGAGACGAAGTCCACTGCGGCGCAGGGGAGTTGGCCGCCGGGGACGGAGAGGGTGAGGCGGTGCGCACCGGCCAGGCCGGCGAGCCGCCCGCCGTCGTACGCCCCGACCCGGGCGCAGGCCCGCAGCAGGTCGTGGTGGTGCTGACGGGTCTTGTCGGCCGGCTTCAGGTGGAAGGCGAGGTAGGCCAGGTCCAGGGCCTGGCCGAGGTCGGACTCGGGGAGGTCCCGGATGTCCGTGGTGGCGTGGGGGTGGTCGTCACTGGTCACCCGGGGACGCTAACCCGGCGCGCCGGGAGGTTCATCCGTATTTTGACGCACCGCCCCGCTCCGGGCGACCTGGCCGTAGCGCAGGTCGTGGGCGGCGTCCGGGGACGTCATCCGCAGTACGCCGGCCGCCTCGTCCTCCACCGCGGCCCGCTCGGGGCGGGTCAGCGTGTCGAAGGGCTCGATGGTCAGCCATGTGGTGCCGCCCGCCGTGTCGGTCCGCCACAGCCCGCGGATGGTTCCGTCGACGAGGAGGACGCGGTAGGCCACATTGCGGTCCCAGGTGCGGCCCTGGTACTCGGGCGCGAGGATGCGGGTGCGGTCGGCGTGCGAGAGCGCGACGTTGTCGTACTCCGGGAGGAAGCGGACCGGCGCCTCGGTGTCCGGGTCCGGCAGCGGCGCGTCGGGCAGGTCGAAGAGCTCGACGCCGTGCTCGTCGCGGAAGGTGCGCAGCCGCGGCCGCAGCGGCTCGACCACCTCGCGGAGCCGGGTCAGCCCGCACCAGGTCTGGATGTCCTTGACGGACGCCGGTCCGAATGCGGCGAGGTAGCGCAGGAGGACGGCGGGCAGGTCCCGTTGCGGATCGGGGTCGGCGGGAACCGGGCGCCGGGCCGGTTCCGGCGCGGTGGCCAGCCAGTGGTCGAGGGTGGTGTGCGCCGCCCGGCCGGCGCGCCCCCACAGGCCGCGCGGGGTGACCTGGACCAGGGGGAGCAGCTGGCGGGCGGCGAGGGCCAGCGACCGGCCCTCGTGCCGCGGCCACTCCTCCTGGAGCCGCTCCCCCAGCTCCTGGAACGTCAGCGGCTGCTGGTCGACGAGCGTGCGGGCGAGGTCGGCCAGCCGGTCCAGGTCGACGCCGCCCAGCTGCCGGGCGAAGTTGCCGCGCAGGACGCGGTCGTGCACCGGCTGGTGCAGCGGGCGCAGCAGCCGGGCGTCGCGAGCGCTGACCAGGTGGATGGTGGAGCGCATCGCGGAGATGCGGACGGCCTGCCGGGTCTCCAGGAGGTCGGACAGCTGTTGCGGCCGGAAGTCGGCCAGCCGGGCGGCGAGCGCGTGGTAGGGCGGGCGCGGCGCCTGGGCCTGGAGGCCGAGCAGCCGCTCGACGGCGTCGAGTACCCCCGTCTCGCTGCGGCGGAGCAGGAGTTGGCGCTCCAGGGTGGCTCGGCCGAGGGCGCGGGCGGTGAGCAGGGGGGAGGTGCGGCGCTGCGTCATGGCGACGACGGTAGCGGCCCTTGCGGACGAGTCCGGTCCGCAAGGGGGCGTCTCTTCGATCTCGGTGGATCAGCCTGAAGAGACACCCCCTGGGGCCGGCCTCCCCGTGCCGCCCTCACAGCCAGTCGTGGAACCGGCGCACGTACCAGCTCTTCACGCCCTGGGTGAGCAGGCAGTACGCCGCCAGGGTCGCGATCAGCCACGGGAAGTAGCTCATCGGCAGTGCCTGCATGCCGAGCGCACCGGCCAGCGGCGAGAACGGCAGATACAGCCCGACGGACATGATCAGCACCGTCATCACCGCCACCGGAAGGGTGGCCCGGGACTGCAGGAACGGAACCCGCCGGGTGCGCAGCATGTGGACCACGAGCGTCTGGGTCAGCAGCCCCTCGACGAACCAGCCGGACTGGAACAGCGCCTGGTGGGCCTCGGAGTCGGCCCGGAAGACATGCCACATCAGCAGGAAGGTGGTGAGGTCGAAGAGCGAGCTGGTCGGCCCGAGGACGAGCATGAAACGGCCGATGCCGCGGGCGTCCCAGGTACGCGGCGTACGCAGGTAGTCGCGGTCCATCCGGTCCCAGGGCGTGGCCAGTTGGGAGATGTCGTAGAGCAGGTTCTGTACGAGCAGCTGTATGGCGAGCATCGGCTGGAAGGGGATGAACGCGGAGGCGACCAGCACCGAGAAGACGTTCCCGAAGTTCGAGGAGGCCGTCATCTTGAGGTACTTGATGGTGTTGCCGAAGGTGAGCCGGCCGCGCCGAACGCCCTGTTCGAGGACGGTCAGGTCCTTGTCCAGGAGGATGACGTCGGCGGACTCCCTGGCGATGTCGACCGCGGTGTCGACGGAGATGCCGACATCGGCGTCGCGCAGGGCCGCGGCGTCGTTGATGCCGTCGCCGAGGAACCCGACGGTGTGCCCGTCGGCCTTCAGCGCCCGTACGATCCGGGCCTTCTGGGCGGGGCCGGTCTTGGCGAACAGTGTGGTGGTGCGGGCCAGTTCGAGGAGTTCGGCGTCGTCGAGCCGCTCGATCTCGGCGCCGGTGACGGCGGTGCCGGCATCGATGCCGACCTCCGCGCAGACCCGGGCGGCCACCCGTTCGTTGTCGCCGGTGACGACCTTGACCGCGATGCCGCTGTCGGACAGCGCCCGCAGCGCCTGCGCGGCGTCCCGCTTCGGCGGTTCGAGGAAGGCCAGGAAGCCGATCAGGGTCAGCTCGTCCTCGTCGGCGACGCGGTAGGTGTCGCGCTCGGCGGGCAGGGTGCGCATCGCCACGGCCAGCACCCGCAGCCCCTGCCGGTTGTGCTCCTGTGCGGTGGCCAGGGCGCGACGGCGCAGGGCGTCGGTCAGCTCCGTACGGCGGCCGCCGTCGGCCGCACGGTCGCACAGGGCGAGCACCTCCTCGACCGCGCCCTTGGTGACCATGATGTGTTCGCCGGCCGGTCCCGAGGGGTCGTTGCGGCGCAGCACCACCGACATCCGCCGGCGCGCGAAGTCGAAGGGGACCTCGTCGACCAGGGTGAAGCGGGCGTCGACGACGACCTCCTCGGCCTCGTGCATCCGGTCGACGACGGCCCGGTCGAGCAGGTTGCGCAGCCCGGTCTGGAAGTGGCTGTTGAGGTAGGCGTATTCGAGGACCTCGCCGTCGGCCTCGCCGTGGACGTCGAGGTAGCGGTCGAGGACGATGCGGTCCTCGGTCAGCGTCCCGGTCTTGTCCGTGCACAGCACGTCCATGGCGCCCAGGTCCTGGATGGCGTTGAGGCGCTTGACGACGACCTTGCGCCGGGCCATCGCCACCGCGCCGCGCGCCAGGTTGGTGGTGACGACCATCGGCAGCATCTCCGGGGTGAGCCCGACGGCGACCGCGACCGCGAAGGTGAACGCCTCGGCCCAGTCGCCCTTGGTGAGCCCGTTGACCAGGAAGACGACGGGGACCATGACCAGCATGAAGCGGATCAGCAGCAGGCTGACCTTCTTCACTCCGATGTCGAAGCCGGTCTCCGGGCGCTCGCCGGTCAGCGCGGTCGCCATGGAGCCGAAGTAGGTGTGTGCGCCGGTGGCGACGACGACGCCGGTGGCGGTGCCGGAGGTCACCGAGGTGCCCGTCAGGGCGAGGTTGTCGGCCTCGACCGGGTCGCGGGTCTCACGTCGGCCGTCGTCGAGCAGCCGGGTGTCGGCCTTGGCGACCGGCAGCGACTCGCCGGTCAGCGCGGCCTGACTGACCATCAGGTCCTTTGCGGTCAGCAGCCGCAGGTCGGCGGGGACGAGGTCGCCGGCGGCCAGCTTGACGAGGTCGCCGCGCACCACGCCGTCCATCGGGATCTCCAGGGTCGTGGGCAGCCGTCCGTGGCCGGCCAGCCGTTGGACCGTGGTCGTCGTGGTGACCAGGGCGCGCAGCGCGGCGGCGGAGCCCCCGGCGCGCCGCTCCTGCCGGCACCGCAGCCCGACGCTGATCAGCACCATCGCACCGAGGATCGCGATCTTCGGGTCGAACGGCTCCTCGTCGGCGACCCGCAGCCACTGCGCGTACATGACGGTGACCAGTACCGCGAGCACGAGGACGAAGGGGTTGCCGAAGGCCCGGCCGAGCCGGGCGTACCAGCGCGCGGCGGGCTCCGGCGCGATCACGTTGCCGCCGTCGCGCGCCAGGCGGCCCAGGGCCATGCCGTGCGACAGGCCGCCGGGCGTGCTCCGCAGGTCCGCCAGGACCTGGTCGGCGGGGCGGCGGGCGGCCTCGGCGAGCCGGGCGGCGACCTGCCGGGTCCGCGCGGCCGGTTCGGCGGCCCGGCGGTCCCGGCGCGGGCGGTGGCTCGGCGGAGCGAGCTTCTGAGGGGTGAGCAGTCGGGTCATGGCATAACCTCCGAGCGCGCGGGAGGGCATGACGGCAGGCCGAATCGCCGCACGACGGCCGTCCGTATTCCGCCGTACCCGGATGCGGGAATTCGGGAAGGCGGGAATGCGCGACGCGGAAATGCAGCGCTCACCGCGGACGTCGTTCGACAGGACGGCCGGGAATATCACCGACCGTTTTTCGGCAGGCCTCGGCGGCCCCGCGCGAAGAATGCGGAAAAGGGAACAGGGCGGCTCGGACGGAGCTCGACACCCTGGTGTCAAAGGTGAGGGCACACAGCGGAGCAGCCTCGGAGGGCAGCACACCGCCCCGAGGGACCCGCTCGAAGAGAAACTGAGGTCAGCTCACTGCCACGCTGCGGCAAGGACTTCCTTCGGGACTCATCCCGATCACCTCCCTGCTCGCGCGGACATTGCCGGGCGCCTCTCAGAGGGCGCCGTCAACTCCGTATCCTGCCATATCCCCTCAAGTGGCCTCTCATCCTTTTGGTCAAGATTCCGTCTGCGGAGGCGGGCCCTCGGAGAACGACGGAGGGCGCCGCCCGCGGCGACGCCCTCCGATGGTCCGGGGCGGTGGAGCTCCCCGGTCTGGCCCTCAGGCCACCGACCCGATCCGCCCCACCGGCCGGGCCGTGTCGTGGTGGATGGGTGTGTGGGCACCGGTCAGCGGAGCACCGGTGCCGCCGCGGCGGTTGGCGACGATCTCGGCGGCGATGGACAGGGCGGTCTCCTCGGGGGTGCGCGCGCCGAGGTCGAGGCCTATGGGCGAGCGCAGGCGGTTGACCTCCAGCTCGGTCAGGCCGACGTCGCGCAGCCGCTGCTGACGGTCCAGGTGGGTGCGGCGCGAGCCCATGGCGCCGACGTAGGCGACCGGGAGTCTGAGGGCGCGCTCCAGCAGCGGGACGTCGAACTTGGCGTCGTGGGTGAGCACGCACAGCACCGTGCGGGAGTCGAGTTCCTGCGAGTCCAGATAGCGGTGCGGCCAGTCGACGACGATCTCGTCGGCGTCGGGGAAGCGGGTCCGGGTGGCGAAGACGGGCCGGGCGTCGCAGACCGTGACGTGGTAGTTGAGGAACTTGCCGACCTTGACCAGCGCGGAGGCGAAGTCGATGGCGCCGAAGACGATCATGCGGGGCGCGGGCACGGAGGATTCGACGAGGAGGACGACGGGGCTGCCGCACCGCGAGCCCTCCGCGCCGATCTCCAAGGTGGCGGTGCGTCCGGCGTCGAGCAGGGCACGGGTCTCCTCGACCACGGTGTGGTCGAGCCCCGGGTGGCCGCCGAGGGTGCCGGTGTGCCCGCCGTCGGGGCGGACGAGCAGGGCCTTGCCGAGCAGCTCGGCGGGGCCCTGGACGACCCGGGCGAGGGCCGCCGCCCCGCCCGATGCGGCGGCGGTCAGCGCGGCGGCGAGCGTGTCGGCGGTGTGCTCCGCCGACTTCCCCGCGCCGCCGCTGTCACCTGCGGGGCGCGGGACGCTCGTCCGTACCGGCTGGACGAGGATGTCGATGATGCCGCCGCAGGTCAGGCCGACGGCGAAGGCGTCCTCGTCGCTGTACCCGAAGCGCTCCACGACCGGCTCACCGGTGCGCAGCGCCTCCTGGCACAGTTCGTAGACCGCGCCCTCCACGCATCCTCCGGAGACCGACCCGATCGCCGTACCGTCGGCGTCGACGGCGAGGGCGGCTCCGGGCTGGCGGGGTGCGCTGCCGTTGGTGGCCACCACGGTGGCCACCGCGAACTCGCGGCCCTGCTCGACCCACCGGTGCAGCTCTTCGGCGATGTCCAGCATGTCGGTCTCCTTACGGATTGCGGATGAGTGGAGAGGCGGATCAGTGGTGCACGCCCAGCCAGCTCTCGATCGGGTTGAGCGAGAAGTAGGCCAGGAACACCAGGGAGAGCACCCACATCAGCCAGCCGGGCTCGCGCCACTTGCCCTGGACGGCCTTGATGGCGACGTGCGCGATGACGCCGGCCGCGATGCCCGCGGTGATGGAGTACGTGAACGGCATCAGGACCGTCGTCAGGAACACCGGGATGGAGGTCGCCGGGTCGTCCCAGTTGATGTGCTTGGCGTTGGTCAGCATCATCGAGCCGATCACCACCAGGGCCGCGGCCGCCACCTGAGTGGGGATGACCTGCGCCAACGGGGTGAAGAACAGGCACAGCGCGAAGCCCAGTCCGGTGATGACGCTGGCGAAGCCGGTGCGTGCGCCGTCGCCGACGCCCGCGGTGGACTCGACGAACACGGTCTGGCCCGAGGCGCCGGTCAGACCGCCGACCATGCCACCGGCGCCGTCGATGGCCAGGGCCTTGTTCAGGCCCGGCATCTTGCCGTCCTTGTCGGCGAGGTTGGCCTGCTGGCCGATGCCGATGATCGTGCCCATGGCGTCGAAGAAGCCGGCCAGGACGAGGGTGAAGACGATGACGCCGATGGTGATCCCGCCGACGTCGCCCAGCCCGCTGAAGGAGACGTGACCCAGCAGCCCGAAGTCGGGGGTGGAGACGACGGAACCGGAGATCACCGGTGCGTTGCGGCCGCCCCAGTCCTTGACCGTCAGCCCGGCGAACTGGTGGACGAGCGCGGCGAAGACCGTACCGCCGACGATGCCGATGAGGATCGCGCCGGGGACCTTGCGGACCTGCAGCAGGAAGATCAGCAGCACGGTGAAGGCGAAGCACAGGACGGGCCAGCCGGTGAGCATGTCGGCGGTGCCGAGCTGGATCGGCTTGGCGCCGGCGAGGCCGCCCGGGCCGGGCATCGAGGTGACGAAGCCCGCCTGGACCAGGCCGATCAGGCAGACGAACAGGCCGATACCCATGGTGATCGCGTGCTTGAGCGGCAACGGGATGGCGTTCATGATCAGTTCACGCAGGCCGGTGACGACCAGCAGCACGATCACGCCGCCGTAGATGATGCACATCGCCCAGGCGTTGTCCCAGGTCATCTGCGGGGCGACCTGGAACGACATCACCGCGGAGACGCTCAGGCCGGCGGCCAGCGCCAGGGGCACATTGCCCAGGAAGCCCATGACGATCGTGGTGACGGCGGCGGCCAGGGCGGTCGCCGTGGTCACCTGGGCGGCGCTGAGCGTGGCGCCGGTGATGTCCTTGGTCGTGGTCAGGATGACCGGGTTCAGGAGGACGATGTACGCCATCGCCATGAAGGTGGTGACTCCGCCACGCACCTCGCGGCCGACGGTGGATCCTCTGTCGGAGATGTGGAAGTACCGGTCGAGCCAGGACCGGCCGGCGGGCTGGCGCGAGCCGTCGCCCGCGTCTTCCGCCGTGGTCCTCGGCTCAGTGGACTGCTGGGTCATGGTGCCTAACTCCCAAGGTTCACAGGGGCACTCGCGAGGGGGGATGCGAGATTTGGGATGGATCTTCGGCTGCACGACCCGGGGGACGGCCCGAGACGAACGGGGTGCTGGCTGTGTGGGGGACAGCAGCGACTGCGTGGTGCGGGGTTGGGCTCCGGGCGGTACACGGAGGAGGACGGACAGGGACACCCCTGACGCACACCGCCCGGAGGCCGGGGTCCGGGGGGATCCCCCCGGACGGCTCCTTATGTGCCGGTGAGGTGTTCGGGACGCACCGGCGTCTTGTTGAGCTCCAGCCCCGTCGCGTTCCGGATCGCCGCGAGGACGGCCGGGGTGGACGACAGGGTCGGGGCCTCGCCGATGCCGCGCAGCCCGTAGGGGGCGTGCTCGTCGGCGAGTTCGAGCACATCGACCGGGATGGTCGGGGTGTCGAGGATCGTGGGGATGAGGTAGTCCGTGAAGGAGGGGTTGCGCACCTTCGCGGTCTTGGGGTCGACGATGATCTCCTCCATGACCGCCACGCCCAGGCCCTGGGTGGTACCACCCTGGATCTGGCCGACGACGGACAGCGGGTTGAGCGCCTTGCCGACGTCCTGGGCCACGGCGAGCTCGATGACCTTGACCAGGCCCAGCTCGGTGTCCACCTCCACGACCGCGCGGTGGGCCGCGAAGGAGTACTGGACGTGGCCGTTGCCCTGGCCGGTGACCAGGTCGAAGGCCTCGGTGGGCCGGTGGCGCCACTCGGCCTCGATCTCGACGCTCTCGCCTTCGAGCACGTCCACCAGGTCGGCGAGGACCTCGCCGCCGTCGGTGACGACCTTGCCGCCCTCCAGGAGGAGCTCGGCGGTGGCCCACGCCGGGTGGTAGGTGCCCATCTTGCGGCGGCCGATCTCCAGGACCTTCTCGCGGACCAGCTCGCAGGAGTGCTTGACGGCGCCGCCGGTGACGTAGGTCTGACGCGACGCGGACGTCGAACCGGCGCTGCCCACCTGGGTGTCGGCGGGGTGGATCGTCACCTGCGTGACGCCCAGCTCCGTGCGGGCGATCTGCGCGTGGACGGTGACACCGCCCTGGCCGACCTCCGCCATCGCGGTGTGCACGGTGGCGACCGGCTCGCCGCCGATGACCTCCATGCGCACCTTGGCGGTGGAGTAGTCGTCGAAGCCCTCGGAGAAGCCGACGTTCTTGATGCCGACCGCGTAGCCGACGCCGCGTACGACGCCTTCGCCGTGGGTGGTGTTGGACAGGCCGCCGGGCAGCTGACGGACGTCGGCGCCCTCGCTGGACTCCCACTGGCGCTCGGGCGGCAGCGGGCGGGCCTTGATGCGGCGCAGGATCTCGGCGACCGGCGCCGGCGAGTCGACCGGCTGCCCGGTCGGCATGATCGTGCCCTGCTCCATGGCGTTGAGCTGGCGCAGCTCGACCGGGTCGATGCCCAGCTTGGCGGCCAGCTTGTCCATCTGCGCCTCGTAGGCGAAGCACGCCTGGACCGCGCCGAAGCCGCGCATCGCGCCACAGGGCGGGTTGTTGGTGTAGAGCGCGACGGCCTCGATCTCGACGTCGTCGATCACGTACGGGCCCACCGACAGCGAGGCGGCGTTGCCGACCACGGCCGGGGACGCGGAGGCGTAGGCCCCGCCGTCCAGCACGATCCGGCACTTCATGTGCGTGAGCTTGCCGTCCTTGGTGGCGCCGTGCTCGTACCAGAGCTTCGCCGGGTGCCGGTGGACGTGCCCGAAGAAGGACTCGAAGCGGTTGTAGACGATCTTGACCGGCTTGTTCGTGCGCAGCGCGAGCAGGCAGGCGTGGATCTGCATCGACAGGTCCTCGCGGCCGCCGAACGCGCCGCCGACGCCGGAGAGCGTCATCCGCACCTTGTCCTCGGGCAGGCCGAGGACCGGGGCGATCTGGCGCAGGTCGGAGTGCAGCCACTGGGTGGCGATGTAGAGGTCCACCCCGCCGTCCTCGGCGGGCACCGCGAGGCCGGACTCCGGGCCGAGGAAGGCCTGGTCCTGCATGCCGAAGACGTACTCGCCGGAGACGATGACATCGGCCTTCTTGGCGGCCTCGTCGGCGTTGCCGCGGACGATCGGCTGGCGGTGGACGATGTTGGGGTGCGGGACGTGCCCGGCGTGGTGGTCGTCGCGGCCCTCGTGGAGCAGCGGCGCACCGTCGGCGGTCGCGGAGGCCTCGTCGGTGACGACGGGCAGCTCCTTGTACTCGATCTTGATCTTGGCGGCCGCGCGTCGCGCCGTCTCCGGGTGGTCGGCCGCGACCAGGGCCACCGGCTCACCGTGGTGGCGGACCTTGCCGTGCGCGAGCACCGGGGTGTCCTGGATCTCCAGGCCGTAGTTCTTGATCGAGGTCGGCAGGTCGTCGTACGTCAGCACCGCGTAGACGCCGGACTGGGCCAGCGCCTCGGAGGTGTCGATGGAGACGATCTCGGCGTGCGCGACGGTGGAGCGGAGCGTGAAGCCCCACAGCATGTCCTCGTGCCACATGTCCGAGGAGTACGCGAACTCGCCGGTGACCTTCAGGGTGCCGTCGGGGCGCAGCGTCGACTCGCCGATGCCGCCCTTGGTCTGGGAGCCCTGGGTGATCTTGGTGGGGGCTCCGGTCGTACGTGTGGATCCCATGCTCAGACCACGCCTTCCTGGAGTCCTTGACGGTCCTGGCGCGCGGCCGCGAGACGGACGGCGTCCAGGATCTTCTCGTAACCGGTGCAGCGGCAGAGGTTGCCGGACAGCGCCTCGCGGATGTCCGCGTCGGTCGGCTGCGGGTTGCGCTCCAGCATCTCGTCCGCCGCGACGAGCAGGCCCGGGGTGCAGAAGCCGCACTGGACCGCGCCGGCGTCGATGAACGCCTGCTGGATCGGGGAGAGTTCGCCACCCTCGCCGGTCTGGGAGTCGGTTGCCCGCGGGCGGAGCCCGCTGTCGGACCCGTGCGCCGACCACTGCTGGGCGTCCTGGAGGGTGGTGCCGCACGCTCCGGTGCCGCAGCCCCCGTGCTCCGCACGCTGCTTGGCGAAGTCCGCCAGACCCTCGACGGTCACCACCTCGCGACCCTCGACCTGGCCGGCGGCGACGAGGCAGGAGCACACCGGCACGCCGTCCAGGCGGACCGTACAAGAACCGCACTCGCCCTGCTCACAGGCGTTCTTCGAACCCGGCAGGCCCATCCGCTCGCGGAGGACGTACAGCAGGCTCTCGCCTTCCCAGACGTCGTCGGCCTCCTGCTGGCGGCCGTTGACGGTGAATGTCACGCGCACTGTGCGCTCCTCTCGTTTCCGCGGAAGGACTCCCAGGTCCAGCCGAGGGTGCGGCGCGCCATGATGCCGACCGCGTGCCGTCGGTACTTGGCGCTGCCGCGCACATCGTCGATCGGGTTGCAGGCGCCGGAGGCGAGCTGCGCGAACTGCTTGGCGACGGACGGCGGGATCGGGGCGCCGGACTCCCAGAAGCCGCCCTCCTCCAGCGCCGCGGCGAGGAAGTCCTCCGCCTCGCGGGCCCGTACGGGGGTGGGCGCGGCCGAGCCGATGCCGGTGCGCACCGTGCGGGTCTCGGGGTGCAGCGCGATACCGAACGCGCAGACCGCGATGACCATGGCGTTGCGGGTGCCGACCTTGGAGAACTGCTGCGGTCCGTCGGCCTTGGGCAGATGCACCGCGCGGATCAGCTCGTCGGGCTCCAGCGCGTTGCGCTTGACGCCGAGGTAGAAGTCGTCGATCGGGATCATGCGGCGGCCGCGCACGGACTCGGCCTCGACCTCGCAGCCGGAGGCGAGCAGCGCGGGGTGCGCGTCGCCGGCCGGGGAGGCGGTGCCGAGGTTGCCGCCGACGCCGCCGCGGTTGCGGATCTGCGGGGAGGCGACCGTGTGCGACGCCAGGGCCAGGCCCGGCAGCTCGGCCCGCAGGTTCTCCATGATCTGGGTGTAGGGAACGGAGGCGCCCAGGCGTACGGTCTTCTCTCCGACCTCCCACTCGCTCAGGTCACCGATGCGGTTCAGGTCGAGCAGGTACTCGGGGCGGCGGTGGTCGAAATTGATCTCGACCATCACGTCCGTACCGCCCGCGATGGGCACAGCGGTGGGGTGCTCGGCCTTAGCGGCGAGCGCCTCCTCCCAGCTGGCGGGGCGAAGGAAGTCCATGGTTGGCCTCTTCTGCGAAATCGGTCATTCGTTGCTCGGGGAGCGGGCGCCGGCCCTGGTCTCCGTCAAGCTGTTCATGTCTTGTTAACGCCGTTGGGCTTAGTGAACGCTCAGCGGCCCCACCCGGTGCAGTCACCGAAACCATGAAGCGGTTGGCTGGCCAAGCCACCTGTCTTGTAGATTCGAACGAAAGACGAGGCTCTGAAACCTCGCGGCATTCCACCGGCAACACCAGACAGCAAAGAACGGCGGGCGAGGTCATGCGGCTCCGCGCACTCCTGGACACCCACATTCTCGGCCTTCGGCTGCTCGGCGGCGAGGACGAACTGGACCGCACTGTCCGCGGCGTGATGACCACGGACCTGCGCGACCCCAGTCGGTACCTCTCCGGCGGGGAGCTGGTGCTGACCGGCCTGGCCTGGCGCCGCGAGCCGGAGGACTCCGAGCGGTTCGTCCGCATCCTGGCCGCGGCCAACGTCGCCGGGCTCGCGGCGGGCGAGGCCGAGCTGGGCGCGATCCCGGACGACCTCGTGCAGGCCTGCGCCCGGCACCGACTGCCGCTGTTCTCGGTCGAGGAGGCGGTCTCGTTCGCCTCGATCACCGAGCACGTCGTACGCCAGGTCTCCAGCGAGCGGGCCGGTGACCTGGCGGCCGTGGTGGACCGCCACCGCCGCCTGATGACCTCGGGCCCCGCCGGCGGCGGCCCGGAGGTGGTGCTGGACCTGCTGGGCTCCGACCTGGACCTGCGGGCCTGGGTGCTCTCCCCCACGGGCCGGCAGATCGCCGGCTCCACGCTGGCGGACTCCGGGCCGGAGCTGTCCGGTGAGCTGGCCGCCCGGCTCGCGGGCGAGCATCTGGCCGCCGCCCGCACCGGCCGCCGCGGCCCCCACCGGGTCGCCCTCGGCGGCGCCACCTACTCGCTCTTCCCGATCCGCTACGAGGGCCGTGACCTGCGCCAGACGCTGCTGAGCGACTGGCTGCTGGCCGTCGAGGCGGACGCCGGGGACTGGCCAGCGGAGCGCCTGGACCTGCTGCACGGCGTCACCCAGCTGATCGCCGTGGAACGCGACCGGCGCGACGCCGCCCGTACGGTCCGCCGGCGGCTGGCCCAGGAGGTGCTGGAGCTGGTCCAGACCGGCGCGCCGCCCGCCGAGATCGCGGCCCGGCTGCGGGTGGCGGCCCCGGTGCTGCTGCCCGGTCTGGGCACCGCCCCGCACTGGCAGATCGTGGTGGCCCGGGTCGAGTGGGAGGGCGGCGACGTCCCCGGCGGGCCGGTGGCGCAGACGCTGCTGGAGGAGATGCTGGTGGACCCGGGCACCTTCGGTCCGGAGCCCTCCGACCGGATCGCCGTGGCACACACCGGCGACGAGGCGGTGGCGCTGGTGCCGCTGCCCGTCCCGGACGAGTCCGGGGACTCCTCGGCGGCCGGTCTGCACGCCGAGGAGCTGCTCCGCGCCGTCCAGGAGCCGCTGGGCCGCGGTCTGGCGGACGACGGGCGGCTGACGGTCGGGGTGAGCGCCTCGGTGCACTCGGCGGAGGGGCTGCGCGGCGCCCTGGAGGAGGCCCGGCACGCCCGCCGGGTCGCCGCCGCCCGTCCGGGCCGGGTCTGCGCCGCCGGGCACGAGGAGCTGGCCTCGCACGTCCTGCTGCTGCCGTTCGTGCCGGACGACGTCCGCCGGGCCTTCACCGCCCGCCTCCTGGACCCGCTGCGCGACTACGACCGCCGGCACCGCGCCGAGCTGATCCCCACGCTGGAGGCGTTCTTGGACTGCGACGGCTCCTGGACCCGCTGCGCCACCCGTCTCCACCTGCACGTCAACACGCTCCGCTACCGGGTGGGCCGGATCGAGCAGCTCACCGGCCGCGATCTGTCCCGGCTGGAGGACAAGCTCGACTTCTTCCTCGCGCTGCGGATGAGCTGAGCACCCGCGGGACGCCGCCCCGGGCGTCCCCCGGGCGGAAGAGCGATGCGGATCCCGTCGCCGGACGGCGGAGATCCGCCCTTCGCGTTCATCCGATCGGGCGGCATCGCGTCAACGGCGCGCAAGGGGGCACCCGACGCGGCGCGGCGCGGCACGGCCGATCAGCGCTGCGCGGGCGGCCGCGACCACCCCATGAGTGATTGTGAAAACATTCACCCACCCCCTTGGCCCCGCTGCGGAATTCGTGCTGAGATGCGCGCACGGCTTCCAATTTCCAGCTCAATGGCGCGCTCGGGGAGGGCAACGTGGCGGATACCGCCATGCCAGGATCCGCGGAATCCACGGATCCGGTCAGTTCTGCGGATTCGGTGCCGACGGTGGTACCGGGACCGGCACCCGTACCGGAAGTACCGGCAGCCAGAACGGTCGAGGGGGACGACCCCCTCGACCGCGCCGTTTGGCGGCTGCGCTCCCGCGGCTGCTGGTGCGACGCGGCCGCGCTCCTGGAACCGCACTCCGTCCGGCACGCCCCCTCCGCACTGCGCCGCGCCGCGCTCCTGGTGGAGCGCTGCATGTTCACCGCCACCGGCTGGGCCGAGGCCGAGGACGCGCTGCGCACCGCCGAGGCACTGGCCGGTGACGACGACGAGCGGGGCGGCGCGGCCTGCGAACGCGGCCACCTCGCGTACGCCGCCACGGTCCTGGGCGTACGGGACCGGGCCGACGAGGCACGTTCGGCGCTCGGCCGGGCCGCCGCGCTGCTCGCCCCCACCGCGGCCGGCCGGCCGCTGCTGGACTTCCGCCGCGGGCTGATGGCCGAGCACGTCGCCGACAGCCCGGACGCGGCCCGCGCCGCCTACCGCCGCGCACACGCCGGCGCCACCGCGCAGGGCGACGCCCTGCTGCTCTCCTTCACCTGGCGCCACCTGGCAGGACTCGCGCTGCGTGACGGCGAGCTGACGGAGGCCCGGCACGGCTTCGCCGAGTCGCTGCGGATCCGCGAGGAACTGGGCTTCCTCGTCGGCACGGCTCCGGCCCTCGCCGCGCTGGCGGACGCGGCGCCGGAGGGCGACGCGGTCCGGTTGCGCGCCGAGGCCGCCCGGCTCTTCCGCCTCATGGGCGGCGTCCCCACCTGGCTCGCCGACCATCTGTCCACGGCTGCGGCCGCGACCTGACGCGCCGCCGGCGATCGCTCACCCACACGGCCAACCACTCCCGCTCCGGGGGTGGTTGGCCGCGTTCGTGCGCGCGCGTCATGGCGCCGCCACCTGCTCGCCGTCAACCCCCCGCCGTCGGCCATGCCACGTTCTCCGTCGAATGGCCGGAAACCGACGGTCCCCGCTGCGGATCGGCCGGGGCACGACGGTCCCCCCGCCGTCCCGGCTTCGACGCGCCGAGCGAACCGGGAGGTGGGACGATGAGCGGAGGCCCGAGGGCAGTGCCGCCCCATTACGCCCCACAGGCCCCGAGAATGGCCGCAAGTCGCACTGTGACGCGACGGTGGGCACTGGATGCTGGTCCGGGACCAGCGGGACCTCCCCCTTCACAGATCCTGTATGGAGGCGATCCATGACCGCAGGAGTGACCAAGACGACCGCCGGAACCGACTGGGGCAAGGCGGATTTCGAGGCGATCTACAACTGCCCTGATCCCCGTCGGTACTTCACCACACTGCAACCCCTGGACTACCAGATTCCGCACCACGGGCAGGCGGTGTTCCGCGCCGTGACCGAGATCCTGCAGCGGCACCGCAGCGACCGCCCCCCACTGAACGTGGTGGACCTGTGCTGCTCATACGGGGTCAACGCGGCCCTGCTGAACCACCGGCTGTCCCTCGCCGACCTCTACAACCGCTACACGCGGTACCGCCCCGACGTCCCGACGACCCGCCAACTCATCGAAGCGGACCGAACGTTCTTCGCCACTCGGCGGCGCGACGAAGCAGTGCGGGTGACCGGCCTCGACGCGGCCGGGAACGCGGTCGACTACGCGCGCGCGGTCGGCCTGCTCGACCACGGCTTCGCGGAGAACCTCGAAGTCGACGAGCCGAGCCCGGCACTGCGGCGTACCCTGGCCGGCACCGATCTGATCACCGTCACCGGCGGCGTCGGCTACATCACCGCCCGCACCTTCGGGCGGCTCTTCGACTGCATGACCTCGCCGCCCTGGGTCGCCGCGTTCGTCCTGCGCGAGGTGTCCTACCGGCCCGTCTCCGCGCTGCTGGCCCGCGCCGGCCTGGTGACGGAGAAACTCACCACACGCACGTTCCGCCAGCGGCGGTTCGCGGACGGCAATGAGCGCCGGGCGGCGTTCGAGGCGCTCGCCGGGCGCGGCCTGTCCATCGCGGGCAAGGAGTCCGACGGCTACTACCACGCCGATCTGTACCTGTCCCGGCCCGCCGCCGAGGTGGCGGCCGTCCCCCTGGCGGAGCTGCTGCCGCGCTGAGCCGCGGCCACCGGGCCTCGTGGCCACCCGTACGCGCACGCCGTACGGGTGGTCTGCGTGCTGTGGCGCCGGAGCGGGCCGCCGACTGCGGCGCGGGGGGAGGGGGCTTCCGGACCGGTTCAGTGCGGGTGGCGCGCCGCCGAGACGTGCTCGCGGGCGATCCGTTCGGCCACCACGTACTCCTGCGCGATCAGGGCGTCGAGCAGCGCCGTGTGCTCGGAGGCGTCGGCCAGCAGCTCGGCCGTGCGCCGCCGCAGCCCGCCGGGACCCGCCCAGTGGGTGCGCCGCAGCAGATCTCCGGTGACCTCGGTGAGCCGGCGGTTTCCGGTGAGCGAGATCACCGCGTGGTGGAAGGAGTGGTCGGCCTCGGCGTAGCCCGCCCGGTCCCCGCGGGCGGCGGCCGCGACACCCGCGGCGGCCAGCGGGCGCAGCTCCTCCCAGCGCTCCGGGGGCAGCGCCCGGGCCAGCCGGACGATCGCGGGCACCTCCAGCATGGCGCGGACCTCTGCCAGCTCGGCGAGGTCGCGGGCGCTGCGCTCGGCGACCCGGAAGCCGCGGTTGGGCACCACCTCGACGGCGCCCTCGCCGGCCAGCTGCTGCATCGCCTCACGGACCGGGGTCGCGGAGACGCCGTAGCGCTCGGCGAGCGCGGGCGCGGAGTAGACCTCGCCGGGGTTCAGCTCCCCGCCGGCCAGCGCCTGGCGCAGCGCGGCCAGCACCTGGCCGCGGACGGAGTGCCGCCGGGGCGCGGCGGAGCCGGGCTGCGCGGGCACCCAGGCCCGTGCGCGCGGCCGCTGCTCCGCGGTGCCCTGCTCCATGACGGTCCCTCCTGACGTTCCCAGCACCATAGGCGGCCTCGGCCGCAGTGCAAATCCGGGCGCCGGATCCCCGCGCGCGGTCGGGCGGGCAGGACTGGCTTTCCGCGGGCGCGGGTACAGTCTTCGGATAAGGTAAGGCTTACCTGCTAACGATCGCGATTCGGTGGTCTCCCGCATGACTTCTGCCCTCGCCGCCCCACTCGCCGCCCACCCCGTCGCCGATGCCTACGCCCGGCTCTTCGAGGTCTTCCCCGGTCTGCAGGTGACCGCCTGGGAGTCCGCCCCGCCCACCGGCGACGGTTGGGTGGGCGCGGCCGGGCTCGCGGCCGGCGGTGAGGCCCTCGACACCTTCCTCGCCTGGGACGACGCCCAGATCCAGCGGGACTACGGACAGCGCGCCCGCGACGACGTGATCGCCAGCTTCGCGCTGCACCGCTACGCCTGGCCGGCCTGCCTGCTGATCACCGTCCCCTGGTTCCTGCACCGCCGGGTCCCGGTGCTGCCCGTGCAGGACGTCTCCTTCCAGCGCGAGCTGGGCCGGATGGCGGTACGCCTCGACTCCTTCGGGTGCCTTCCGGGCGATCCCGCGGCGGCGCTGCCCGGCGCCCGGGTCGTCGCGGACGAGGAAGCGCTGCGCGCGGAGGTGCGGGCCGCGGTGGCCGGGCACCTCGAACCCGTGCTGGAAGGTTTCCGCTCCCGGATGCGGCGCGGGCCGCGGGCGCTGTGGGGCATGGCGTCCGACGAGATCGTCGAGGGGCTCTGGTACCTGGGGCACCTGCTGGGCGAGGAGCAGCGGGCGGTGGCCGAACTGGAGCTGCTGCTGCCGGGCGCCACCGCGCCGTACGTGGGCGGCGCCGGGTTCCGCACGCTGACCGGCCCGAACGGCGAGGCGCTGCCGACCCGGGACCGCGCCAGCTGCTGCATGTTCTACACACTGCGCCCCGAGGACACCTGCGTCACCTGTCCGCGTACCTGCGACGCGGATCGCATCACGCGCCTCACGGCAACCAGCTGACCCCCACACCCCCCTTTCGGGGCACCGAATTCGAACTCGACTCCCCACTCCCACAAGGGAGTTCGACGGGACACGCGCGATCCGCCGGTCCCCGGACCTCCTTGGCGTTCTCTTGCTCCGAAACCCCCTGTCCGAGGGGCCGACTCCGCCAGGATGTCGCGCGAAATCGCCTACCCCGAGGCAAGGGATCCCCACAATGAGAAACACGGACATATCGCTGGACTGGATGGTTCCCGGCGCGCTGGCGCTCGGTGCCGTCATGGCCGCCGCGGCCCTGGTGGTACGCGGCAGGCGCGCCGCCGCCCAGGCGGGCGGCGACGACTCCTGGGAGCGCAGCGAGGAGCGCCGCCGCCGCAAGGAGGCCGTCTTCGCCTCCGCCTCCTATCTGCTGCTGTTCTGCTGTGCCGCGGTCGCCGCCGCACTGTCCTTCCACGGGCTGGTCGGCTTCGGTGTGCAAAACCTCAGCCTCTCCGGGGGCTGGGAGTATCTGGTGCCCTTCGGGCTCGACGGCGCGGCGATGTTCTGCTCCGTCCTGGCCGTACGGGAGGCCAGTCACGGCGACGCCGCGCTCGGCTCGCGCCTTTTGGTGTGGACGTTCGCGGGCGCCGCGGCCTGGTTCAACTGGGTGCACGCGCCGCGCGGCCTGGACCACGCGGGCGCCCCGCAGTTCTTCGCCGGCATGTCGCTGTCCGCCGCGGTCCTCTTCGACCGGGCGCTCAAGCAGACCCGGCGGGCGGCGCTGCGCGAGCAGGGCCTGGTGCCCCGCCCGCTGCCGCAGATCCGAGTCGTGCGCTGGCTGCGCGCGCCCCGCGAGACCTTCGCGGCCTGGTCGCTGATGCTGCTGGAAGGCGTGCGGTCGCTGGACGAGGCGGTCGAGGAGGTCCGTGAGGACCGACGCGAGAAGCACCTCAGCCGGCTGCGCAGACGCGAGCAGGGCAAGATCGACCGGGCCCGCATCAAGGCCATCAACCGGCAGCACCGGCACCGCTCCTGGAGCATTGGCCGGGGCGGCGGCCGGCAACTGGCAGTGACGTCCGCGTCGGCGGCCCCCGCGGAGGTCGCCGGCCCGGACTCCGCCATAGCCGGTGATCCGCCGTCACTCCCCACCGTAGAACTGCCCGTGCGCTCCCGCCCGGCCCTCAAGGCGGTATCGGGCGCTGACGCCGACGGCGTCGACGGCTCGGCCGGCCCGCGCGCCGTGGACCTCACCGCCGAGGACGACACCCAGACGCTGCCCCGTCTGGACTCCCTCGAGGAGAAACTCGCCGAGATCGAACGGCAGTTCGGCTGACCGGTGGCGGACCGCGCCGACCGACACCCCCGCATTCGGGTCAGGCCGGTCCGCCGCCCAGCTCGAACCACACGCACTTGCCCAGCCCCTCGGTGCGTATCCCCCAGGCGTCCGCCAAGGAGCGCACCAGCATCAACCCCCGGCCGGACGTACCGTCCGCCGTCGCCGCGCGCACCTCGGGGCGTCCGGACGCACAGTCCCGCACCTCCACCCGCAGCCGGTCGCCGATCCTCGCCGTGACGACCGCTCCGCCCTCCGCGTGCACCAGGGCGTTGGTGACCAATTCGCTGGTGAGCAGCGTCGCCACCTCCGTGAGCTCGCCGCCGCCGGTCCAGCGGCTCAATAACTGCCGCAGCTCCCGGCGCACCTCACCGACCGCGCGCAGGTCCGCATGCCGCACCTTGCGCTCCAAAACACCCGGCGCTCGCGCGGCGACCGGCCCGCTCCGGACCCCCTCGGTCTTCCCCTGCTGTCTGTCCCGTTCCTCGCGCCGCACAGGCTGACGCATTCTCTCCCCCGCCCCCAACGAACATCGGCGCCCGGTCTCGAACAGCCTCACGGTCAGCATGCCCATCGGATCAGTCGCCATGCTTCCGCCCTGGCGCCCGCTCGCCGTACCCGCGCGCCGGGTGCGCCGGGCCGGGTTCCGGTGGGTATGCCTGACCTGAGCCTGCCGTCGGTCCGGCCGGGCCCGGATGCGTCCACGACGAGCGTGAGGAGCCGCTGTGCACGACGACCGCCTACTGGTGGAGGGGCGCCTGGAGCGGGCGCTGGGGCAGTTCGTCCGGCCCGCGCAGTACTCCGCGCGGCTGCCGCTGCGGCTCGCCGTATGGCATGCGCCGGGAGAACCCGTGCCGGTTCAGGAGGCGTTGCGGGCCGGGTACGAGCCGTTCGCGGTCGGCGAACCGTGGGGCCCGCCGTGGTCGACGAGCTGGTTCCGGCTGGCGGGCGAGGTGCCGGACGACTGGGCGGGGCGCCGGGTGGAGGTCGTCATCGACCCCGGCTTCAGCGGCGACGGGCCGGGCTTCCAGGCGGAGGGCCTGGTGTACGACGCCGAGGGGGTGCCCCTCAAGGGCATCCATCCGCGCAACCGCCATGTCCCCGTCGCCTCCCCGGCCCGCGGCGGCGAGGAGGTGCGGCTGCTGCTGGAGGCCGCCGCGAACCCGGCGGTGCTGCGCGACTTTCGCCCCACCGACCTCGGCGACGTGCGCACCGCCCCCGACCGCCCGCTGTACCGCTTCGCCTCGGCGGATCTCGCGGTACTCGACGAAGACGTCTGGCATCTGCTGCTCGACATCGACGTGCTGTCGGAGCTGATGCACGAGCTGCCCACCGACCGTCCGCGCCGGCACGAGATCCTGCGGGCCCTGGAGGACATGCTGGACGCGCTGGATCTGCACGACGTCGGCGGCACCGCGGCCGCGGGCCGGGCCGCGCTCGGCGACGTACTGGGCCGGCCGGCCGCCGCCAGCGCCCACCGGGTGTCGGCCACCGGGCACGCCCACATCGACTCCGCCTGGCTCTGGCCGCTGCGCGAGACCGTGCGCAAGGCGTCCCGCACCTTCGCCAATGTCACCCAACTCGCCGAGGAGTACCCGGAGTTGCTGTTCTCCTGCTCCCAGGCGCAGCAGTACGCCTGGGTCAGGGACCACCAGCCGCACATCTGGGAGCGCATCAAAGCGGCCGTACGCGCCGGCAACTGGGCGCCGGTCGGCTCGATGTGGGTGGAGTCCGACGCCAACATGCCCGGCGGCGAGGCGCTGGCCCGGCAGCTCGTCCACGGCAAACGCTTCTTCCTGGAGGAGCTGGGGGTGGAGACCGAGGAGATCTGGCTGCCGGACTCCTTCGGCTACACCGCCGCCTTCCCCCAGCTGGCCCGGCTGGCCGGCGTGCAGTGGTTCCTCACCCAGAAGCTGTCGTGGAACCAGACCGACCGGATGCCGCACCACACCTTCTGGTGGGAGGGCATCGACGGCACCCGCGTCTTCACCCACTTCCCGCCGGTCGACACCTACAACTCCCAGTTCCACGCCCGCGAACTCGCCCACGCCGAACGGAACTTCGCCGACAAGGGTCGCGCCACCCGGTCCCTGGTCCCCTTCGGCTGGGGCGACGGCGGCGGCGGCCCGACCCGCGAGATGCTGGAGCGGGCCCGCCGGCTGCGCTCCCTGGAGGGCTCGCCCCGCGTCGAGATCGAAGCGCCGGCCCGGTTCTTCGCGTCCGCCCACGAGGAGTACGGGGCGGCGGCGCCGGTCTGGTCGGGCGAGCTGTATCTGGAGTTCCACCGCGGTACGTACACCTCCCAGGCGAAGACCAAGCAGGGCAACCGGCGGTGCGAGCACCTGCTGCGGGAGGCCGAGTTGTGGGCGGCGACGGCGGCGGTGCGCGCGGGCCACCCGTACCCGTACGACGCCCTCGACCGCCTCTGGAAGACCGTTCTGCTGCACCAGTTCCACGACATCCTGCCCGGCTCGTCCATCGCCTGGGTGCACCGCGAGGCCCGCGACACCTACGCGGCGGTCGAGGCGGAGCTGATCGCGCTCACCGAGGCCGCGATCGGGGCGCTGGGCGGACCCGAGGAGGCGACCTGGCCGCCGACGGTGTTCAACGCCTCGCCCTACGACCGGGACGAGATCGTCGAACTGCCGGCCCGGGCAGCGGGCCCGGGGCCGGGCGGGCCGACCGCCGTCGCGGTGCACGTACCCGCGCTCGGATCCGCTCCGCTCCGCCCGCCCGGCCCCGACTCCCCCACCCCGCCGCCCCCTCCCGTCCGGGCGAGCACCGACACCCACGGCACCATCACCCTCGACAACGGCTTCCTCCGCGTCCGCGTCGACACCGACGGCCTGCTGACCTCCGTACGCGATCTGCACGCCGGGCGGGAGGTCCTGGCGCCGGGCGCGCGCGGCAATCTGCTGCAGCTGCACCCCGACCACCCCAACCAGTACGACGCCTGGGACCTGGACCGGCACTACCGCAACCGGCACACCGATCTGACCGACGCCGAGTCCGTCGAGCTGCTGGCGTCCGGGCCGCTGTCCGCCACGGTCCGGGTGACCAGGGCGTTCGGCGCGTCCCGCGGCACCCAGGAGCTGATCCTGCGGGCCGGCTCGCGCCGTCTGGACATCCGCACCGACATCGACTGGCACGAGTCGGAGAAGGTCCTCAAGGCCGCGTTCCCCCTCGACGTGCACGCCGAACGGTCCACCGCCGAGATCCAGTTCGGGCATGTCCACCGCCCCACCCACACCAACACCAGCTGGGACGCCGCCCGCTTCGAGATCTGCGCCCACCGCTGGCTGTCGGTCGCCGAGCCCGGCTACGGCATCGCCCTGCTCAACGACTCGACGTACGGCCATGACGTCACCCGCACCCCGCACCCGGAGGGCCTGGGCACCACCGTCCGGCTGACCCTGCTGCGCGCGCCGCGCAGCCCCGACCCCGAGACCGACCAGGGCCACCACCGCTTCACCTACGCGCTGCTGCCGGGCGCCGGGGCCGGTGAGGCGGTCGCCGAGGGCCTGGCCCTCAACCTCCCGCTCCGCACCGCCACCACCGCCCCGCCCGTCCCGCCGCTGATCCGCGTCGACCACCCGGCCCTCACCGTCGAGTCGGTCAAGCTCGCCGAGGACCGCAGCGGGGATGTCGTGGTGCGGCTGTACGAGTCCCGCGGCGGCCGCGCCACCGGCACGCTCTCCCCCGGCTTCCCGCTCGAACGCGTCACCGTGACCGACCTGTTGGAGCGCCCCCTGCACGACGAGGAGGCGGGACCGACCTCGGACGTGACGCTCGACCTGCGCCCCTTCCAGATCCTGACGCTACGGCTCCGCCCCCACCCCCCGGCCCACGACTGACGTGGGCAGACGCCCTACATCCGGGGGATGTTGCGCAGGTTGGAACGGGCCATCTGCAGCATCCGGCCGACCCCGCCGTCCAGCACCATCTTCCCGGCCGACAGCGCGAAGCCGGACACCATCTCCGCGCTGATCTTCGGGGGGATGGACAGCGCGTGCGGATCGGTGACGACGTCGACCAGCGCCGGCCCCTCGTGCGCGAAGGCCTCGCGCAGCGCACCGCGCAGCTGCTTGGGCTTCTCCACCCGCACGCCGTGCGCGCCGGCCGCACGGGCGATGGCCGCGAAGTCGGGGTTGCGGTTGGTCGTGCCGTACGACGGCAGGCCCGAGACCAGCATCTCCAACTCCACCATGGCCAGCGCCGAGTTGTTGAACAGTACGACCTTCACCGGCAGGTCGTACTGGACCAGGGTGAGGAAGTCGCCCATCAGCATGGCGAATCCGCCGTCGCCGGACATCGAGACGACCTGCCGCCCGCGGTCGAGGAACTGGGCGCCGATCGCCTGCGGCAGGGCGTTGGCCATCGAGCCGTGACTGAACGAGCCGATCACCCGGCGGCGCCCGTTGGGGGTGAGGTAGCGGGCCGCCCAGACGTTGCACATGCCCGTGTCGACGGTGAAGACCGCGTCGTCGGCGGCCTCCTCGTCCAGGACGGCGGCGACGAACTCGGGGTGGATCGGGGTGCGCTTCTCCACCTTGCGGGTGTAGGCCTTGACCACGCCCTCCAGCGCGTCCGCGTGCTTGTTCAGCATCCGGTCCAGGAACCTGCGGTCGGTCTTGAGCCGGACCTTGGGGATCAGACAGCGCAGCGTCTCGCGGACATCGCCCCACACGGCGAGGTCGAGCTGGGAGCGGCGGCCCAGGTGTTCGGGCCGGACGTCGACCTGGACGATCTTGACGTCGTCGGGCAGGAACGCGTTGTACGGGAAGTCCGTGCCGAGCAGGATCAGCAGATCGCATCCATGGGTGGCCTCGTAGGCCGCGCCGTAGCCCAGCAGCCCGCTCATGCCGACGTCGTAGGGGTTGTCGTACTGGATCCACTCCTTGCCGCGCAGCGCGTGCCCGACCGGGGACTTCACCCGCTCCGCGAACTCCATCACCTCGGAGTGCGCACCCGCCGTGCCGCTGCCGCAGAACAGCGTGACGGTGCCCGCCTCGTCGACCATGCGGGCCAGCTTGTCGATCTCGGCGTCTCCGGGACGTACCGAGGGGCGCGCGGTGACCAGGGCGTGCTCGATGGCGCGCTCGGGGGCCTGCTCGGCGGCGATGTCACCGGGGAGGGAGACCACCGCGACGCCGCTTCGCCCGATGGCGTGCTGGATCGCTGTCTGCAGCACCCGCGGCATCTGCCGGGCGTTGGAGATCAGTTCGCTGTAGTGGCTGCACTCGGTGAACAGCCGGTCGGGGTGGGTCTCCTGGAAGAAGCTCGTGCCGATCTCGCTGGAGGGGATGTGCGAGGCCAGGGCGAGGACCGGGGCCATGGAGCGGTGCGCGTCGAAGAGGCCGTTGATCAGGTGGAGGTTGCCCGGGCCGCAGGAGCCGGCGCAGGCCGCGAGCACGCCGGTGAGCTGCGCCTCCGCGCCGGCGGCGAAGGCCGCGACCTCCTCGTGCCGGACCTGGATCCAGTCGATCGCGGAGTGCCGGCGGACGGCGTCCACCACCGGGTTCAGGCTGTCGCCGACGACCCCGTAGAGCCGCCGCACCCCCGCCCGCGACAGGATGTCCACGAACTGCTCGGCCACGGTCTGCTTCGCCATGTCGCGCTCGCTCCTTCGGCGGGGTGCGGGGTCGGGGCTCGGCTCCCGGGTCCCTCCCATCAACCCACGCGGGGCCCGGTCGCGCCTCCGGAGGGTGCGTGTCGAGGGCCCGGCGCTCCTCGCGGGCCGCGCGCTGCTTCCCGCTCCGTGCGGCCCTACGACTCCCAGACGCCGACCGCCGTCCGGTCCTTCGTATGGCCCCTGGCGCGCAGTTGTGCGGTGGTGGTGAGGAAGGGGACCAGTCCCGGGGGCTCGGGGGCGGACCACTGGGCCGCCAGGCGGGCGGCGAAGTCGGGCTCCTGCTGGAGGGGTTCCGCCAGGCCGGCGCTGCACAGCAGCAGGGTGTCCCCCGGACGGCCGAACTCCGCACGGAAGCGGAAGGGCTCCGGCCGGCTGGTCGCGGCCGGCTCCAGGTCCTGCCAGGCGCCGTCGCGCAGCCGGAACAGTCCGCCCGCGCCGGCGCCGAAGAACACCCTGGTACGGCACTCCGGGTCGGCGGGCAGCAGCAGGCACCGCAGGGCCGCCGTGTAGTTCTCCGGCGCGGATCCCCGGTCCAGCGCCCGGGCGCGCAGTTTGCCGTAGGTACGGTCGGTGAGCCGCTGCAGGCCGGAGACGAGCGCGCCGCGATGGTCCGTACGGATGTCCTGGGCCAGTCGGGTGCAACTGCGGCCCACCGCGCCGCCGATCCAGGCGCAGGCGTCGTGCGCGGCGCGGTGGGCGCCCTCGACGGCCGGCAGTCCGGTGGCGACGGCCACCAGGATCAGGGTGTGCCGGCCGGTGCCGAAGCGGGCGGTGAGCAGCGCGTCGCGGCGTGCCTCACCGCGGTAGCGGGCCGAGGCGCCGCGCTGCGAGGCGGCACGCAGGGTCAGCGAGCCGTACTGGGCGCCGTCCAGCACGGTGTCGGGCACCAGTTCGTCGAGCGCGCCGGGGTCGGCGGCGGGCAGCGCGACCGGCTCGGCGGCGGGCGACGACGGCACGCCCCACGTGGGGGCGGGTGGCCGCGGTCCCGGGCCGGTGGCCCGGAGCGGGATCGGCGCGGCGGGTGCGGGCGGCGGCGGGAGCGTCCTCGCGGGTGGTTCGGACCGCGCGGGTGGTTCGGACCGCGCGGGTGGTTCGGACCGCGCGGGCGGGACCGTCCACCCCGGTGCCCCGACCGTCCGCAGCGCCGACTCCACCCGGTCGTCGAGGGTGTCCGAGGCGTCGGCCGGACCCGCATCGTCCACGGCGCCGCGCCCCGGGGCTTCAGCAGCCGTGCCCTCCCCGTACAACTGCCGCCACCAGTCGTCCTCCTGGCCGCGTCGTGCCCCCTGCTGAGTCATGGGCCGTATTGTTCCTGGGCGGTGGTCGCCGAAACAGGGCGCGCACGGGCGTGCGTACCCCCGGCAAGCGCTTCGGGGCCGCGTCCGGCAGGCTGGGGCCATGAGAGAGCGCGAGGTACGGCCCGTCACGGGGGGTGCGGCCGGCGCATGAGTGCCTGGCAGTTGGTCGCGGTGGGGGCGGTCATGCTGCTCGGACTGCTCGGCGTACTGGTACCCGGCATCCCGGGGCCGCTGATCGTATGGGCCGGTGTGCTGTGGTGGGCGCTGACCGAGACGACCACCGCGGCCTGGGCGGTGCTGTTCGGCGCCACCGCCCTCCTGCTCCTCAACCAGGCGGTGAAATGGCTGCTGCCGGCCCGCGATCTGCGGGCCGCGGGCACGCCGTACCGCACACTGTTCCTGGCCGGCACGGCCGGCATCGTGGGCTTCTTCGTGGTCCCGGTCATCGGCGGCCCGCTGGGCGCGATCGGCGGCCTCTACCTGCTGGAACGGGTCCGGCTCGGTGGCCACGGCGACGCCTGGGCCTCGACCCGCAGAGCCATGCGCGCCATCGGGCTGAGCGTGCTGATCGAGCTGTTCGCCTGTCTGCTGGTGGTCGGGGCGTGGACCGGGGCGGTGGTCGTGGGCTGAGGGACGGGCGCCGAGGGCCGCGGGCCGCCGTAGACCGGTGGCGAGGGGTCACCCGGCCCGGACGGCGGCGTACCCGGCCGGCTCGGGCACCGCGTCCGGCTCCGCGCCCCCCGGTGCCCCGCCTCCCGGCAGCTCACCCACCGGGAGCAGCCCGGCGCTCCACAGATGGTGCAGGGCGTACGCCCCCCAGGGCCGCCACGCCGCGGCCGCCCCCGCCCCCACCCGCTCCCGCGCCGCCCCGGTCCCCACATCCGGGTCCCCCAGGGCCCGCATCCTGATGTACGCGGCCGCGCGCGGGCCGACCCCGGGCAGCGCGGCCAGCGTCCGCTCGGCCGCGTCCCGGTCGGCGCCCGCGTCCAGCACGACCACCCCGTCGGCGAACGCCGCGCACAGGGTCCGCACCGGCTCCGCGACCTGCCCGTCCGTCAGCTCCGCGGGCGTCGGGAAGAGGTGGGTGAGGCCGCCGTCCGCCGCGTCCAGCGGCTTTCCGTACGCCCGCACCAGAGCGGCGGCGCGCGTCGGCGCACCACCGAGCACGATCCGTACCGCCAGCTCCTCGGGGTCCGCGGCACCGGGCGCACGCAGCCCCGGGCGCGCGGTCACCAGCGGGCCGAGCAGCGGATCCGGTCCGAGCCGCTCGGCGACGGCGTACGGATCGGCGTCCAGGTCGAACAGCCGGCGCATGCGTTGGACGGCCGTCGGCAGGTCCCGCAGGTCGGTCAGCCGCAGCCGGCACTCCAGCCATCCGCCGTCCGTCCCCCGCGCGGCCGGGCACACCAGGCCGGCCGGCGGCCGGTGCCGTCCGCGCGGCCCGGCGGGCTCGTCGACCTCGGCGATCCCACTGCCGTGGTCGAGCCGCAGCGTGCGGCGGTACGTACGCGAGCCGCGGTCGCCGCGTACCTCCTCGACCCCCGGTACCGCCCGTACCTGCAGGAAGTCGAAGACCTCGGCCGCCGCGTACGGCCCGCGGTGGGCGAGCCGCAGCGGAATGCCGCCGAGCGCCGCGAGGCTCCCGGGCTCCGCCCCGGCCCCGGCACCGGCTCCTGCTCCGCCGCTGCCGCGCCCGCGCCCGACCGCGGCCCGCAGCTCGCTCGGCGTCCCCGCGTAGATCTCCCGCATCGTGTCGTTGAACTGGCGGATGCTGGCGAAGCCGGCCGCGAACGCCAGCTCGGTGACCGGCAGCCGGGTGGTCTGCAGCAGCACCCGCGCGGTGTACGCCCGGCGGGCCCGGGCCAGCGCCACCGGTCCGGCGCCGAGCTCGGCCGTCAGCTGCCGCTGCACCTGACGCGGGCTGTAGCCCAGCCGCCGGGCGAGCCCGCCGACGCCCTCCCGGTCGACCACGCCGTCCCAGATGAACCGCATGGCCCGGCCCACCAGATCGGCCCGCACGTTCCACTCCGCGGAACCGGGCACGGCGTCCGGCCGGCACCGGCGGCAGGCCCGGAACCCCGCCGTCTGGGCGGCGGCCGCCGACGGGAAGAACCGCACGTTCACCCGCTTGGGCGTGACCGCCGGGCAACTGGGCCGGCAGTAGATACCGGTCGTCACCACGGCGAAGAAGAACTCCCCGTCGAACCGCCCGTCCCGACTGGACACCGCTTCGTACCTGGCCTCATCGTCCATCACACCCCCAGTGTCCGCCGCGCCCGGCGCCGTGACTGGCGGAAATCGGACAGGGCGTTCGGGGGCCGGCCCACACCGGCCGGCCCCCGAAGGCGACAGCGGGAGGCCGCTCACCTCACCTCCGCGCTCCCCGCTTCCGCTCGCCCATGTGCCGCCCCAGCGCCTGCTTCTGCTTCCAGTCCCGCCGGATCTCGGCGCGCAGCCGGGCGTCCGTCTTCGCCACGATGCGCTGGTTCTCGCGCAGCAGCTTCCGGTAGCTCTCCAGCCGCCGAACGGGCAGCTCCCCGTGTTCCACCGCCTCTTGTACGGCGCAGCCGGGCTCGGCCTGATGGGCGCAGTCCTGGAAGCGGCACTCCTCGGCCAGTTCCTCGACGTCCGCGAAGGTCCGGGCGAGCCCGCCCTGCGCGTCCCACATCCCGACGCCGCGCAGGCCGGGCGTATCGATCAGCACCCCGCCGCCGGGCAGCGCATGCAGATCCCGGGTGGTCGTGGTGTGCCGCCCCTTGCCGTCCCGGTCGCGGATCGCCTGGACGACCTGCACGTCCTCGCCGACCAGGGCGTTGGCCAGCGTGGACTTGCCCGCGCCGGACCGCCCCAGCAGCACGGACGTCCCCCCGGAGAGCACGGCGGACAGCACCTCCAGCCCCTCCCCGGTCGCCGAACTGACCGCCAGCACCTGCACACCGGGCGCCACCGACTCGACGTCCGCCACGAGGTGCGCCAGCCCGTCCGGCTCCCCGGCCAGATCCGCCTTGGTCAGCGCCACGAGCGGCTCGGCACCGCTCTCCCAGGCCAGCGAGACGAACCGTTCGATACGCCCGAGATCCAGCACGTCGGTCAGCGACACCGCGATCACCGCGTGATCGACGTTCGCGGCCAGGACCTGCCCGTCGGAACGCTTGGACGAGGCCGACCGCACGAACGACGTGCGCCGCGGCAGCAACGCCCGCACCACACCGTCGATATGGTCGCCCACCCGGCCGTTCTCCAGGTCGATGACGGCCCAGTCGCCGGTGCACGGCACCCGCAGGGGGTCACTGGTCGCCACCAGCGCGGTGTCGGCGAGCACCGTACGCACACCGGCCCCCTCGGCCACGACGGCGTCCACCCGCCCGCGGTCCACGCGGACGATCCGGCCGGGCACGAACCCCTGCCCGGCGAAGGGGGTGAAGCTCTCCGCGAACCCCTCGTCCCAGCCGTAGCCGGTCAGCGGGTGCGCAGCGGAAAGGTTGAACTCGAACAACGGGATGACCCTTCGAGAAGAAGCGGCCCCGGCCAGGTGCGCAGCGCACCACGTGCGACGCGCACTGCGCAACGCACGAAGAAATACAGTGAAGTGAGGTGAAGTCAGCCGGAGACCGCGGGGATGAGAGTGATGGCCTTCTGAATGCGGGCAGCGCCCACCGCAATGACAGTCACCAGTACTCACCTCCGGGATTCCTCAACGGCCGAACGACGGCAGCCCCGGGCCGCCGTCAAGAACATCCCGAGCGTAGAGCAGCGGCCGGGAGCAGCGCCAACCCTTTTTCCAGCGGTTTCGTGTCGTGTTTCTCCAGCGGTGTCGTGTCGTGCAGGACATGCCTGCTCGCCTGCTGAATCCGGGCCTCCGGAAGCCGCTTCCGGGGTGAGTCGGCACCCGGCGCTTTCGTGATCCGCTGTGCGCCCCAGCGTGCGCCCAGCGCATCAAGTCGGCCATGCGCACTCTCTGCCCTGGTGCTCTCCCAACTGCTCTTCTGTGTCAGATGATTCGTACGGATCGGACGAATCGCGGCGGCAGCTGAGGAGAAGAGGAACGCCCTTGACGACACAGTTCGAAACCCAGGGTCGGGAGGAGTGGCCCGTCCGCAGTTTCCTCGGCGGTATGTCGGAAGCCGTGCGCTCCGAGCTGCTCCGGCTCGGTACCCGCTGCCGCTATCTGCCGCAGGAGATCCTGATACGCGAGGGCGACCGCTCCCACCATGTCGTGCTGCTGCGCTCCGGCTTCGTGAAGGTCACCGCGCGCTTGGACAACGGCCATGAGGCGCTGCTGGCCATCCGTGTGGGCGGCGACATCGTCGGCGAGATGGCGGCCATGGACGACGCGCCGAGGTCGGCCACGGTCACCGCCTGCGGAGAGGTGGTCGCCAGCATCGTCCGCGAGTCCGACCTGCGGTTCTTCCTCGGTACCCATCCCGAGGCGGCGCTGACCATCGCGGGGATCGTCGCCCAGCGGCTGCGCTGGGCGAACCGCCGGCGCATCGAGTTCGGCGGCTATCCCGTCAAGGTCCGGCTCGCCCGGGTCCTCGCGGAGCTGGCGGGCTCCTACGGCCATCCGGTGCCGCGTGGACTGGTCATCGGCGTGGACCTCACCCAGCCCGAGCTGGCCGCGCTCACCGGTTCCGCGGAGGTCACGATCCACAAGGCGCTCGCCGACCTGCGCAAGGACGGCCTGATCACCACGGGGTACCGGCGCACCACCGTGCTCGACCTGAGCCGGCTGCGGGAGGTCGCCCGGATGGGCCCGGCCGTTCCGTAACGCCCGCCACTACGGCCGAAAACCGTATTTCTACGACCCACTCGGTGTTTCCCGCCTCCGGCCGCACAGTTGACGCCCGACCTCGGTCAACTACGGCAGACAGGTGGCGAGAGCCCATGACATCGCAGCCCCCCGCCCAGTCCCAACCGCAGCCGCACGCTCAGGAGATCATCACCCGCCATCTGTGCATGGCGGCCGATGTGGAGAAGTACAGCCGCCTCGACACTCCGAGCCAGGAAGCCGTTCAGGCCGACCTGGTCCAGGTGCTGGAGGAGGCGGCCGTACTCAGTGGCCTCGACCGTACGACCTGGTCCCGCCAGCCTCAGGGGGACCAGGAGTTCGCCGTACTGCCTCCGGACACCCCGGAGGCGGTGGTGCTGGGCGACTTCGTCCGGCACCTGGCCGTCCAGCTGGGCGAGCGCAACGCCAACCGCGCCGAAGGGGACCGGATGCGGCTCCGGCTGGCGATCGACATCGGCGTGGCCCGCACCGCCGCACTCGGGTACTCCGGCCCCGCCCCGATAGCCGTGGCCCGGTATCTGAACGCGCCCCAGCTGAAGCGGGTGCTGGAGGTCATGGACTCGACCGACCTCGTGGTCATCGTCTCCGACCGGCTCTACCAGGACGTCGTGCGGCTGCGGGGGCAGGGCCTGGATCCGCAGCGGTACGTCAGCGCGCACATCCGGCAGAAGGAGTTCAGCGGCTACGGCTGGATCCACGTACCGGAGCACGGCCCCGAGGAGGTGCGGCCGCTGGTCGCCGACCCGGAACCGGACGGTGCCACGAGTGGAAGCGGGCCCGCGCCCACCCACCACGTGGGGCGGATCGACGGCGGCGTCGTCCACTTCGGAAGCGGTGACGCGGCCAACACCATCGAGAAGAAGTACTACCGGTGAGGGAGGGTCAGGCGGTGGACGACACCACTGGCTCCGCCGACGAGCCCGTGGAGGAGCCGGTGGACGACGGGTTCGCGGATCCGTCCGGCGCATTCGACGACGAGGAGAGACGGGGGCCGCAGGACCGGTCCGAGGAGGAGCTCGCCGAGCAGGCCGACCACATCCGCCGGCTGCGCCGGCAGGGCCTGCGCGCGCCGTTCGTGTCGGGCGGGGTCGTCGGCTTCGGCGCCGGGGACGCCGCCGGGACGATCAACCACTACCACGGCACCGCTCCGCAGGCCGTCCCGGTCGACGGACGGGTCCCGGGGGCCGACCTCGACCGGCTGCGGGAGCTGTACGTGGAGCCCCGCTCGCACGGCGAGCTGCGCAAGCTGCTGACGCTCCACGGTGTCGCGGTGCTGCGCGGGGCGCCCGGTTCCGGGCGCTGCACCACGGCGCTGCTGACCGCGCAGGAGGTGATGGACGCCGATGTCGTGTACCTGGACCCGGAGGCCGACCTCAAGCGGCTGCTGAACAAGGACCTCCGCCCCGGCGGCCTCCAGCCGGGCCGGGGCCATGTCGTCGAAGGTGACGGCAGGCCCTGGGCGTCCGCGCTGCGCGGGCAGCTCCTCAACCGCCTGCGCGCGGAGACCTACCGGCGCTCCCCGCTGGTGATCATCGTCGACGACCAGGTGCCGGTCGACGGGCTCGACGACCATGTCGTCGAGCACCCGAACACGGAGGACCTGCGGTTCGAGGTGCTTTCGCGGCATCTGACGGTCCTGCTCGACGACCGGCCGGAGGGCTGCCGGAAGCTCCTGGAGCACGAGGCCCTGGCCGAGGAGTTGCGCGGACGCACGTCCATGGCGGAGATCGCGCGCCTGGCCCGCCAGTTGGCGCAGGGTGAGCGGGACGGCCACGACACCGACCGGATCGTCCAGGGGCTGAACGCCCGGCTGCGCGCCAGGGCGGAGCGGCTGCTGCGTCCGCCGGCGCCGTCCGGGGACGGCGGGGCACCGGTCTCCCTGTGGTCCCGGGCGTTCCTGCTGGCCTGTGTGGTGCTCGACGGGACGCCGTTGAGCCGGGTCAGCCGGGAGTCCCATCGGCTGGCGGAGCTGCTGCACGGCGTGCGCTCGCCGTCCTCCGTACCGGAGATGCCGCTCTTCCAGGAGAGCCTGAAGGACTGGCTGGACGACTCCGACGTGGAGTTCACCGACCGTGAGGGCAACCCCGTCGGGGACCGGCATCCGGAGTGCCGGGTGCGGGTCCGTCAGCGCGGTCTCGGCGAGGCCGTGCTGGAGGTGCTGTGGCACGACCACAGCGGGGCCCGCCGGCCGTTGCTGGAGTGGCTGGACGGCCTGGTGATCCGGGGCGAGGAGGACATCCGGGTCGCGGCGGCCCAGACCGTCGGTCTGCTGGCCACCTTCGACTGGACCTACATCCAGGAGGAGCCGCTCGTCCGCTGGGCGACCGACAAGGGGGAGCACGCCGCCCGGCGGCGGTTCGCCGCGGCGTGGGCACTGGAACGGGCGGCGAACGACGACATGCTCGCGCCCCGGGTGCGGCGGCTGCTGCGCAACTGGTCCCGCAGGCGCGACTACCAGGCCTGCGCCGAGGCGGCGTACGGCACCCAGATCGGCGTGCTGTTCCCCGCCGAGGCGCTGGGCAATCTGGAGCAGATCGCGCAGACGCAGATGAAGAGCGTGCGCGCCGCCATCCATGAGATCTACGCCGCGGGGTCGCGGATCCAGACCCTGGAGCGGCTGGCCGACTGGTCGCTCTCACCGCACTACCGGCTGCGCGACGACGCCGCCATGTGTCTTCAGCAGCTCAGCCGGTTCCGCGGCGAGCTGGCGGTCACCGGCTTCCTCAAGGAGCCGGTCCCGCGCGGGCACCTGCTGCGGCTGACCCGGAACGTGCTGCTCAGCCGCGACCTCGCCATCTGGCGGCGGGGCTGGGACACCCTGCGGCTGTGGGTGGAGCGGACCGCGGACGAGCCGGGGCTGGACACCGCGCTGGCGGAGTTCGTCGCCGAGCTGCCGCCCGACACCGGCGACCCCTCGGACCGCCTGCGCGAGCGGTTCCTCTTCTACCTGCGGCTGTGGGAGCACCAGGGCGTCGGTGTCGACGCGGCCGCGCACATCGCTTCTCTTGTCACCGAAAGGTGGTCGATATGACCAGCACCTCGCGTCGCGGCCCGCTCACCTGGCTGCGCGCCCTCCTCGGGCGCGAACCGCAGGCCGCCGCCCCGCTCTTCGAGTCCGCGGAGGTGAACGTCCCGGAGCTGAAGGTGGCGCACCAGGAATCCACCGTGTCGTTCAAAACCCCGGCCCGCGGCGGAGGATTCGACTTCCAGGTCGAGATCCGCTGCGACTGGTGCGCCGAGGGACGGCTGGACCCGGGCACGCTGGAGCGCGCCATCGACGGCTACCGCGCGCGCATGCCGCAGCTGCTCAACGAGCGGGTCCGGGACATCGCCGGCCGGTACGCGCCGTTCCATGTGGAGGAGGCGGAGCGCGCCGTCAACGACGCCCTGCGCGAGGGCGAGTGCTTCGAGAACGGGCTGGTCAGGTGCCGCACCACGGCGATCCTCAAGCCCGCGCCCGAGGTCCTGGAGCAGCAGCGCAGGGCGGCACTGGAGATGCAGGAGATCGAGCACCGCTACGCCAAGTCCGCGCTGCAGGTGCGGCTGCTGGGCGAGGTCGCCGAGCAGTGGCGGGAGTTCCTGGCCGGCGGTCTGGCCGGGGTGCGGCACGACGACGAGACCAGTTCCTGGCTCACGCCCTGGGCGGTGCTGCTGGCGGAGCAGCCGGACAAGGCCGCCACCGAGGTCGGCAGCATGTTCCGGCTGCGCCAGGAGCAGTTCGACCGGTACGTCAAGCTCCTGGGGCGGCAGCACAAGGAGTACGAGGCGCGCGATCTCTTCGAGTTCGTCGCGAAGAACGAGCAGCAACTCGGCCATGCGATGCGGGTCTTCGGGCTGGCCCTGCCGGGCGAGGACGGCTCCGGCGAGGGGCCGGCCGAGCCGCTGCCGCGGCCGGCCCGGGCCTGAGCGGCCGCGGGGCGGCTCAGGCCAGCAGCGGACCGGCGAGGAAGGAGAGCCCGGCGGCCACAGCCATCAGCCCCGTCCAGACCACCCCCCGGGCGATGTACCGGTGCTTGGCCATCACCACCCGGGCCAGTACCGGGATCAGCTGCCAGATCTCCGCCCGCTCGCTGTCCTCGTCCGGTGGCGGGGGGCTGCCGTCGGCGGCGGCCAGCAGCGGCAGGCTGAACCTGTTCGGGGCGGGCGGCGGCCCCAGCCGGGGGCGGAGCGCCTGGACGACGCAGTACACGGCCGGCAGGAACGCGGCCACATGCAGCACGAGCAGGGCGACCGCCACCCAGGCTCCGGGGCCGCCGCGCCCCCAGGCCTCCCGCACCACGCCGCCCTGCGGGATCGCGGTGGCCGCCAGCGCCACCTGGACGGCCCCGAGGATGCCGACCTTCGTGTCGGCGAACTGGGCCGACGCCTGGAGCGAGGTGTAGACGGCCAGCCCCGACCGGAGGCCGGCGGCACCGCCCTCGTTCTCGCCGGAACCTCCGGCGGTGCGGGGGGCTGGGGGAACGGAGCTGGACACGGAGGCCTCCTGGCGCCGGGTGGTCGAAGGCTCCCAGTAACTCCCCTGGTGTGGCCCGACAACAGTCACAAATGCGGATTCCGCTCACTTTTGGAGAACCCGGTAATGACCCTGACGCACATATCCCCCCGCCGCCTCGTCGCCCTGGCCCTGACCATGACCGCCGTCCTGGCGGGCAGCGGCTGCGGCGCCTTCGACATGCCCACGGCACGGCCCTGTACCTGGCTGACCGGTGTCTCCGACGACGCGGGCAGCGCCCGCGAGCAGACCGTCGTGCTCGTGGACCGCAGCTCCTCCACCCGGCCCGACAAGGCCACCGCGTCGACGGCCCGGGTGCCGGACTGGGCGGCCACCCTGCTGGCCGCCCCGGGGCTCGCACTGCCGGAGCTGGAGGGCGGGCTGCTCTCCGTCGCCGGCTTCGACGGCACCCGGGCCACCGTGGACTGGCAGGTGGACCGGGTCTCCGTCACACCGGCGAAGGGCAACGAGACGCTGAAGGAGGACCGGCGCGACGCCCGGCGCGGCTGCCTGGAGAAGCGGCTGCGGCAGCTGTCCGCCGCGGAGCCGAGCGCCGATCGTACGGACGTGCTCGGCGCCCTCGCCGCGGCCGCCGACCAGCTCGCCCCGGGCGGCCGTCGCCGGATCGTCATGGCGACCGACGGACTGGCGAACACCGGCTGCGCCGACCTGCGCTCCGCCGGATTCGACGGCGTGCCGGAGATCGAGGCCATGGTGCGGCGCTGCCGCACGGCGGGCGAACTCCCCGACCTGAAGGGCGCCGAGGTGAGCCTGGTCGGCATCGGCCGCACCGCCCGGGGCCAGGCCCCGTCCTCGCCGCAGACCGCCTGGCTCACCTCGCTGTGGACCCGGCTGTGCCAGGCCTCGGGGGCCGCGCGGTGCAAGGTGGCCGCCACCGCCCGGTCCCACGCGGCGGGACAGCACACCGGGGCCGGGAAGAAGGCCGGCCGGGCCGAGCCCGAGGTGACCTTCCCCGCTGTCTCGGAGCGGCCGGCCGGCCGGGTCACCACCCTCACCCTCCCCGGCTCCGTCCTGTTCGCGACCGACAGCGCGGAGCTGTCCGCGGCGGCCCGCAGCACGCTCGACGACGTCGCACGCCGGGTGAGGGAGCTGCACCCGCTGTCCGTCGCCGTCTTCGGGCACACCGACTCGCGCGGCACCGAACAGCACGGCCGGCAGCTCTCCCTGGCCCGCGCGAAGGCCGTCCGGTCCGCGCTCGTCCAGCGAAGGATCGCCGTCGCCTCGGTGCGCGGCTACTCCGACGACCGGCCCAGCTGCACCCCCGAATACCGCGACGGCGTACCGGACTACGCGGCCATGGCCTGCAACCGCCGGGTGGAGGTCGCCGTGACGGTGCGCCGCTGACCGGCTCCCGGGCCGCCACCTCACTCCCCTACGCAACCCGGCTCTTGAAGCAAAGGACTCGTCCATGTCCCACAACCATCGAGGCATCCCCTGTCACCACGGGTGCGGATGCGACATCCGGCACCTGGTGAAGGGCGCCGAGCAGGGCCCCGAACGGGAGCCCGAGCACCTGGACAACGGTGAGATGCGGATGCTGCTGCGCGCGGCCCGCGAGGTCGCCGAACTCGTCGGCCACAACCGCGAGCAACTCGCCGCCGCACGGGCCCGCACCATCGACGCCCACGCCAGAACCGAGGAGACGCTCCACTCCCTGGCCCGCTTCGAGGCCGCCGCTTCCGTCCGGACGGCCCGGACGGCCCACGAGGCGGTCGAGGCCCGCCATGTGGCGGACGGGGCCCACGACCGGCGCCGCCGCGAGATGTGGATCCGGGTGCTGCGCTGGCCGGTCATCGGTGCGATGGCCGTGTTCGACGCGTGGTACTTCATGCGGGTCTTCCAGTACCTCACCGTCAGCGAGGAGGACGTCTCGCTGATCGAGCAGACGGTCTCCTTCCTGCCGGGTGTCGTGCTGGCCCTGGCCCTGATGCTGTCCGGGCACGCCGTCGCGGCCCCGCTGCACCGGATACGCGAACGGCTGCACGCGCTCCGCGAGCGCCGCCCCGTGCTCGCGCTGCTCGGCTCGCTCACCCTGCCCGGTCTCTACCTGGCCGCCGTGCTGTTCACCGTCACCGTGTGGGCGGTGCTGCGGGCCCGCGACACCGGAGTGGAGGAGGGAGCGATCGAGGGCGCCCGGTACGCGCCCGGCTGGGTCGCGGTGCTGATGCTGGTGCTCGCGATCACCGCGGTGGCCATGAAGGTCGTGGCGCACAACCCGTACGCGGACAGCGCCGCCGAGGCCCGCCGCGGTCTGCTGCGCACCCGGATGACGTACGCCTGGCTGGTGGGGCGGACCGGCCGGGCCCTGCGCGAGCACGAGCAGGCCTGGAGCGACCTGTGCGCGCTGCGGGACGAACTGGCCTCCCATGTGCGGTTGGAGAGCATGCGCGTCTGGGAGGCGGCCATCCTCACCGCCCGTATGCTGCACGGCCAGGCCGGTCCGACGCCGCCCACCCCGGCGCTCCCGGGCGACGGGCCGGTGCAGGCGCCGACGGCGGCCTTGATGGCGCCGCTCTTCGCCGGTGTGGTCGAGCCGCCCCCGGAACTCGGCCCGCTGGTCGAGGCGCACCGCATCGCCCTCACCTGCGCCCCGGCCGAACTGCGGCTGCGCCGCGCCGAACTGATCGGCCGCATCGACCGCCAACTCGGCCCGGCGCAGGCGGTGTGAGGCGCCGGGCGGCCCGCTCGGGGCCGCCGCCGCGTCAGGGGGCCGCCAGGCGGGCGCGCAGCTCCTTCTTGAGGATCTTGCCCGTGGGCCCCTTGGGCAGCTCGTCGACGATCCGGATCTCGCGCGGGTACTTGTAGGCGGCCAACTGCTGCCGGCAGTGCGCGGTGAGGTCCTCGGGGGTGGCCCGCGCGCCGGGGGTGAGGCTGACGACGGCGACGACCTCCTCGCCGAGCCGGTCGTCGGGGCGGCCGACGACCGCGGCCTCGGCGACGGCGGGATGGGTGTGCAGGACCTCCTCGACCTCGCGCGGGTAGACGTTGTAGCCACCGCGGATGACCAGGTCCTTCTTGCGGTCGACGACGAAGAAGTAGCCGTCGTCGTCCTGGTGGCCGAGGTCTCCGGTGTGCAGCCAGCCGCCGCGCAGCGCCTCGGCGGTCTCCTCGGGCCGCCCGTGGTAGCCCTTCATCACGTTGTGGCCGCGGACGAGGATCTCGCCGACGTGGTCGGGGCCCGGTGGGAGTACGGCACCGGTGTCGTCGACGATGCGGACCTCCACGCCCCAGATCGGCTTGCCGATGGAGAGCACCCTGCGCTGCTCGGTGCTGATGTTGAAGGTCGTGGTGCTGGCCGTCTCCGACAGGCCGTAGCCCTCCAGGATGGCCACGCCGGCGAACTTCTCCTCGAAGGCGCGGAGGACCTCGCCGGGCAGTGGCGCGCCGCCGCAGACGCCGATCCGCAGCGCGCCGAGGTCCCGGCCGGCGATGTCGGCCTGCAGCAGGGCGGTGTACATGGTGGGGACGCCGGCGAAGATCGTGCAGCGGTGCCGTTCGAGGGCGTCGAGGACCGTCGCGGACTCGAAGCGCGGCACGAGGGCGAGGGTCCCCCCATGACGTACGGCCATGTTGAGGACGCCGGAGAGGCCGAAGACATGGAAGAGCGGCAGGACGGCGAGGGCGACGTCATCGGGGCGGTAGCCGAACACCTCTCCGGTGACGGTGCAGTTCATATAGAGCTGGAAGTGGGTCAGCTCGGCGCCCTTGGGGCGACCGGTGGTCCCGCTGGTGTAGAGCAGGACGGCGGTGTCGTCCGAGCCGGTCGGTGCGATCTCGCCGGTGTCGTCCGCGGCGTACAGCTCCTCGTAGGGGCGGGTGCCGGCGATCGTCCGGTCGCTGCCGGGCAGGGGGACGACGTAGGTGGCGACGCCGTCGGCGAGCTCGGCGCCCTTGACGGCCTGGTCGGCGAACTCCTCGAAGGTGACGAGGAGTCGGGCGCCGGCGTCGCGGAGCTGGTAGGCGATCTCGGGGGCCTTCAGCAGCGGGTTGAGCGGGACCATGACCAGTCCGGCCTTGAGGATGCCGAAGTAGGCGAACAGGAACTGCGGCACGTTGGGCAGTTGGACGGCGACCCTGGCGCCGGGACCGAGGCCCAGGGCGCGCAGGGTGGCCGCGATGCGGCCGGACGCCTGGTCGGCCTGGGCGTAACTGACGGTCAGCTCCCCGATGTGGCACAGGGGCTTGTCCGGGTGGGATCGGCGGGATTCACGCAGAGCGGTCGCGAGATTGAAGCTCATCCGGGCTCCTGGCGGGCTGCGGCTCGTATCACGCGGTGCATCGAGGGGCGGTGCATCGAGGGACGGTGCAACGATGGCTGCCGAGCATAGGGAGCCGCTAAGCATCGCTCAATAGGGCCTGGGGCGCCCAGGACGCCGGACGTCGGACGAGGGGTGGAATCCGGCCGGAGCCATGGGGAATCGACCGGCGGCCGCCCCTGAAGCGGCGGCACAACGCCGCCGCAGCTGATCACCCCACAGTGCATCAGAATGCTAAATATGGGGCATGACGGAAAAATTCCGGCGAGAGGGTGACGCCCCACGGCGGTCGTCGCCCTCCCCCCGGCAACCCCTCCGCTCGCTGCTGGAGGCGCACAGCGTCGCCGGCCAGGTGTTCGTGTTGCAGCTCGCCCTTGTGGTGCTGCTGGTCGTCGCGGCCGTGCTGGCCCTGGTCTTCCAGGCACAGGGCGCGCTCACACAGGAGGCCCGTCAGCGCTCGGTCGTCGGGGCCGAGATCTTCGCGCACGCGCCGGGCACCCTCGCCGCCATGAAGTCCGCCGACCCCAGCGCGGTGTTGCAGCCCCAGGCGGAGGCCGCGCGGAAGGGCTCCGGCGTCGACTACATCGTCGCGTTCCGTCCCGACGGCATCCGCTGGACCCACCCGGACCCGCGCCTGATCGGCAAGCATGTCGTCGGCGGCTCCTTCCAGCCGGCCCTGCACGGCAAGGCGTTCACCTCCACCGTCCCCTCGGCCCTCGGCCCCGCGGTGAACACCGTGGTGCCGGTCGTCGATCGGGACCACGCGGTCGCCGGGCTGGTGTCCGTCGGCATCCGCATCCAGCGGACCGACGAGCGGGTGGTCGACCAGCTGCCGCTGCTGCTCGGCTTCGCGGCCGCGGCGCTGCTGCTGGTCACCGGCGGGGCGGTGCTGATCAACCGCCGGCTGCGGCGGCAGACCCACGGGCTGTACCCGGCCGAGATGCGGCGGATGTACGACCACCACGACGCGGTGCTGCACGCGGTACGGGAGGGCGTGCTGATCATCAGCAGCGAGGGGCGGCTGCTGCTGGCCAACGACGAGGCACGGCGGCTGCTCGGTCTGCCCGAGAGCGCGGTGGCCGACCGGCTCCCGGTCGCCGGCCTGGGCCTGGAGCCCCGGCTGAGCGCGCTGCTGACCTCCGGCCGGGAGGTGACCGACGAGGTGCATCTGGCGGGCGACCGGCTGCTCGCCGTCAACGTCCGGCCGACCGCCCCCTACGGCGGCCCGGCCGGGTGCGCGGTGACGCTGCGGGACACCACCGAACTGCGGGCGGTCTCCGGCGCGGCGGCGGTGGCCCAGGAGCGGCTGAAACTGATCTACGACGCGGGGCTGGGCATCGGCACCACGCTGGATGTGTCGCAGACCTCCCAGGAGCTGGCCGATGTCGCGGTCCCCCGGTTCGCCGACGTCGTCACCGTCGAGCTGCTGGAGCCGGTGCTGCGCGGGGACGAGCCGGAGAGCGGATCGGCTACCGATCTGCGGCGGATGGCGGTCCGGGGCGTCACCGAGGACTCGCCCGTCTACCAGGTCGGCGAGGTCATCAGATTCCCGCCCGGCACGCCGATGGCGTCGAGTCTGGACAGCGGCCACCCGGTCCTCGTCGACGACATGGGCGGCTCCGACGAGTGGCGGGGGCAGGATCCGACGGCCACCCAGCGGATCCTGGACATCGGCATCCGCTCGGTGATCGCCGTCCCGTTGCAGGCGCGCGGGGTGGTGCTGGGACTGGCCAACTTCTGGCGGTCCGCGGCCTCCGGCGACTTCACGGAGGAGGATCTGTCCTTCGCCGAGGAGCTGGCCGCGCGGGCCGCGGTCTCGATCGACAACGCCCGCCGCTACACCCGCGAGCACACCCTCGCCGTCACCCTGCAGCGCAGCCTGCTGCCGCAGGCCCTGCCCGCGCAGACCGCCCTGGAGGTGGCGCACCGCTATCTGCCCGCACAGGCCGGCGTCGGCGGCGACTGGTTCGACGTCATCCCGCTGCCCGGCGCCCGGGTCGCACTGGTCGTCGGCGACGTCGTCGGACACGGTCTGCACGCCGCCGCCACCATGGGCCGGCTGCGTACCGCGGTGCACAACTTCTCCGCGCTCGACCTGCCGCCCGACGAGCTGGTCAACCACCTGGACGAACTGGTCAGCCATATCGACACCGACGAGGCGCGGGCGGCCGGCGGGGCCGCGGGCGAGGGGAACCCGGCGGACGACGAGGCCTTCTGGCCGGGCGTCAGCAGCCAGGGCGAGGGCGTCCGCCCGGAGGGCAGCCGTACCGGGATCACCGGCGCGACCTGCCTGTACGCCATCTACGACCCGGTCGGTGGCCGGGTCACCGTGGCCAGGGCGGGCCATCCGGGGCCGGCCCTGATCCGCCCCGACGGCACCGTCACCTTCCCCGAGGTGCCGGTCTCGCCGCCCCTGGGCCTGGGCGGCAGCGTGCCGGTGGAGACCGCGGAGCTCACCCTGGCCGAGGGCTCCCGGCTGGTGCTGTACACGGACGGGCTGGTCGAGGACCGCGACCGCGATATCGACACCGGCCTGGAGCTGCTGCGCACCGCTCTGGCCTCCGGGGCGGACCGCACCCCGGAGCAGACCTGTACGGCGGTCCTGGAGGCCGTGCTGCCCGAGCACCCCAGCGACGACATCGCCCTGCTGGTGGCCCGCACCCGGCTGCTGGACCCCGCGCGGGTCGCGGAATGGGAGGTGCCCTCGGACCCGGCGGCCGTCGCCCCCATCCGGTCCGCCTGCCTGCGCAGGCTGGAGTCCTGGGGGCTGGAGGCGATCGCGTTCACCACCGAGCTGATCCTCAGCGAGCTGATCACCAACGCCATCCGCTACGGCGCCCAGCCCATCCGGGTCCGGCTGCTGCACGACCGCGCCCTGATCTGCGAGGTCTCCGACGGCACCAGCGCCTCGCCGCATCTGCGCCGGGCCGCGACCACCGACGAGGGCGGCCGCGGCCTGTTCCTCGTCGCCCAGTTCGCCGAGCGCTGGGGCACCCGCTACGCCCCGGGCGGCAAGGTCATCTGGACCGAGCAGACCCTGGACGGCGGTGGACCGGAAGCCGGCCCGGAGTCGGTGGACGACATCCTCGACCAGTGGGACGACGTGCCCACGAGGTGAGGCGGGCCCGGCGCCGGTGGCCGGGCCGCTTCCGGTGGAACAGCCCGAGCGGATCCACCCCGGTGGTCCTAGGGTCGGTGAAGGGGCCGACGACCCGATCTGGAGGCTCGATGGTGCCGCTGCCCCAAGCCCGTGATGTGGCCCCGCGACTGGCCACCGGCGCGTTCATCCTGAACACCGGGCTGACGAAGCTGCGGGCGGACCGGGCGACCGCCGAGGGCGTGCACGCGATGGCCCGTACGGCGTATCCGTTCCTGGAGAGGATTCCGGCCGAGCGGTTCACCCGGCTGCTGGCCTGCACGGAGGTCGCGGTGGGCAGCGCGCTGCTCGTGCCGTTCGTGCCGACCCGGCTGGCCGGGCTGGCGCTGACCGGGTTCGCCGGCGGGCTGGTCGGCCTGTATCTGCGGGTCCCCGGGATGCGGGAGCCGGGCAGTCTGCGACCGACCCCGGACGGGGTGCCGATGGCCAAGGACACCTGGATGCTGGGGATCGGCCTGGGGCTCATGAGCGCGTCGGGCAGAGCGCGTCGGGCGGCCCGCCGCGGGCGGTGCGCCGCCCGGCGCCGGCACCACCACCGGTGCCGCTGCCAATGCCACTGCCACTGACCTCCCTGCCTCCGGCCTCCCCTGCCGCCTGCCTGGCTTCACCTCCTTGGCCACCGAGCCGCGTGTGCGGCGGCTCCACTCAGCGGCCGGGGTCGGGGCCGGTGCCGGCCGCCGCCTGCCGGCGGACCGCGCGTACGGCGGCCGCGCAGCCCGCGCCCGCGAGGCCGGCGAGCAGCAGCACCAGCAGGCCCGTCCGGTCGGGCTGTTGGAAGGCCAGGTCCGCGCTCCGGTTGAGCACGAAGCCGTCGTAGAACAGCCAGCACACCAGGGCGACGGCGGGCACCAGCAGCGGTCTGGCCAGCGCGGAGACGGCCACGGTCAGCACGGTGAAGACGGCGAGCGCCACGGCGGTGTGCGGCGTCTGGCCGGTCAGCAGCAGGGCGGCCGCCAGCAGCGCCGCGCCGACGGCGCCGAGCGGCACGGCGAGGTCGCCGGCGAGGGTGCGGGTGGGCGGCGCCCGGTGGGCGACGCGCGGAGGGCGCAGCGCGGCGCGCGGAAAACCGGCGATGTGCACGATGCGCGGGCGCCGGAGCGGCGTCGGGGGGTGAAGCGCAGCCATGGGAAGCACCTCCTGCCGTAGGGCCTGGGCCCTGCCGTCAGTCTGCGCGCCCCGGCGGTGTCCGAGCGCCGCGGTGGCGTCTGTTGACGCGGTACGTACGCACTACGGCCGGATTCTGACACGGCCTTGACGCCCGGGGCCGGCGGCGCCGATGTCGCCGGGCGCGGGGCGGGCCGGATCGCCGGGCGCACGGTGTTGCATACTCGCTGCTCGTTGCCGAAGGCAGCCCGAACCCGCGATCGACGAACGGCAGGACGCATCCGCATGACCACCCCCACACAGGCGGACCCCGCGCCTGCCGTCCCCGCCGCCCAGCGGTGGCGCGGCTGGCTGCTGGACGGACTGAGCAGTCGCACCGCCCGTCACTCCGGGCCGCACGGCACCCCGCCGGCCGAGCACAAGGGGCACTCCTGGTGGCGCGTCATGTGCCTCACGGGCGTCGACTACTTCTCGACCCTGGGCTACCAGCCGGGCATCGCGGCGCTGGCGGCCGGAGTGCTCTCGCCGTTCGCCACCCTCGTGCTGATCGCGCTGACCCTGCTCGGCGCCCTGCCCGTCTACCGCCGGGTCGCCAAGGAGAGCCCCAACGGTGAGGGCTCGATCGCCATGCTGGAGCGGCTGCTGCCCTGGTGGGCGGGGAAGCTGCTGGTCCTGGTGCTGCTCGGGTTCGCCGCCACGGACTTCGTGATCACCATGACGCTGTCGGCCGCGGACGCCTCGGCGCACGTGGTGGAGAACCCGTTCGCTCCGCAAGCGCTGCACGGCGCCAACCTGTGGATCACGCTGGTGCTGCTGGCGGCCCTGGGCGCGGTCTTCCTCAAGGGCTTCCGGGAGGCGATCGGCATCGCCGTCGGACTCGTCGGGACCTACCTGGTGCTCAACGTCGTCGTGCTGGCCACCTCGGCCTGGCAGGTGCTCTCGCACCCCGTCGTGGTCGGCGACTGGTGGAGCGCGATGAGCGCCCAGCACTCCTCACCGCTGGCGATCGCGGGGGTGGCGCTGCTGGTCTTCCCCAAGCTGGCGCTGGGCATGTCCGGCTTCGAGACCGGTGTCGCCGTCATGCCGCAGGTCCGGGGCGAGGCCACCGACACCGACGCGCGGCCGGCGGGCCGGATCCGCGGCACCCGCAGGCTGCTGACCACCGCGGCCCTGATCATGAGCTGCTTCCTGCTGCTGTCGAGCCTGGCCACCACCCTGCTGATACCGCAGAAGGAGTTCGAGACGGGCGGCTCGGCCAACGGCCGTGCCCTGGCCTATCTGGCGCACGAGCACCTGGGCGAGGCGTTCGGCACCGTCTACGACATCTCCACCATCGCCATCCTCTGGTTCGCCGGCGCCTCGGCGATGGCCGGACTGCTGAACCTCGTACCGCGCTATCTGCCGCGCTACGGCATGGCCCCGGAGTGGACCCAGGCGGTACGCCCGCTGGTGCTGATCTTCCTGGCGATCGCCTTCGGCGTCACCGTCGTCTTCGACGCCAGCGTCGACGAGCAGAGCGGGGCGTACGCGACCGGTGTGCTGGTGCTGATGCTGTCGGCGTCCTTCGCCTCCACCGTCGCCGCCCGCCACCGTCGGCTGCGGGCGGCCACCATCGGATTCGGCGCCATCACCGTGGTGTTCGGCTACACCCTGGTCACCAATGTCATCGAGCGGCCCGACGGCCTGAAGATCGCGCTGCTGTTCATTCTCGGCATCCTGCTGACCTCGTTCGCCTCCCGCGTCCACCGCGCCTTCGAACTGCGCGCCACGGAGGTCGACTTCGACGAGACCGCGGTGCGCCTGATCGAGGCCGCGACGGCGGCCGGGCCGCTGCGGGTGATCGCCAACGAGCCCGATGAGCGGGACGCGGCGGAGTACCGGGAGAAGGAGTACAGCCAGCGCGAGGAGACCCATATCCCCGACGGCCGTCCGGTGCTTTTCCTGGAGGTGACCGTCCGGGATTCCTCGGACTTCACCAGCAATCTGCACGTCCAGGGCGAGGAGCGGTACGGGGCGCAGATCCTGCGGGTGGAGGGTGCCGGTGTGGCCAACACCATCGCCGCCGTGCTGATGCAGCTGCGCGAGCACACCGGGCAGGTGCCGCACGCCTACTTCAACTGGACCGAGGGCCACCCGTTCAGCCATCTGCTGCGGTTCCTGGTCTTCGGCGACGGCGAGGTCGCCCCGGTCACCCGCGAGGTCCTGCGCCGCGCCGAGCCCGATCTCGCCCGGCGCCCGCGCATCCACGTCGGCTGACGGCCACCCGCACCACTGAACCCGCCCGGCCGGCCCGCCGGGCGGGTTCAGCCGCGTCGGCCCAGCGCCTTGGCCTTGGAGTGCGACCAGCCGGTCAGCAGCACGCCCACGGCGACCAGCGCCAGATGGGCGGTGAGCGCGCCGCCGAAGCCGCCGCCGAGCCCGCCCAGGAGGCCGGTGTCGTCGTGGTCGACGAGCAGCCGGATGGCGCCCTGTGCGAAGAGCACCATCACCACGGCGCCGATGCCCTGCAAGATGTCGTACTTCATCTGTGTCCCCGAAGTCCCCTCGTAGAGTTCCGCGCCGCATTGCGCGTCGGATTTCCTGTCGCCTTGCGCATCGGTAATTGCGCGCCCTCAGGACGTTACGAACGTATCATCGAGAAAGTGACGACTGACGGGTTATTCACTGGTGAATTCGCTTTTCGTCACACAATTTCAGGTGCGGGAAAGGGGAATGATGCGTGACGAAAAGAAGCCGGCGGCCGGGCCGGTGTGCCGGATGTGCCGTGCGGCGCTGCCCCCTCCCCGGCGCGGCCGGCCGGCGCTGTACTGCTCGCGCGGCTGCCAGGCGAAGGCCTACCGGCGGCGCAAGCAGACGCCGGCTCCGGCAGCCGAGCGACCGGCGGTGACCGGCGCCCGGGCCCGCCGGCGCCGGCAGGTGGCCGAGGCGCTGTGGCGGATCGCCGCCGAGCGGGGACTGCACGCCGCGAGCCTGCGGGAGGTGGCGGCCGAGGCCGGTGTGTCGCTGCGCGCGGTGCAGTACCACTTCGAGAGCAAGCACCATCTCCTGGTCACCGCACTGCACATGCTCCATGAGGAGAACGCGCGGATCGCCCGCTCCCGGGTCCCCCACGACCCCGCCGACCCGCGCGCCCTGCTGCGCGCGGTGCTGGAGGAGTTCCTTCCGGTGGATGCCCAACGTGCCACCGCGCTACGGGTGTTCGCCGCCTACTACGCCCGGAGCCTGACCGATCCCGCGCTGGCCGAGGTGTTCCTCACCGCCGAACAGCCCCTGGAACGGCTGGTGGCCGACCTCATCGGGGCGGCACAGGACGCCGGGCGGACCGCGCCCGGCCTCGACGCCTGGCGCGAGGCCGATCTGCTGGTCTCCGGGGCGATCGGGCTCGGCGGCGACGTGCTGCACCGCCGCCGCACGCTGGACGACGTACGCCGCACCCTCGACTACCACCTCGACAAGATCTTCGCCGGGGACCCGGCGCGCACGGTGCGGGTCCCCGGCGAAGGGTCGGACGGACTCCAGGACGGTCAGCGGGCGGCGGGCTCCGGGTAGAACTCGCGCGGCCGCCCGCGGTGGTCCTTGAGGCGGCCGAGCAGGCTCGCCGGGTATTCGACGAGCCAGTAGCTCGCCGCCGCCGCGGGCAGCGCCACCGCGAAGACGATCAGCACGGCCGACGGGAAGCCGGCCTGGCCGACGGGCAGCAGCCCGGCCTTGTGGAGCTGGAGCATCACCGGCTCGTGCCAGATGAAGAGCGAGTAGCTGACCAGCCCGACGGCGGTGATCCAACGGGCCGTCAGCATCCGGTGCCAGCGGGTCTGCTGCCGTACGTGGACGGTGCCGAAGACCAGCCCGGCCCACAGCAGCGAGGCGAGCGGGTGGTAGAAGGTGAAGGTGAAGTTCTCCGGTCCGGAGTCCAGGGAGAGGGCGAACAGCCCGGCCAGCCCCAGCCCGGCCAGCGGCAGCGCGGTACGCGGACCGAGCCGGCCCCGGTCGCCGAGCGCGACCACCGCCACGGCCAGTCCCATCCCGGCCGCGAAGCCGCCGAACCGGGCCTGCGGGCCGAAGTACACCACCCAGTCCGTGTGCGGCACGCCGAACACGTAGTGGGCGACGGCGATCCAGGCGAGCGGCGCGGCGAACAGCACCCCGCACCCCGCCGCGCACACCGCCACCCGGCTGCCGCGCCGCCGCAGCGGCCGGCAGGCGCGCACGGCCAGCGGCCCGAGCGCCACCAGCAGGAGGTAGAACAGCACCTCCAGCGAGAGCGACCAGGTGGGGCCCAGAGTGTAGAAGATCCGCTGCTGGTCGAAGACATGGGTGAAGGTGAGGTGCTCGACCAGGTCCCGCCAGTCGCCGGGCAGGGTCGGGTTGCGCATCGCCCAGACGACCAGGACCGCCAGGACGTACAGCGGCAGGATCCGGATCGTCCGCCGGAAGAGGAACAGCCGCGCGGGCTTCGTCGAGCGCCCGTCGATCGCGGCCCGCGCGTACGACAGCGTCAGCAGATACGCGGACAGCACGAAGAACAGGTCGATCACTTCGAGGGACAGCACCGCGCCGAGCGCCGGGTCGTCGACCGGCGGGTGGGCGCCCTCGGAGTCGTAGCGGAAGTACTGCTGCCAGACGTGGAAGACGACGGTGCTCAGCGCGGCGAGCCCGCGGAAGCCGTCGATGGCGCTCGCGCGGGCGCGGGCGGGGGCGGCTTCGGCGCTCATCGGCGGGCCACCGCCTTGGCGGCGGCCCGCGGCGTGACCCGCCACTGCCGGTCGCCCAACGCCTCCTTCAGATGGGCCTGGCGGGCCACCATGTTCTTGAAGTGGCTGTAGAAGAAGGTCGAGACGAGGAGGTACGACCAGAACCACCGGCGGCGGGCGCGCAGTTCGGGGACCGCGAGCCGCCAGGCGAAGAGCGCCTGCACGGGACCGGCCGCCATGGTGAACAGCACGGCCAGTACGCACACCGGCACGGCCCAGTCCAGCTTGTGCAGACCGCCGGCCCGCCAGGCCGAGTACAGCAGGATCGGCAGGATCTGCAGCGTCAGCCAGGGCTGCACCTCGCGCCAGCCCAGCAGGACGAACAGGCCGAGCTTCTGACGTGCCGTGAACACCGGTGAACGCAGCCCGCGCCACAGGTGCTTGAGCGAGACCTGCAGCCACCCCTGTGCCCAGCGGGAGCGCTGGTTCCACAGCGCCTTCAGGGTGGTGGGCGCGAGTTCCCGGGAGATCAGGGTGCGGTCGACGGCGAACCGGGCGCCCTCGCCCAGTGCGCGCAGCGTGGAGTCGATGTCCTCGGTCAGCATCGAGCCGTGCATCCGGGTGCGGGCGAGCAGGTCGGTGCGCCAGAAGCCGTTCGAGCCGCCGAAGACACCGAATCCGTAGAGCCGGGTGCGGCCCGGGTGGCTGACCGCGTAGATCGCCTCGAACTCCACCGCGACCAGTTCGGCGACCCGGGAGCTCTCGCCGTTGCGTATCACGCAGTGGCCCTGGACGACGTCGTAGCCGTTGGACAGCCAGTGCCAGGCGTCCTTGAAGGCGGTCGGGGCGGGGTGGTGGTCGGCGTCGAAGATGCCGACGAACTCGCCGCGGACGCGGGTGACCGCGGCGTTGATGTTCTGCGCCTTGGAGGTGGAGCCGGCGACCGGCAGCAGCACCAGCCGCGGGTCGCGGGCGGCGATCTCGCGCAGGGTGTCCTCGACGGGCAGCGGGTGCGGCGTGTTGTACGCCAGCACGATCTCCAACTCGTCGGGGTAGTCCAGCCGCAGGAACGACTCGACCGTGTCGACGATGGTCGCGGCCTCATTGGGCAGATAGGCGGCGATGACGGCGCTGGCCGGCGGGTACGGCGCCCCGGGGCGCTCGGGGCGGCCCCCGGCGTCGAGCGAGAAGAGGCACTCCAGCACGATCAGCAGCGCGGACAGCACCAGTCCGGCCACCACCACCCAGTACATGGCCGAGCCCAGGTCCCAGCCCAGCGCGTACGTCTGCTGGTAGAGCAGGAACGGCACGGCCACCCCGATCAGCAGCGCCAGGACCGGGGAGAGCGCCGACAGGGCGGGACGCAGCAGCGCGCTCAGCGGCCGGCGCCGGTGGCGGTGCGGTGCGCCGCGCATCCAGGGCGCGTACCGCACCGGCCGCAGATCCCGGTGGCGCAGCGCCTCCTGTACGGCGTCCCGGGCCTGCTCGACGGCCTCGGTGCCGTCGGCGCATCCGGTCAGCGGCAGCCAGCCGATGGCCGGGGTGAGGCGGACGTTCTCGTCGGCGACGATGAAGCGGGTGCCGGCCACGGTGGCGGCGAACCGCTCCAGGCCCCGGCGGGCGGTCTCCTCGTCGACGCCGGGCAGCAGCATCAGCAGATGGCCGTCGTCGTCCCAGCCGAGCCGGTCGCAGAAGCTGCCGAGCCGCTCGGCCAGACCCGCCAGCCGCTCGGCGACCTCCCGGCGTACCCGCTGCCCCAGCCGGGCTTCCAGGGCGGCCATCTCGGCCACCGAGACCACGGCGAGCACGCCGCCGTGCCGAGCGGCTTCGGGGCGCTGCAGCTCGCGGTCGAGTTCGTCCAGGAAGTGCGGATGGGAGTAGAGCCCGGTGCGCGGATCGCGCGGCAGGCTCTCGACCGGTACGGGCACCCGGCGGAGTTTGGCCTCGATACGGGCGGACAGCTCCCCCGGATCGAAGGCCTCGGGTATGCAGTCGTCGGCGCCGTGGCGCAGCATGTCCACCACGCCGGACGGCTCCGGAGTGTCGGTGACCATGAGCAGCGGCAGCGCCCGCCCCGCGGAGGCGGTTCGGACCTCGCGGATCACCGCGAGGCCGCTCTCGTGGGGTGCGCCGTGGTCGTCGAGGGCGACGACGGCGTCCGGGTGCGCCTGCCCCATGCGCCGGTCGACCTCGCCGGGCGGGGCGTGGCTGACCTCGTGGCCGGTGGCGCGCAGGGTCCGGGTGAGCCGCTCCAGGCGCGGTCCCGGAGCGCCGACGACCAGTACGTGCCCGCCGTCGCGGTTGTGGTCGGCGCAGTCGTGCGGGGCGCGGTCCCCGTCGTCGAGCAGGGCCAGGGGTGAGCCCTGGGTGTTGCCGTGGTGCGAAGTGAGCACCTGGGAATGTCCTTTCGTGCAAGGAGACATGCGAAAGCGGATCCGGTCGCCGGGTAAGCGGCGTTTTCCGGACCTTCGGCCGTCAGCCGGCCGCCGGCCGCGTGGCCGTCAGCTGCATCGCGGGCGCGACGCCTCGGTCGCTCTCGGCGTCCGTCTCTCCGCGGGACGGACGGGGGAGCGGCGGCGGGCCGCTAAGGCAGGCTCCAAGCTGGGGAACGCACAGACGCGTTCGAGCACTGATCGCATATGAGGGGGTCCCATCCTGATCGGATTGTGGGGGGAGGACCGGATGTCGGTGTGCCGCCGGCCGGCTCCGCGGGACGGGGTCGGTCGGCAACGCCAGCCTCGGGGATCACTGTGACACCACCCCCTCATCCACGTAACGCTCTCATTACAGAGCGCCGTCCGGGCGATCTCGTGACGCGCTACCGCCCGGTAAGCACCGAGGCATCGGCTATACCCAGTAAGTGAGTTGATGAGCGAAATAGGACAGATAGTGCACATCTCTCGCGCCCGCCCGTCCGTCGGACCCGGAACCTTGGACTCCAAGGGAACTGGAGCTTCGTACGTATGGACCATCTGTTAATCTGCCCGCCCCTGGAGGTTCCTCCAGCCCCCCGCCCCCCAAGCACCCCTCGAACGAAGGGTGCAGCGAGGTGTCCCGTACGTGTACAGCACTCCCTTCTCTCCCGCCGAGGCCAGATCCGCGCGGGCCCGGGTGGGCCTGAGTACGGCTCAGGTCGCCCAGGCCATGACGGCGTGCGGCGCGCCGGTCCGTCCCGAGCTGATCGAGGCCTGGGAGTACGGCTCCCAGGCACCGACCGAGCCGCAGCTGTTCGTCCTCGCCGACGTCCTGTGGTGCCCGCCGACCGTGCTGATGGGCATCGAGCCGCGGACGCTCGCCGAACACCGGATGGCCCGCCAGTTGAGCGTGGAACGGCTGGCGCAGCTGATCGGCATGGACCCGGCCCGGTACTGGGCGGCCGAGTCGGCACAGCAGTGGAGCGGCGACTACCGGCAGACCAAGGCGCTGGTGGAGGCGCTGGGGCTGTCACTGCGCAAGCTGATCGGGGTGATGGGCCGGGACGACGAACTGGCCGGACACATCCGGGCGGCCATCGACGGGCGCTGGAAGGCGCATGTCGGAGCGGTCACCGAGATCACCACGCTGAACAAGACCCGGGTGAGCGACGCGCTGCGCACGATGCACGCGGAGTTCGCGGAGTTCTCCGAGCGCTACATGGGGCATGTGGTGGCGCGGAACGACGACTCCCGGCTCAAGGAGGTCGCGGCCGAGCGCTCGGCGTATCTGCGCAGGCTCGCCGACCACTTCTGGGAGCTGATCGGCGAGGCGGGCGAGGCACCGCCCTTCAACACCGTGACCACGCACTGACGGCACCGGCGGGGACGGCGGCGGCAGGCGAGCGGGCGGGGAGGGACCGGATTTCCGGTTCCCTCCCCGCCCGCGGCCGTCGGCGGACTCAGCGGGCGGGGGTCCCCCAGGGCGGGCCCTGCGGGTCGTGCGGGGCCTGCGCCTGGTAACCGCCGCCCTGGGGGTGCTGCGGCGCCGGCGGGCCGTAGGCACCCTGCGGCTGGTGCGGACCCGGCCGGCCGTACGGCTCCGCCGGCTCGTGCGCACCGGTCGGCTGGTGCGCCTCCACCGGCTCGTCGTCCTCGATCTCGTCCCAGTCGATCTCCATCGACTTGCGGCCGGTGAAGACGTTGAAGAAGAGGTTCAGCAGGACGGCGGTCAGGCTGCCCAGCGTGATCCCGCTGTTGAGGACCGCACGGACGTCCTCCGGCATCCGCTCGAAGAACGGCGTGACCACGCCCGGCAGCAGCGCGGCGGCGAGGCTGACCGCCAGGATCAGGGCGTTGCGCTCCTCGCGCAGATCGACCTTGCCCAGGATCTGGATGCCGACCGCGGCGACCATGCCGAACATCGCGATCGCGGCACCACCGAGCACCGGGTGCGGGATCGCGGCCACCACGCTGCCCGCCTTGGGTAGCAGCCCCATGAGGATCATGAAGCCGCCGGCCGCGACCACCACGAAGCGGCTCATCACCTTCGACATCCGCACCAGGCCGATGTTCTCGGCGAAGGCCACATAGGGGAAGGAGTTGAAGACGCCGCCGAGGACGGTGGCGACGCCGTCGGCGCGCAGCGCGTTGGCGACGGTGGTGTTGTCGACCTTCTTGCGCGTGATCTCCCCGATGGCGTAGACGTCTCCGGTGGTCTCCACCATCGTGATCAGCATGACGACGACCATGGCGATGATCGGGAACACCTCGAACTTGGGCATTCCGTAATGGAACGGCGTGCTGACGCCGAACCAGTCGGCGCTGCCCACCGCGCTGAAGTCCGCGTCGCCGAGGGCCCAGGCGACCGCGGTGCCGGCGACCAGGCCGAGCAGTACGGCGAGGCTGCTCAGGTACGACTTCCCGAGCCGGACGACGAGCAGGATGAACAGCAGGGTGCCCAGCGCGTACAGCAGGTTCTTGGTGTCGCCGTACTCGGGGTGCCCCTTCAACTGCGCGCCGCCGGCCGCGTCCTGCAGGCCCTGCGGGATGAGGGTGAGGCCGATGACGGTGAGGATCGTGCCGATGACGATCGGCGGGAAGTACTTCACCAGCTTGCTGAAGAAGGGCGCGAACAGGAAGGTCGCTATGCCCGCCGTGATCACCGCGCCGTAGACGACGAGCAGCCCGGCGGTGCCGCCGCCCGCCCCCAGCCCGATGGCGATCATCGGCGAGACCGCGGTGAAGGTCACGCCCTGGACCAGGGGCAGCCTGGCGCCGATCTTCCAGACGCCGAGGGCCTGGATGATCGAGGCGACACCGCAGGTCAGCAGGTCGGCGTTGATCAGGTAGACGAGTTCCTCACGGGACAGGCCCAGGGCGTTCCCGAGGACGATCGGGACGATCACCGCTCCCGCGTAGAAGGCGAGGACGTGCTGAAAGCCGTAGAGGGTGAGTTTGCCGACGGGAAGGACCTCGTCGACGGGGTGCGCCCGCTGGCCGGGGAACTGCGGGGGGTCTTGTCGGGAGACTCGTGCCATCTCTGCCTTGCCTTCTAGAGGTAGGTGAATAAGAAGGGACCGGCGCCGTCGTGTCCGGGACGACGGACGGGCCGGCTGGGTCCTACAAAGCCGACGTTTAGCGGTGTTGCCGACACCACGTAGCCCTGTTCTGCACTTTGCGTCCTGGTTCGACAGGACTTCCTTCGATCAGCGCGGCAAACTCCGGTATTTCCATGGAATTTAACAGGTTCGACTAATCGAATTGCTCACCTTAGTTGACCTGCGCCCTTTCTCGCGAGTAACCGGTCGTATTCGCTCGCATAAGGGGCGGTCATACCCCGAAATGCCGTTTTGGGCAGGGACTTTGTGTGCCGTGCCGCCGGTTCGCGAACAGGCGAGGCGGGCCCGGCCGCCGTAAAATCCTGGTATGGCTGAGCGGCCGGACGCGTCCACCGCGCCTGAACTCGTCGTCGAGTCCGACGGCGGCACCCAGGTGATGAGCCCCGGACGCGTCTACCACGTGGGGCGGGACCCGCAGAGCGAGGTCGTACTGGACGACGCCAGGGTCTCCTGGCACCACGCGGTCCTGCGGGCCGAGGCCGGCCACTGGATGGTGCAGGACGAAGGCAGCACGAACGGCACCTTCGCCGACGGACGCCGCGTACAGGAGTCCGGGGTCGGGCCGGGCAGCGTGATCCGGTTCGGCAACCCCGCCGACGGGCCGTGCGCGGTGCTCTCCGGAGTGCCGCGGCCGAGCCGGGTCGACCGGCCGTCCGCCGTCTCCCACCCCGCCGGCACCCATACCTTCCGCCACCCCACCTCCATCCGCCCGATCCCGGCCGCCCGGACCACCCGGATCGGCCGCTCGCCCGACAACGACCTGGTCATCGACGACCTCTCGGTCTCCCGTCGGCACGCCGAACTGCGGGCGGGCCCCGAAGGCTTCGAGATCGTCGACCTGGGCAGCCACAACGGCACCTACCTCAACGGCCAGCCGGTGCAGCGGGCCCCGATGGCCCCCGGCGACATCGTCGGCGTCGGCCACACCGCGTTCGCCCTCGTCGGCGACGAGCTGCAGGAGTTCACCGACACCGGCGAGGTGTCGCTGGACGTGCAGGACCTGAGCGTCCGGGTGGACAAGGGCAGCAAGACGCTGCTGAACCGGGTGTCCTTCCCGGTGGGTGAGAAGTCGCTGCTCGCCGTGGTCGGGCCCAGCGGCGCGGGCAAGTCGACGCTGCTCAACGCGCTGACCGGACTGCGCCCCGCGGACGAGGGAACGGTGCTCTACGACGGCCGTGACCTCTACCGCGACTACGCCGAGCTGCGCCAGCGCATCGGACTCGTACCGCAGGACGACATCCTGCATCTGCAGCTCACCGTGCGGCGTGCCCTCGGCTACGCCGCGCAACTGCGCTTCCCGGAGGACACCGCGAAGGCCGAGCGGCAGGCGCGGGTCGACGAGGTGATCCACGAACTGGGCCTCGACCAGCGGGTCGACCAGCCCATCCACAGCCTCTCCGGCGGCCAGCGCAAGCGGGTGAGCGTGGCGCTGGAGCTGCTGACCAAGCCCTCGCTGCTCTTCCTCGACGAACCGACCTCCGGCCTCGATCCCGGTATGGACCGCTCGGTGATGCATATGCTGCGCGGCCTGGCGGACGACGGCCGCACCGTCATCGTCGTCACCCACAGCGTGCTGAGCCTGGACGTCTGCGACCGGCTGCTGGTGCTGGCGCCCGGCGGGACGATCGCCTTCTACGGACCCCCCTCGGAGGCGCTGCCCTACTTCGGTTACGCGCAGTGGCCCGAGGCCTTCGAGGCCTTCGAGAACGACCGGGGCCGGGCCTGGGCGGACGAGTACCGTGCCTCGCCGCAGCACCGGCGCTATATCGCCATGGACTCCCACCAGCCCCCGCGCGCCCCGGAGGCGCCGACGGGCCCGGTGGAGGCGCACAAGGCACAGAGCTGGGGCGCGCAGCTGAGCACCCTGGTCCGCAGGTACGCGGCGGCGCTGACCGCCGACCGGACGTTCCTGATCATCATGGTCGCGCTGCCGTTCGTGATGGGCGCGATGGCGCATGCGCTGGCCGGGTCCGCGCTCACCGGCGATTCGGCGATCAACGCCCTGCTGATCCTGTGCGTCGGGGCGGTGCTGACCGGCGCCGCCAACGCGGTCAGGGAGCTGGTCAAGGAGCGGACGATCTATCAGCGGGAGAGAGCCGTCGGCCTGTCCCGCTCGGCGTATCTGATGTCCAAGGTGCTGGTCCTGGGCCTGATCACGGTCGTCCAGGCCGTGGTGCTGACCTTGGTGGCGCTGATTGGGGTCAAGCTGAACGCGCCGGGCGGCAAAGGAGTGTTGCTGCCGCCACTGATCGAAATCACTCTCGCGGTGGCGCTGTTGGCGTTCACCGCCATGATGCTCGGCCTGTTCGTGTCCGCCCTGGTGCGCAAGGAGGAGGTCACCATGCCGCTGCTGGTCCTCCTCGCGATCATTCAGGTCGTGTTCTGCGGTGCGCTGCTGGAGCTGAACGGCGTACCGGTGCTGGAGCAGCTGGCATGGCTGGTGCCGTCCCGATGGGCGCTCGGCGCCATGGCGGGCACCATCGATCTGCGCCATCTGATGCCGCAGGGCGCCTCGGACCCGCTGTTCCGGCACACGCCGGGGGTCTGGCTGCTCAACATGGGCATGATGATCGTCCTCTCGCTGGTCCTCGGCTTCGTGGTGACCAAGCTGCTGCGGCGGCACGAACCCGAGATCATGCGCACCTAGCACCGAGGAGCCGCCTGTGACCGCGCCGGATTTCCTCCCCAGCCATGTCGTTCCGCCGGAGGGCATGGCGACCTGGTCCGCCCCGGACTCGACCCTGCCCAGCTCCCCGCTCGACCCGCTGCTGCCCGTCCAGGTCGTCGACCGGCGCGGCGACTGGGCGCTGGCGCTGTGCTCCAACGGCTGGTCGGCCTGGGTCGACGGCCGGCTGTTGCTGACCGTGCCGCGCGAGCCGCCGGCCGCCGCGCAGCCCGCCGCCCGGACCGCGGACCCCCGGTCGCTGCTGGGCACGGCGGAGGACGAACTGGGCAGGTACCGGCGGCTGGTCGAGGAGCTGGCCGCCGGGCAGCTCGACCGCGAGTCCTTCGCCGAGCGGACCCGCGGCACCCGGCTGGGCGTGGTCGTGGACGGCGAAGCGGTCTGGCTCTACGACGTCCGGCACGAGCGGTGGTGCTACTGCGACGGGGTGTCGATGCAGACGTGCGCGGTGAGTTCGGGACCGACGTCGAGGGACTCCGGGGAGCGGCCGGGGCCCGCGTCCGGTCAGGAGTACCCGGAGTCACGGTGAACGGCGAGCCGGCCGACCGCAACCGGGAGCGCTCCACCGCCCCGGACTCCTCCGGGCTGCGCGGGCACCGGATCGCCGGATACCTGCTCCAGGACGAGATCGGCCGGGGCGGGATGGGAGTGGTCTACCGGGCGCAGGACGTGCGTCTCGGGCGCATCGTCGCGATCAAGCTGCTGGCGCCGGAGCGGGCCCGGGACGACACCTTCCGTAAGCGCTTCGAGCGCGAGTCGCAGGTCGCCGCCCGGCTGGAGCACCCGCACATCGTGCCGGTCTTCGACGCCGGGGAGGCCGAGGGGCTGCTCTACATCGCGATGCGGTACGTCGAGGGGCTGGATCTGGCGGCGCTGCTCGATCGCGACGGCTCGCTCTCCGTGGAGACCTCGTGCCGGATCGGCCTCCAGGTGGCCTCGGCGCTGGACGCCGCCCATGCCCACGGCCTGGTGCACCGGGACGTCAAGCCGGGCAACATCCTGATCGCCCAGGGCACCGACTACGACAGTCCCGAGCACGCCTATCTGACCGACTTCGGGCTGACGAAGCGGGCGATGTCGCTGTCCGGGGTCACCACCATCGGGCAGGTCGTCGGCACGCCGGAGTACGTGGCGCCCGAGCAGGTCTCGGGCGGCCCGGTGGACGGCCGGTGCGACATCTACAGCCTGGCCTGTGTGCACTTCGAGATGCTGACCGGGTCGCCGCCGTTCAGGTGCGACGACATCCTGGCCCTGCTGTGGGCGCATCAGAACCGCCAGCCGCCGGCCCTGACCGACCGGCGTCCCGATCTGCCGCCGGACGTCGACGCGGTGTTCGCCAAGTCCCTGGCCAAGGCGCCCGAGGACCGCTACGAGACCTGCCGGGGCTTTGTGGCGGCGCTGCGGGAGGCCGCCGTGAGGACCGGACCGCCGCGCCCTCCGGCCTGGGCGGCCCCGGTGTTCCACAGCAGCCGGCGCTAGGGGGTGTCCGATGGGTCAGGGTCGGAAAGGCCGCGGCGTCTGGTGCACTGCGTTCGCTGCGCGAACTCCGTCTCGGCTCCTCATGTGCTCCTTTGGATGCCGAGCTGCATCGCAAGGCGCCGGAGCGTCTCGATAGCGGAGCTCTCGGGACGTTTCGGCAACGCCGCGAGGTGCCGTGCCAGGCACCGCGGACCCGGCCATGACCCATCGGACACGCCCTAGCCGCCGGCCGGCGGTTCCTCAGGGCTCGGGCACCTCGCCCGGGTGCCGTACGCCCCGGGCCAGCAGGCTGCCGAGGAAGCCGGTGACCAGCCCCCAGGCGGCGCCCACCCCCACCAGCCGCCAGAGTTGCGGATACACGGTGACCTCGCCGCCCAGGTTGCCGCCGAGGTCGCCGACCCCGATCAGCGAGAGCCCGTAGTGGGCGTCGATCCGGGTGAGCAGTCCGACGACGAGGAGGGTCAGGGCCAGCGCCACGGCCAGCTCCACGGCGTGCCGCCAGGCCGGCAGCCGGGCCGGGGAGCGGACCGCCGCGGTGAAGGCGGCGGTCAGCAGCACCACGGCCGCCAGCGCCACCAGCAGCCAGGCGCGACCGTCGTGCTGGGCGATCGCGCCGACGTCGAGGGTCCGCTGCCCCCGGGCGCGCAGCACCTGGTCCAGGGCGTGCGGCAGCGGCAGCCCGATGGCCTTGTCGGCATGCCCCACCCAGCCGCCTCCGGCCCCCAGGCCCAGCGCCATCCAGGTCAGGTTCGGCAGCCCGAGGAGGAGCACCGCCAGGGTCTCGGCCGGACGGTCCTTGGTGATCAGCTCGACGATGCCGATGATCAGCCCGATCACCACGTAGATCAGCAGCGTCAGCAGCATCGCGAAGGCCGGCGGCCGTACGGAGTCCTGGAAGTGCAGCAGCCGGGAGGAGAGCGGCGCCCGGCGCGAGACGAGGAAGGTCAGCACGAGCACCGCCAGTACCCACAAGAGCCCGAAGCCGAGCGTCGCCGGCACATTGGCGGCGAAACCGACGGTGGGGGTGCTGCCCAGCTCGGCGCCGATCTGGTCGACGAGGTCGTTGCCCACCGAGATCTGGAAGTCGTGCCGGGCCGCGAGCGTGAGGAGCAGCAGGAGCACCAGCCAGCACACCACCGTACGGGCGATCCGGCCGAGCAGCTCCCGGGTGCCGGCGACCGCTCGGTGGCGCAGCGGCAGCAGGAAGACGGCCCCGGTCACCAGCGCACCGGCCAGGGTGACCGACAGCGGTACGACGTCGAGGGTGGCCTGCGCCTCGCCGATGATCCCGGCATCGCCGGCCAGGGTGACCGAGCCGCCGGCGGCGCTCAGGACCGTGGCCGCGACCACCGACGGGAACGCCCCGCCGGGCAGGTCCGCCGCGCCGGCCGCCCACAGGCCGAGCGCGGCGACCACGAGCATGGCGGCGATGCCCGCCACGGCCGCGCCCAGCGCCTCGGCCCAGGCGCGTACGGCCGGCGGTACGCCAGGGGTGTGCACCGGGCCGGGGGGAACGGTGGACGCGGGGCCTCGCGACTGGCTCACGCTCTCTCCTGACCTTTCGCTGCGGATGCCGCGGCCACGGCATGTGGCGCAGGCACCCACCACCGTAAGCACGCCGCGTACCGCCCCGCTTGCGGAGAGTGCCGGGCCGGAGCACACAATGGTGTGGACATCGACAAACTAGGGCAATTCGCTTGGCCGGATGGCCCGCACGCGCCGGAAGAGGGACCCGTGACATCGCCACCGTCGCCCGACAGTCGCCCGACCGGGCCGCCGGCTGGCCCGCTCACCCCGTCCGACACCCCGTCCGACACCCCGCACGAGCCGACACGGGTGGACACGCCGCAGCCCCGGACCGAGGCCGGGGGCCCGCCTCCCCCGCCCCGCGGTCCCGGCAAGGGCGGTGGCGGTGGCGGCGGTGGTGGCGGCGAGCCCGGGGGCGGCGGCCCCTGGTGGCGGTCCGCGCCCCGGGTCGCGATCATCGCGGCCGCCGTGGTCGCGGCGGTCATCCTGACCCTCGTCCTCACCCGCCCGGACGGCGCCGGCACGGCCGAGATCTTCGCCGAACCGGCCGGCTCGACCGGCCGGGACCCCGTCACGGCGTCGACGGCGACCGAGTCCGGCCCCACCCCGTCCGAGACCCCCAGAAAGCCGGTCAAGGGCACCAACAGCAATATCTCGGGTGCGATGCCCGGCCTCTACGGCGGCACCCAGAACAGCGCGAGCTGCGACATCGAGAAGCAGATCAGGTACCTGGGCAGCGTCCCCGCGAAGAACCGGGCGTTCGCCGCCGTCGTGGGCCAGGCCCCGGAGAACATCCCGGCCTATCTGCGGTCGCTGACGCCGGTACAGCTGCGCTACGACACCCGGGTCACCAACCACGGCTACAAGGACGACAAGGCCTACCCCTTCCAGTCGGTGCTGCAGGCCGGCACCGCGGTCCTGGTCGACTCGTACGGAGTGCCGCGGGTGCGCTGCAAGTGCGGGAACCCGCTGACGAAGCCGAAGGCCCTCACGGGGGCGAGGACGGTCGGTCAGAAGTGGGCCGGCTACCAGCCCTCCAACGCGGTCGTCGTGAAGCCCTCGAAGAGGACGGTCCGCTCCTTCACCCTGTGCGACCCGAAGACGGGCAAGTGGTTCAAGCGCCCCAAGGGCGCCGAGGGCCCCACCGGGGACCGTCCGACCGCCCCGCCCTCCGAGACCCCCAGCGGCCCCACCGCCGAGTCCCCGTCGACCGAGTCCTCCCCGCCGACCGAGAGCACCACCGGGGAGACCGGCACCGCGACATCGGAACCCGGTACGCCGGACACCGGCCCCGGGACGGAGACCACCGGCGGGACCGGCACCAACGGAGGGACCGGCACCACCGGCGGGACGACCGAGCCGCCCCCCGGCGGCACCACCGGGGACACCTCGCCCCACGTCGAGCAACCGGGCGAGGGGACCCCCGGCAGCAACGGGTCCCCCGGCGGTGAGCCCCACTCCGAAGGGACCGCGCCGGCGACCTGACGCACCCCCGGCGCCCCGCGTCGCACACCTTCGACACCGGATCGCGCAGCTTCGATACCGGACCGGACATCTTCGATACCGAAACGTGTCCTGAATATTCGGTGCACCGGACAACCACCACAGCGGACAGCCCCTCTGCATATGCGGCGGGTGCATTGGCAGCCTTTGACGGTTAGGCCCTCACAGGGCCGGGCCCCGCCAACGCCAGTCGTTCTGCTTTGGAGGGTCCCCAGTGCATGCCGCGCTCCGTCGCCACCCCGCCCGGTTGATACCCGCCCTGATAGCGGCGGCCGGCCTGCTGACCGCGTGCGGGGGCGGTGCCGAATCGTCGAAGGCGGACGAGCCGGCGGCCAAGGTGACCGTCACCCCGGCCGCGGGCACCAAGTCGGCCAAGCTCGGCTCGCCGATATCCGTCCGGGCGGACCGCGGAAAGCTCTCCTCGGTCGAGGTCAAGGACGACAAGGGCGGCGAGGTCACCGGACGGCTGGCCGGTGACGGCAGGTCATGGACGTCGGACGGCAAGGTCAGGCCGCAGACCACCTACACCGTCAAGACCAAGGCGAAGTCGGAGGCGGGCAAGGAGTCCGCCGCCACCGCGGTCTTCACCACCGAGCAGGCCGACAAGGTCAACAAGCTCACCAACACCCCGGGCGGCGGGCAGACCGTCGGCACCGGAATGCCGATATCGATCCTCTTCGACCACCCGGTGGCCGAGAGCAAGCGCGCCGAGATCGAGAAGGCGCTGAAGGTCACCACCCAGCCGAAGGTCGAGGGCTCCTGGGGCTGGGTCAAGGACTGGAGCGGCAAGAACCGGATCGACTGGCGCCCCAAGGACTACTGGCCGGCCGGCACCAAGGTCTCCGTCAAGGGCGCCCTGGGCGGTATCGATTCCGGCGCCGACGGCGGCTGGTTCGCCCGGGACTACAACTTCGGATTCAAGATCGGCGCCGACCACAAGGCCGTCATCGACGTTCCCTCGCACACCCTGACGATGTACGAGAACGGCAAGAACGTCGGCACCATCTCCGGCTCCGCGGGCTCCCCGCAGGACCCGACGCGCGGCGGGGTGCACACCGTACGCAGCAAGAACGCGGCCGAGACGATGGACTCCTCCACCATCGGCCACGGCGACGAGTGGATGCTGGACTCGAAGTGGGTCACCCACCTCACCGCCTCCGGGACCTTCCTGCACTCCGCCCCGTGGAACAAGCAGATCGGTGTGGTCAACAACAGCCACGGCTGCTTCGGCATGACCACCGCGGACGCCAAGAAGGTCTACGACTTCCTGACGATCGGCTCCACGGTCGAGGTGAAGGGCACCAGCAACCCCAACAAGACCGACGTCGGCAACGGCCTGGAGGTCTGGCAGGAGACCTGGCAGCAGTGGCAGCAGCGCAGCGCGCTGAAGTAGGCCCCACGGCTCTCCCCCGCACACGCCGCCGCCCGGTCGTCCGGGCGGCGGCGTGTGTCGTGTCCGCCCCGGCACACGGCACCGGTCAGCGGACCTCGATCGTCGTCCGGCGGTACGTGGAGCGCCGGTCGTCGACGTCGGCCCAGCGGTCGCCGTAGACGTTCTCGATGATGCCCGGTTCCCGCAGGAAGTCGTGCGGGAAGCCCAGCGGCACCGCGCTCACCGCGTCGAGCCGCGCCAGCGCGTCGGCGTCCAGCTCGACGTCGACACTCGCGAGGTTGTCGGCGAGCTGGCTCTCCTTGGTGGCGCCGATGATGGGGATGACGTTGCCGGGCCGGCTGCGCAGCCACGCCAGTGCCACCTGCGCCGGGCTCCAGCCGCCCTGCTCGGCGATCTCCAGCACCGCGGTGACGGTCTCCTCCGGGTTGTGGTCCTGCGCGACGCTCCCGGCGGTGTCCAGCCGGCCCGTCTGGCCACGGCGGTACTTGCCGGTGAGCCGGCCGGCCGCGAGCGGCGCCCAGGCCAGCACGGCCAGGTCGAAGGCGCGGGCCTGCGGCAGCAGTTCCCGCTCCGGCGTGCGCTCCAGCAGGTTGTAGCGCAGCTGCGAGCCCGCGAACGCGGTCCAGCCGCGCAGTTCGGCGAGGGTGTTGGCCTGCGCGATCTCCCAGGCCGGCCAGTCGGAGACGCCGACGTAGCTCACCTTGCCGGAGCGCACCAGGTCGTCCAGTGCCCGCATGACCTCCTCGACCGGGGTGAAGTTGTCCCGTGCGTGCACCCACAGCACGTCGAGGTGGTCGGTGCGCAGCCGCGCAAGGCTCTCCTCCACCGAACGGACCAGGTTCTTGCGGTGGTTGCCCGCCGCGTTGACCTCGCCCTTGCGGGTCGCGCAGGTGTACTTGGACGCCAGCACGAAGCTGTCCCGGCGGCCTTCGAGCAGCTCCCCCAGAATCCGCTCCGCCGTGCCGTCGGTGTAGTTGTTGGCCGTGTCGACGAAGTTGCCGCCGGCGTCCGCGTAGGCGTCCAGGATGCGGCGGCTGGTGTCCTTGGCGGCACCCCACCCCCACTCCTCGCCGAAGGTCATGGTCCCCAGGCTCAGCTCGCTCACCCGCAGACCGGTCCTGCCGAACAGTGTGTAGCGCACGGTCTTCCCTTCGTCTCCTTGCTCGACGTGTGGCTTCACGCTAGGAGCTGGAGCGCGCTTCAACGCAAGTCGCGCGCGGCCGTGGGTGCCCGTTCACAAGGGCGGCCGAGTCGGCACAGCGCGCGGGCCCCGGCCCCGCGCCCCGGGGAGACGCCGTCGACCGGCGTCTTCTGTCGGGGAGCGGGGCCGGGGCCCGGGGCGGCCGGTGGTCAGCCGGTGATGATCGCCGGGTCGCTCACGCCGACCGCGCCGGTCTCCACGTGCCCCGCAAGGCGCCGCAGGAACGTGCGGTCGGTGTCGGACACCACGGTCAGGTCGTACCAGCGCTTGCTCGCCCGCAGGTCCACGGTGTGCTCGACGGTGGCGCCGGCGCGCACCTTGAACGTCTCCTTGGCACCGCCGTAGGCATGGGTGACGGTGAGGTTGCAGTCGGCGCCGCCGGCGTTCTTCAGGGTCAGCCTGAGGTTGCCGCTCGCCTTGTCGTGGCGCGCCGTCACCTCGGGGCCGGCGGTCTTGCCGGGGCCCTGGAAGGTCCGCAGGAAGCCGTTCGGGCCGAACACCGACAGGTCGTAGGCGCCCTTGGAGTACTGGGTGTTCCAGGTGTCGGAGATCTTCTTGCCCTTCTCCGTGGTGTACGTCCAGGGCCCGTCGGTGCGGTTGCCCGACCGGACGTGGAAGCACGCGCCGGCCGCGTCACCCGCGCTGAAGGTGAGGGTGAACTTCCCGGCCGCCGGGTCCGCGGAGCCGTCGACCAGCGGGGCGTACGGCAGCGGCCGCGCGGGGCGCGAGCCGGCCTCCTGCTTGGGCAGGGCGGGGTCGGCGGGCGGCTTGGGGAGGTAGTCGGGGTGCCGCTCGTGGTCCGGCGGCTGGTAGCCGTCGGTGTCCGGGAGCCGGGCGGGGTCGGTGTCCTTGCCGCTGAAGTCGAAGGCGGAGGTGAGGTCGCCGCAGATCGCGCGCCGCCACGGCGAGATGTTCGGCTCCTGCACGCCGAACCGCCGCTCCATGAACCGGATGATCGACGTGTGGTCGAAGACCTCGGAGTTCACGAAGCCGCCGGTGCTCCACGGCGAGACGACGATCATCGGCACGCGCTGGCCCAGGCCGTAGTGCCCGGCGGAGTACGAGGCGTTGCCCGGGAAGTAGTCCAGGGCGGTGTCCACGGTGGACAGGCCCTGCGCCGCCGAGGACGGCACGTACGGCGGGACGATGTGGTCGAAGTAGCCGTCGTTCTCGTCGTAGGTGATGAACAGGGCGGTCCGGCTCCACACCTCGGGGTTGGACGTCAGCGCGTCCAGGACCTGCGAGATGTACCAGGCGCCGTAGTTCACCGGCCAGTTGGGGTGCTCCGAGAAGGCCTCGGGGGCGGCTATGTAGGAGACCTGCGGCAGCTTGCCGGCCTTCACATCGGCCTTGAGGAGGTCGAAGTAGCCGTCGCCGGCCTTGGCGTTGGTGCCGGTGCGCGCCTTGTCGTAGAGCGGCTCGCCGGGCTTGGCGTTGCGGTACTTGTTGAAGAAGAGCAGCGAGTTGTCGCCGTAGTTGCCGCGGTAGGCGTCGTCGATCCAGCCCCACTTGCCGGCCGCGTCCAGGCCGTCACCGATGTCCTGGTAGACCTTCCAGGAGATCCCGGCCGCCTCCAGGCGCTCGGCGTAGGTCGTCCAGTCGTATCCGAGCTCCTGGTTGCCCAGGACCGGACCGCCGCCCTTGCCGTCGTTGCCCACGTGCCCCGACAGCATGTAGTAGCGGTTGGGGTCGGTGGCGCCGATGAACGAGCAGTGGTAGGCGTCGCAGATCGTGAAGGCGTCGGCGAGCGCGTAGTGGAACGGGATGTCCTGCCGCTTGAGGTACGCCATGGTGCGCTCGCTCTTGGCCGGCACCCACTGGTCGTAGGCGCCGTTGTGGAACGCCTTGTGGCCGCCCGCCCAGTCGTGGTCGAGGCCGGCGATGAACTGCATGCCGAGGTCCTCGGCATCCGGGTGGAAGGGCAGCACCTCCTTGCCGCCGTCCGGCTGGTTCCACACCGGCTTGCCGCTGGGCAGCGTCACCGGGCGCGGGTCGCCGAAGCCGCGTACGCCCTTCATCGTGCCGAAGTAGTGGTCGAAGGAACGGTTCTCCTGCATCAGCACCACGACATGCTCGATGTCGTTGATGGAACCGGAGCGGCGCTTGGCGGGGATGGCGGCGGCGCGGGCGATGCTGCTCGACAGTGCGGAGGCACCCGCGGTGGCGCCGGCGATCTGGAGGAAACGCCGCCGATTGAGTTCAGGCATGAGTCTGAGGACCTCTTCGGGTGTGGGGAAGCTCGCGATATTGGGGGACTCTGCTGTGCCGTCTTGTGAGGGGCTGTGGGCGAACCACGGTCAGCAGAGTGTTCCAAGAGGACCGAGTGTCAGGGAAGGGGGGGTGTCTCACATGTGACACATCGCGGTACGCGCGCCGAACTCCCCGCTCGCGAGCGACGCGACGGGCCGATCGGCGGTGGGGGGGGGCGGGGGGGGGGGCGCCCGGGCCCCCCCCCCCCCCCCCCCAACCCCCCC
>NZ_JBHYJC010000029.1:84370-92779 GCF_042749045.1 Streptomyces sp. NPDC059008 | reverse complement strand
GAGGAGCGCGTCGAGGATGGTGTCGCTGATCTGGTCAGCGATCTTGTCGGGGTGGCCCTCGGTCACGGACTCCGAGGTGAACAGGCGGCGGGACATGAGTCTCCTGTACGTCAACTGGTATGCGGTATCGAACTGGTGGGCTCGGTGGCGGTCAGCCAGGAGGCGCCGCCTCCGGGGCGGCGGAAAGGGGCGACGCGGCGAAGGGTTCCGGTACCGATGAGCGTCGAGAAGTCGATCGCGTCGCGCCCTTCGGCAAGCAGCGCCGCTGTGAACCGCTCGCGGACGCGCTCGACCGCGTCGGTGGACAAGCCATCGAGCAGTCCCCTGAAGTCGGTGCCGAGCACCAGGGACCACAGCAGGTCCGAGTCGGCGGGCAGAGCGAGCGAGTGGCGCTCCACGTCGATGAACGACAGCGAACGGGCGGTGAGCCACTCCCGGTAGGACTCGGGTGTGCCGATCGGTTCGAGCGGGTTGGCCGACGGTGGAGCGTGAAGGAGTTGCGGCCTTTCGGGCAGCACGGCGCGGAAGGTCAGCTCGGGCAGCGGCTCAAGCGCGCCTCGTGCCCAGACCGTCGCGGTCAACCGGCCTCCGGGCCGTAGCTGCCGCAGTAGCTGCTCCGTCCCCGCGGCCATGTCGGGGAAGAGGAAGATCCCGAGCGAACACACCACTGCGTCGTAACCACCGCGCGGAGCAGGCCATTCCAGGACGTCGCGGTGCACGAAGCGCACGTTGGCCGGTCCGCGGGTCGCCGCCTTGGCGCGCCCCCGCTGGAGCAGGGACTCCGCGAGGTCGACGGCGTCCACGGCCCCATGCGGGGCGACTTGATCCGCGGCCGGGAGCGCGGACGCCCCCGAGCCGCAGCATGCGTCGAGTACGTTCGCACCGGGCCGCAGTCGGGCGGCCTGGACGGTCGCCGCGCCAATCGGAGACCACAACGCATCAAAAAGTCGATCGAAGTCCTCGGCCCCGTCCGTGCACCCGGCCGTCAGCTCGTGCCGCTTCATGCAATCCCCCTCCGTGAGAGCGTGGCCAGCGTATATGAAAATGACAACCACTTCTATATAGTGGCCATGGCTCGCTCCCGTGGTCGTGAAGCGCGGCAGACTGCGCTGTGTTCGTCCTGTGCGTCGGCGGTTTCGGCGTTCCGCCCGGCGGCAACGCAAGGGCGGTTCCCCAGGGCGGCAGACGTCACCGAACGCCTATGGCGGTCCGCCCCCGAACCCGACCGGATTCTCGACGGTGGGCGGTCGGGTGACGGCGCGGCCGCGCCGACCCATCCGAGCCATGACACATGTCGAGCTCGCCGACAGAGCGACCAATGGAAGGGGAGGCCATGCTCAAGGAGCAGGTCGCCGACCGATCGCGACAGCTCCATATGCGGCAGGGGGCCGACCGCATGCGCAGCCGGGCCCCTTCCCCTCGCAGTACACGGCAACGGGATGCCGTGCTCAAGGCGCTTGACGAGCTGGACGCGTTCGCCAGCGCCCAGGAGCTTCACTGGCTCCTTCGCCGCCAGGGCAGTCGAGTCAGCCTGAGCACCGTGTACCGGACCATCGCCACCCTGGAACGCCTCGACCTGGTCGATGTCGTACGTGACGACAAAGGAGAGCGGTCCTACCGGCGTCGGGATGCCCCAGAGCACCAGCACTACCTGGTCTGCCGGCAGTGCGGCCACAGTGTGCCGGTCCCGTCCGAAGCGTTCGAGACGTGGGTGACGGCGGTCCAGCAAGCGCACGGATTCGTCGAGGTACAACACATGCTCGATCTGGTGGGGCTGTGCCGCGACTGCCGGAACGCCGATCGACCGGACGGCCACGCAGCGGAGCCGAGGCCCGCCTAGGGATGCCTCCCGGACGCCTCGGGCACCGGGGCGACGCCGCGGTAGGAGACTGCGAGATTGCCCAGGACGTCGTGGCCGACTTCGGCGTCGACCTCGAAGACGGACGCGAGGCGGTCCGGGGTGAGCACGTCCTGCGGCCTGCCTGAGGCGGCCACGACGCCTTGATGCATCAGGATGAGCCGGTCGCAGAACCGGGCGGCCAGGGACAGGTCGTGCAACGCGACGAGGACGGTCTGGTCCGTGGCGGCCAGCAGGCCCATCAGTTCCAACTGGTGCTTCACATCGAGGTGGTTGGTCGGCTCGTCCAGCAGGATGCCCCAGGGCCGCTGCGCCAGTGCACGCGCGATGTGTGCGCGTTGCCGCTCACCACCGGACAGGGTCTGCCATGCCCTTGCTCTCAGGTCGGTGAGCCCGACCCTGGCAAGGGCCGCGTCGATGACCGTCCGGTCGGTGCGATCGAGGCCCCGCCAGCGATCCCGGAACGGTGTCCGCCCGAGCGCGACGACGTCGGCGACACGCAGATCACTGTCGACTTCGGCAGCTTGCTCGACGAAAGCGATGTGCTGCGCGAGACGACGCACCGTCCACCCGCGGATGTTCTGGCCGTTGTAACGGATCACACCCGTCGTCGGGGTCCGCAGGCCGGCCACGCACCGCAGCAGCGACGACTTCCCCGAGCCGTTCGGGCCGATCAGGCCGACCGTCTCACCGGGCTGTACCGCCACGTCCACATCCCGGACGACGGCCCTGCCCGCCACCGCCCAACTCACCTGCAGTATCTCGATCTTCACAGTTCACCACGCTTCCGCAGAATGAAGAGGAACAGCGGGACGCCGAGCAGAGCGGTGAACACCCCGACGGGAACCTCCTGCGGCGCGAACGCGACTCGGGCCAGCGCATCGGTCCACACCAGGAAGACCGCACCGACCAGCGCGCTGAACGGCAACAGGACGCGGTGCAGCGGCCCGACGAGGAACCGGACCCCATGCGGAACGATCAGCCCGACGAACCCGATCGCTCCCACAGAGGCGACGGCCACCGACGTCATCAACGCCGTCACGACGAGCAGCACGATCCGCGTCACCCGCACATCGATGCCCAACGAGGCCGCGGTGTCCGCACCGAAGGCGAACCCGTCGAGCGCGGTCGCGCACAGCCAGACCACGGTCAGGCCGATCACGGCCACGACGGAACAGATGATCACTGCGTCCCAGCGGGCCGAGGCCATCGAGCCGAGCAACCAGTAGGTGATCGCGCGTGTGGTGTCGGCATCGCCGGCGGCGATCAGGACCAACGAGGTGAGTGCGGTGAAGAGTTGGCCCACGACGACTCCGGTGAGCACGATCTTGGCCGAGTCGAGACCGCTGCGGCGTAGCAGCAGCATCAGCACGCCGAAGGAGACGAGCGAGCCGACAAAGGCACCGCCGGTGATGCCCAGAGTGCTCGCGCCGACGCCCAGGAGCACGACCACCACGGCGCCGGCGGACGCGCCCGAGGAGACGCCGAGCAGGTAGGGGTCGGCGAGCGCGTTGCGGGTGATGGACTGCAAGGCCGCACCGCACACCGCCAACGAGGCGCCCACCACGGCTGCCATCAGAACGCGCGGGACCCGAAGATCCCAGATGAGCGAGTCGAGCAGCCGGGGAAGCGGTTCAACCGGCAGACCGAGGCGGCTGCCCAGGGCGCGGCCGAGGTCGGCGTAGCCGACACCGCTGGTGCCGATGCGCACCGAGACGGCCATCGAAGCCAGCAGCGCCGCGACGGCGAGGAGCGACCACGCCGGCCGGGGCAACGCGGAGCGAGGCGTGGGCGGCGGCAACGGGTCGCGGGCGGCTTCTCGCCCGTCCGCACTCCGGGCCGCGGGGTGCAGCACCGATACGTGGTCGGCCCTCGGTGCCGAAAGGGCGGTCGGTGGTGGCCCGCCGGCCTCCTCGGTGGGGCTAGCGGCCATAGCCGAGGTCCTTCATCCCGTCCACGAACTGCTGCAGGGCGTGCACGGTACGCACCGACGGGTCCATCTCGATCCCGGGCAGCTCGATGACCCGGTTCTTCCGCACGGCTGCCAGCTGTGACACGACAGGGTGTTTCCGCATCATCGTGCGCTTCTCCTCGGCGCTGTCACCGGGTGTGCCACGCTCGGACAGATCGCCGATCACGATCACATCCGGATCGCGCTTGGCGATCTCCTCCCAGGACACCTCCGGCCATTCCTCGTTGATGTCGTCGAACGCGTTCCTGGCCCCGATGAGCCTGCTCATGTCGCTGGGCATCCCGCCGTTGCCCGCGACGTACGGGACACCGTTGAACACCGAGTACACCCATACGACGGAAGGCCGGCTCGCCAGGCCCTTCCGAGCCTTGACCGCCTGCGTGGTCACCTTCCGCTGCTGGGACACCAACGCGGAGGCGCGGGCCTCGACATGGAAGATCCGGCCCAGGTTCTCGTAGTCCTGGAACAGCCGCTCAAAGGGCGTCAGGCCGGGCTTGTTCGCCTGCGGGCAGTCCACCGCGCTCACGAACGACGGCAGGTCCAGCCCCTGGAGTTCCTTGCGGGTCCCCACCCGGTCCTTGGTGTACAGATCGGCGAACGACGAGACCACGAAGTCCGGGGTCGCTGCGCGCAGCTGCTCGCCGGTCAGGATCTTGGGATGGAGAACCGGTACCTTCCCGTAGGCGGCCCGATACTGCGGAGCGATCTTCGTCTTCAGGTTCGATGTGCCCACCATGCGGTCCTGCAGCCCCAACGCCAGCAGGGTCTCGGTCGAGGACTGGTCGAGCGTGACGACCCGCTCCGGCGGCTGCGAGAACGACAGCTGCTGCCCGCAGCTTGCCACCTTCACGGTCCGTCTCGGCGCGCCGGAAGCCGACGAGTCCTCGGCGGGAGCGGAGCAGCCAACACCCCCCACCAAGATCAGTGCGAGCGCGAGGCCGAGTCGAATACTGCGCGGCATGGAACTCCTTTGCGGCCGGAGAGGACCGGAAGGGGGACACAGGACTACTCGATAGACTATCGGTAATGATTTTCATTATAGTGCGAGCGCCACGGCACGACATCGACTCACACCATCCGCCCCCACAAGAAGGACTCACGCGAACCGATGCTCACCTCCCATCGCCCTGACTTGGGCGTCGTACCTGCCCGCGTCGACATCGGGAACACGGACGAGATCCGGCACAGGCTCACCCGCGACGGTGCGGTGGTCCTCACCGGACTCGACACGACCTCCGACGCGCTCGTCGCAGCGGCCGCCACCGTCCTCGGGCCACGCCTCCGGCAGCTCCACCCCCTGCGCCAACGGACGTCACAGGACGGAAAGTCCGTCCATCTCCACGCCGACAGCTTTGACGTCGTCGTCGACGTGGGCGGCGTCCAGCACCGACGACGTGACCCCGACGAGGACTACGTCGCCATTCAGTGCGTCCAGCCGCCGACCTCAGGCGGGGAATCCTTCGTGGCCGACGCGTACCGCTTCGTGGACGACTGCACAACGGCGGACCCCGAACTGCGGGAATTCCTCACCCAAGCCGACGTCGACCTCTACGGAGGCTGGGGAGCGCTGCGCGGGCTTCCCGCGACGCCCCGGGTCTCCAGGCACGTGGAGTACACCCGCACCGGCCGACGCATCGTCCGCCGCACCGACGGCGCCGCACCACTGCACCGGGATCCCGACGCTGAGCACATCCAGACCATGCTGGGTCGCTTCCAGAAGGCCGTGCACGATCTGGAAGGCGCTCTTCCGCGCTTTGAGCTCGCCGAAGGAGACATCCTGTTCCTGGACAACTACCGCTGCTGGCACGGCCGCGAGCCACACACCGGGGACCGCTCCGTGCGCATTGTCACGCTGCGCAGCAGTGACGCCCGCTGACAGGCAGCGACGGGTGGGAGAGGAGGCCGTGTCGTCGCCGAGCCCGTCACCGAGCCCGTCACCGATCCGAGCCCCCCGGCGCGGGACGGACGAGGCGGTTTCTTGATTTCTTGGAATGCATCTGCGGAGGACAGGCAATTACAATGGACATATAGCCCCCATCGAGGGCTCGAACACGAGGGCTTGAACAAGGGCGGAGGCACCGTCGACCGCCCCGCAGCACGAGCGCAGCGCGGCCCTTTCAGGGCCCCGCGTTCGTCACCATGCGCTTGCTCGGATTTCCCAGGGAGCATTCCCATGGCTGGTCAAACCGCCTCCATCGTCCTAGAGCCCGAGGCGCAGGCGCTCGCCGACGCCACCTCGCAACATCCGTTCCTGTACGAGCTGGATCCGCCCGCCGCGCGCAAGGTGCTCGACGACCTTCAGGCCGCGCCGGTCGACATGCTGCCGGTCGACGAGGAGTGGGTTTCGGTTCCGGCGGCGGTGGGCGATGTACGGGTACGCATCGTCAAGCCGCAGGGCGCCACCGGAACGCTGCCCGTCGTGTTGTACATGCACGGCGGCGGCTGGGTGCTGGGAAATGCCGGTACGCACGACCGCCTGGTGCGCGAGTTGGCGGTCGGCGCCCGTACGGCAGTGGCCTTCGTGGAGTACACGCCGTCGCCCGAAGCGCACTATCCCGTGGCCATCGAGCAGGGCTACGCCACCGCGCGGTGGATCGTCCGCGAGGGGGCGTCCAAGGGGCTCGATGCACAGCGCATGGCAGTGGCCGGGGAATCGGTCGGCGGGAACATGACCGCCGCACTCGCGCTCATGGCCAAGGCACGCGGTGACGTCACGTTCGTACACCAGTCGATGTACTACCCGGTCACGGACGCGGCCATGGACACCGGTTCCTACGACGAATTCGCCACCGGCTACTACCTGAGCCGCAAGCTGATGGAATGGTTCTGGGACGCCTACACGACCGACCCGGACCAACGCGGGGAGATCACCGCGTCACCCAACCGCGCCACCATCGAGCAGCTCTCCGGCCTGCCGCCCGCCCTGCTGATCGTCGACGAGGCCGACGTGCTGCGCGATGAGGGCGAGGAGTACGCCGCCAAACTCCGAGCAGCCGGCGTTCCGGTGACCACGGTGCGCTACGACGGCACGGTCCACGACTTCATGCTGCTCAACTCGCTGAGCCAGTCCAAAGCCGCCCGCGGAGCCATCGACCAGGCAACGGCGTTCCTGCGCAACGCCCTCGGAACCACTCGGTGAAACGGTGGCGGGCGGTCGGCCCGGATGGCCCTCGCCCTTTGCCGGCCTGTTCGGGGTATGGGCCGGGCGGCTGCCGCCCGGCTCACCGCTTGCGTGCTGTCACCAGGGCGAAGGAGAGGTACTCCCCACCGTCCTCGGTGAGCATGTCGATCACCGGCCGATTGGCCTGCTCGCCTTCCGGCCGGTGCTCGGCGCACGCCCGTGCCCACAGCAGCCAGTCCCGCCAGCCGTCGTCCTGGAGTCGCGCGGAGGTGACGTCCACCAGTTCGGTGATCTCCCACTGGAAGCGCCACCAGTCCGCCGTGTGCCACGCGATCGCCTCCCAGCCGACCACACGCTTGATGTGGGGCGGGATCGTGCCGAGTTCGCGGACCTCCCGGGTCATGGCGGGGGTGGCGACGCCCAGTTGGCCGCCGGGGCGAAGGAAGTGGGCCAGGTAGGGCAGATAGCCGTCGGCGGTGCCGAAGTACTCGAACGCGTCGATGCTCACGATCGCATCGAAGCTCTCCGCCTCGAACGGCAGCACGTGCGCCTCCGCCGGTACCGCCTTCACCCGGTCTCCGACCCCCGCCTCGGCGAAGACGGCGACCGCGTCCTCCGCGGGGATCCACCAGTCGGCGGCGACGACGTCCACACCGAACTCCCGGGCCAGGAAGACGGACGTGGCGCCCCTGCCGGAGCCGAGGTCGAGGACCCGCATCCCGGGGCGCAGATCAAGGTCCCGGGCCAGGTTCTCCAGGAGCCACAACGGGTTCGGGCCCATGTCGAGGCCGACGAGCCAGGCCGGGTCGTAGCGGGAAGCGCGAGGGTAGCGGTCGGGCCGTACAAGATCATTCAAAGCAGTCACGGACGAACTCAAACCCGCGCCCCGCCCGGGCGCAATTCCTTTCTTGCGTACATCGCCACCCCGGTCGGGGCATGGACGTCACCATTGCCGTATCAGCGGGTGCCGAAGCGATCCTGAGAGGCCAGGACGTCGTCCGCGTAGCGGGCGGCCCAGGTGCCCATCGCGCGGATGGGCACCAGCAGGGCCGTGCCGGCCTCGGTGAGGAGGTAGTCGACGCGCGGGGGCGCCTCGGCGTAACGGCGGCGCTCCACCAGGCCGTTGTACTCCAGCCGCCGCAGCGCGTCGTTCAGCACCTTGGGGCTGATCCCACCGATCCGGTCCAGCAGGTCGCGCGGGCGCATCGGGCCTCCCTCGCCGAGGATGAAGACCACCACGCTGTCCCATCGGTTCGCCAGCACCTCGAAGGCGACCCGGGCCCGGCAGTCCGCCGCGAACCCGTCCCCCGCCAGCTCCTCACGCTCTCCCATACGCCCATCCTGCCCGGCCGATGCACACCGCGCCCGGGGGCCGCGCCCCCCCCCCCCCGCGCCGGGGACCAACCCACCCCCCCCCACCAAAACGGATCGCCCGCGAAGTCTAATAAAAAAAAACAA
>NZ_JBHYJC010000029.1:0-84360 GCF_042749045.1 Streptomyces sp. NPDC059008 | reverse complement strand
GCCGATGCACACCGCGCGGTGTGCATCGGCCCGCCTAGCGTTCCGGTCATGACATCCCACGAGGCAAGAGCAAAAGGGAGCAGCACCATGCGCATCGGCATTCTCGGCACGGGCTCGATGGCCACCGCCCTGGGCGGCGCCTGGGTACGGGCCGGGCACGAGGTCCTGGTGGGCGGGCGGAACGTAGCGGCCGCGGCCACGGCCGCGGCGAGGATCGAAGCCGCCGGGCACGGCGACCTGACCGAGGCGGCTTCTTACGGCGAGGCGGTCCTGATGGCCGTACCAGCGGACAGCGCACCGCGGTTGGCCCGGGAGCTCGCCCCGGTTCTGGCCGGACGGACGGTGCTCGACTGCACGGTGCCGATGGAGCCCGGCCCGGACGGGCCCTTGCTGACCACCGCCGGCGGCACGGACTCCGTCGCCACGCGTATCGCGGCCGCCGCGCCGGACGCCGGTGTCGCCAAGGTCTTCGGCATCTGCCACGAGAGCATCTGGGCCCTGCCGCGACCCGCCTTCGAGGGCGCGCCCCTGGCGGTGCCCTTCTGCGCCGGCACGCCCGCCGCGGCCGACCTCGCGGCAGAGTTGATCACGTCGATGGGCTGCTCCCCCCTGTCCTGCGGCGGACTGTCCCGCGCGGCGCTGCTGGAGGCGGCTGCGGTCCTCGCCATCGGTGTGTGGTGGTCCGGCGGCGAGGCACGTCACACCTTCCCCTCCCCCGCCCTGGCACCCGGCGCGGTCGACGACGAGCCCTAGCCTTGGCAACGGGGCTTCCCGTGCAGGTCGACGGGCCAGCGCATCCCTTCCTGCACCCGCCTATCAAGCAACTCATGTCGAGGCGACCGGACTTCGACCCTGCGGCGACGGACTCCGGCATTCCAGAGAACGTCCGCGTTCCGCACCGAGGACGCCGGTTCTGGCGTGGGACTCCCCAGGAGACGGCGAGGCCAGACCCGGCACCGCCATGCGGCCCGACGGAGAACCCAGATCAGGTTGCCGAACTGGGCGAGGGAGACCGACTGGTGGATCGCGATAGGGGCCGGTGCAATCGATCCGGGTGCCGCGGCCGGTGTCGGCTTCGCGGCGAGGGACTGTCAGTGGGGCGCCCTACGCTCCTGCTGTGAATATCTTCCACAACCCCAACAGCCATCCCGATCGCAATCCTGACAACATGTCAGGGATGGTCTATCTCCGGCTGATAGCCGCCGACATGCTGCCGCCGGAGATCGTCGACGCCTACGCATACATGCGGCCCGTGGCGGAGGGTCTCGTCGAAGCCCTCTCCGTCGACCTGGGCGACGCCGTCAGCATGCTCAGGGACAGCGACGTGGCGCAGTACGGCGGGCTGGAAAAGCTGCGGGCGGCCGGACGGGCCAACCTCCTGGAGGATCCGTTCGAGTACGACACGGTCGAGCTCGACGACGGGACGGTCCTCCACCTCGTCGACGGCGACTCCCATTACGTGGGGAGCCAGGTGCTGGTGCTCGACGAGGTCATGCGGACCACCCACGGACACCCGCCGCCGCCCGAAGGCGTGCTGGTCGCCGTCCCCGGTAGGCATCACTTCGCCTTCCACCCGATCATGGATCAGCATGCGGGCACAGCCGTCAAAGCGCTGGCGTCCTTCGGCCTCGAAGCGTACGAAAACGACGCCGACGCGGGGAGCGGCCCCATCTCCCCGTACCTGTACTGGTGGCGTGACGGAACCCTGACCGCGCTGACCGCCTTCGACGACGGGGACGGCACGCTCACGATCGAGGTGCCGGGGGAGCTGGAGCCGATCATGGGCCCGCCGGACTAGCGGCGCGGCCGCCGGGGGTCGGCGCGCCTGCCCCCGGCCTCTTCGGCCTACCGCGCGAACCACAGCGCCCCGGACTCGACCCGATCCTGCCCCAGGGGGAGTTCGTGCCGCACACTCGGCGGTTCCCCCTCCTGGCCTGTCACGCGGCCTGTCCGGTCGCCGCCAGTACCAGTTCGCGGACGGTGATCCGCTGTGGTTGCTCGTAGACCCAACGGACCGCCTCCGCGATCTCATCGGCCGTCGGCAGTTCCACCGCGTCCTTGAACGCCTGGTAATCGGCCTTGGCGGCCTCGTCGGTGGTGTGCGACAGCAGGTCCGTACGGACCGCGCCCGGGGCGATGGTGACCACCCGCACTCCGTGCGCGGCGACCTCCTCGCGCAGGCTCTCCGAGATCGCGTGCACCGCGGCTTTGGTGCCGCTGTAGACGGTGTGCTTCGGGTAGCTCTTGAGACCTGCCACCGAGCCGATGTTGATCACCGTGCCGGTTCCGCGGTCGACCATGCCGGGCAGTACCGCGGAGATGCCGTTGAGCAGACCGCGCACGTTCACGTCCACCATCTGGTCCCATTGCTGCGCCGGTTGGGCGGCGACCTCGCCGAGCAGCATCGTCCCGGCGTTGTTCACGATCGCGTCGGTGGGCCCGAAGGCGGCCTCGGCCTCGGCGACCGCGGCGGCCACCGCGGAGCGGTCGGTGACGTCCACCGCCCGCGCCAGCGCGCGGGGCAGGCCCAGGCCGGTGAGCCGGTCGAGGCGACGGCCGAGCAGCAGAAGCGGGTGACCGCGGTCGGCGAAGGCGCGTGCGGTGGCCGCGCCGATGCCCGTACCGGCGCCGGTGATGACGATGAGTGGCTGTGCCATGGCGTGCTCCATTCCTCATGACTTCTGGACAGGTGATCGAGGCCCCCCTCCGGGCGGGACCTGCGGAGGTGACGTCATCAACCCTGCTCGTGCGGCGACTTCCGAACAATGCCGAACCCCGCAACGATCGATAACCTGAGGGTTATGGAAAGCCGTGAGATCGAGATCTTCCTGACGCTCGCCGAGGAACTGCACTTCGCGCGTACCGCCGAGCGGCTGCTCGTCTCGCAGGCCCGGGTCAGCCAGACCATCAAGAAGCTGGAGCGCCGGTTCGGCACCGCGCTGTTCGAACGGACCAGCCGGCGGGTGGCCCTCACCCCGGTAGGCCGTCGCCTCCGGGACGACATCGGCCCGGCGTTCGTACGTATCCAGGAAGGCATCGCGCGCGCGACCGAGGCCGGCCGGGGTGTCGCCGGACCGCTGCGTGTGGGCTTCTCCGGAGCGCTGCAGGGTGACTTGGTGCTCTCCGTCCAGGCCGCCTTGCGCTCCGGCAACCCCGAGTGCGAGGTGCGACTCCATGAGGTCCCCGAAGGTGACCCGTACGGGCCCCTGCGGTCCGGCGAGGCCGACCTGGCGATCGTCCGATTCCCCGTCGACGAACCGGACTTGACGGCCGGACCGGTGCTGATATCCGACGCCGTGATGCTCGCCGTTCCCGCCCGCCACCGGCTGGCGCGCCGCGACGCGGTCGGCGAAGGTGACCTCGCCGGCGAGAGCCTGCTTACCGGCCGGCTCGCTCCAGGAGACGCTGGCCCGGGTCGGCGCCGGCCATGGTGTCCATCCCGTCCCGAGCCAGACAGCGGTGTACCAGACCCGCCCGACGATCGCCTTCGTCCCCTATCCGGACGCGCCACCCGCCGAGTTCGGTGCGGTGTGGCGGACAGCGGCGGACAACGCCCGCATCCGCGCCTTCGTCGCCGCCGCCGCTGCCCTGGTGCGTACGGAAGGCGGCCCCACACAGGTCTGTGGAGCCTGCCGGGCCGACGCCATCGGCCCCGCGCCTCGGTGACCGCGTGGCGGGTCGTTCGGCGTCCACGGACGCGGACAGTGAGCTGGTGCTCCTCCGGCCGCTGAGCGAAGACGCTGTTCCCGGGCACAGGTGTGCCGCAGCACAGGAATCCGTCCTTCGGCTCCGCCTGCCGCTGCGCACCACACCACCGGGCCCGCCGTGAGCGGTCAGCCGGGAGGGAGCTGGAACAGTTCACGGACACGGCCGATCAGGAGGGGAGTTCCCAGAACGGTGACGAGGCCGCCGGCCCCGACGAGTTCGGTGGCGTGGCGGACGGCGTCAGCGGTCTCCTGCCGTACGTACAGTTCGCGGCGCGGCGCCAGGGTGGTGCGCATCTCGGCCGGGTCTGCTTCGTTGGGGTGTCCGACCCGGGTCAGTACCACCGGCCAGTCCGCCGGCAGTGGTTCGAGCATGGTTGCCACGTTCTTGTACTGGAGGGTGCCGAAGACGAGGGCGGTGCGCTCAGCGGCGCGGGACTGCCGAAGGATTTCCGGGGCCGCGGTGGCCGCACCCTGGTGGTTGGCGGCGATATCGAGCAGTAGGCGGCCGGTCCAGGAATCGAGGTGGGCCGGTGCCAGTAGTTCGAGGCGGCCGGGCCAGCGGGTCGCGGCTAGGCCGCTGCGCAGCGCCTCCTCCGAGATGCCGCGGATCGACCCTCGTTCGGTCAGCGCGTCGATGCCGGCCACGGCAAGAGCCAGATTGCGATGCTGGTGCTCTCCCCGGAGCGGACAGGTCAGGTCCCGGTGGACAGCGCGCGGGGTGGCTACTTCCAGCACGGTACGCCCGTCGCCGGCCGTGCGTGGCCGACAGCGGACTTCCTGAGGGAGGCGCCAGACGGTCAACCCCGTGTGAGGGCTGAGGACGTCTTCTACCGCCTCTACCGCCTCCTCGGGCATCTCGCCGAGCACGACATGGTCGCCGTCGCGAACGATGCCCGCCTTGTTCCGTGCGATCTCACCCAGGGTCCTCCCCAGCAGATGCTCGTGGTCCAGTCCCACTCCGGTGATGACCTTCACTCCGGTGTCGAAGCGGTTGACCGCGGTGCGTCGGCCACCGATGTTCGCCTCCAAGACGGCCACGTCCACTCCCGCGACGGCGAAGTGAACCGCGGCCGCGGCCGCGTGCACCGCTCCCGCGTTGACCACCAGCCCCGTACTCCTGAGGACCTCGTCGACCTTGAGAAAGGCACGGTGACATGCGGCGGGAGAGACGGGCGCCCCGTTGATCCGGATGCGTTCGGTGACACGCTGGAGGTGCGGGCTGGGCATGCTTCCGGTCCGCAGTCCGGCCGCGGCCAACGCTGAGACGGCGAACGCGCAGGTCGATCCCTTGCCGTTCGTGCCGGTGACGGTCATGCCCCGCATATTGCGTCCCGGGTCGCCGAGTGCTCGGAGAAGCCGGGCCATCGCACCGGCGCCCGCCCCGTTGAACTGGTACCGACCGATGATCTCTTGACAGGCCAGGTCTTCGTCAGTCGCCAACTGTGCCACCTCGCCACAAGGTTGATGGGTAGGAGAAATGCGCGGCGACCGTCTCCTGCCGCGCGCAGGGAAGGTCGGCCGTGAGGACCACCACGAACGACGCCCGTACGCACCGCGCTCCCGCGGCCGGCGGCATCGTTCAGGGGGTCGGAAGCAGTGAGGCCAGGTCGCGCCAAGCGGCGCGTGGGAAGGCTCGGGGGTGCTCGGTGACGACGTGGACGGCGACGTGGTCGGCACCGGCCCGCAGATGGCTGGTGATGCGGGCGGCGATCCGCTCGGGGTCCCCCCAGGCGACGAGCCCGTCGACGAGGCGGTCGCTGCCGCCGTGCCGGAGATCGGCCTCGGTGAAACCCGAGTCGAGCCAGGTTCGGGTGAGGTTGGGCAGTGTCAGATAGGGCGCGAGCACCGTGCGAGCCGCTGCCCGTGCCGCGCTCGGGTCGGTGAGCGGGACCACGGTCTGCACCGGAGCCAGCAACGGGCCCGTGCCCAGCAGCGCACGAGCCCGCGCGGTGTAGCGGGTTTCCACGAGATAGGGCTGGGTGCCGGCGGTCCGGGCCGCGGCCAGCTGCGTCATCCGCGGGCGGTGCGCGCCGATGAGCCGTGCGGAGGGCGGCGGTCCGGTGCCGATGGCGTCCAGAGCGTCGAGATAGCGGCGTATGGCGGTCAGCGGCTGCCGGTAGTGTGCGGCGAACGGGGCATGGCTCACCGCCAGGCCCGTGATCAGTCGGGCGCGGTCGGCGGCGGGCAGTGCCCCGTAGGCCGCGGCGAGCTGGTCCGGTGTGTGTGTCCAGATGGAGAGGCAGGCGATCGCCACCACCGTCCGTCTGGTCGCCGCCAGCACTTCGGCTGCCGCAGCGAGATCCGCCTGCGGGTTGTCGCCGGGGATGCCGCCCAACCACAGCGTGCCGTAGCCGAGTGCCTCCAGCTCCGCCGCGGACTCCCTCGCCTCGGCGCGGTCCCCGTGGGTGAGCCCCACACTCCATACACCGATCCGTCCGAGCAGCATGGCGCTCCTCTTCTACGCGTCATCCGTAACCGCCGCGAGTTCGCGTTCGATGTCGTCCAGGTCATGGGGGGTGTTGATGGCCCGCCACGGGCCGTCCACCGGATAGCCGATCAGCTGCCGTGCTCGTATCAGACGGGGGAGCGTGACCTCCTCGTGGTCGCCCTCGTCGGGCAGCAGTTCCATGACGCGCGGGTCGAAGACGTAGACGCCGCCGTTGACCCGTAGGGGCGGTGGGACGTGCGAGACGAGCGTGGTCACCCGGCCCCGCTCGTCACACTCGACGCTGCCCCTGGGCAGCCAAGGACGGGGCAGGGCAACCGTGGCCAGCGCGGCGTGACGCCGGTGGTGAGCGAACATCCCGGCGAGCGAGAACCGCGTCCAGATGTCCCCGTACACCGCCAGCCACGGTTCGTCGGGCCGGTCCAGGGCGGCGGATGCGAGCTTGAGTCCGCCGCCGCGGCCCAGGGGCCGTTCCTCGACCACCACATCCGTACGCAGCGGCAGCTGGTGGCCGGCGAGGTAGTCGCCGATCACCGGCGCCAGGTGCCCCGCGGAGACGACGACCTGTTCCACGCCCGACTCGGCGAACCAGTCGAGTTGATGGCGCAGGATCGGAGTGCCATGCACTTCGACCATCGTCTTCGGCCGGGTCCGCGTCAGTGGCCGCAACCGGCTGCCCAAGCCGCCGGCCAGGACGACCGCCTGCCGCACTGTCCCTGGTCCAGCATCCTCGCCGCCCGCATCACCTGAGAGTCGCGACACGATCACATAGCGTACGTCAGTCCGGTTCCTCCTGGAACACCAGGTCCCCGTGGCCACGAAGATCCACCTCGGCTACGACGGACGAGGGCTCCTCGGCCGCGACCACGACGAAGGGCGTCGGTCGGCTCGTGTGTGACGACGCCCTGGATCCACACGACTCCAGACTCCCCGGTCGAACGCTCGCTCCTCACCTATGACCACTGACGGCATCGGCCTCGTTCATCTAGCTCTCGATCGGCGCCCTGGTGCACGACGGGCAGATCGTGGTCGGCGGCGGAGGGTACGAACAGCCCTTCGCCCAGTGGGATCTGCACACCGGTGCGGTGCTGACCTACATCCGTGAGGCCCACGGAGGCGTGGCCAGGACCTCGACCATGGAAGTGCGCGGGCGGTCCGTGTTCATCACCGGCGACAGCAGCGCCGGTGCCCCGGTGCGGCTGTGGGACCCGGCCCGGCGTGACTCCGTCACCGAGTGGAAGGACGAGAACTGGCTCGCGGTCACCTACCGCGCCGATCCCGTCGACGTGTGCTGGCATCGCGACAGCATCGGCGGGCTCGCCTCCGGACAGCTCGGCGGACGCCCCGTGGTGGTCTCCGCCGGTGCGGACGCGCGGGTGATGGTGCGCAACGCCGACGGCATGACGCCTGTCGTCGAGTTCGGGTCGGCTCCCCTGCCGGCCGGCGGGGTCGGCCCGGTCGCCGTCGGCGGCCGGACGCTCGTGGTGGCGGCGGGCGGGACGTCGATGCTGCTGGGCGACCCCGGAACCGGCGCGTGGAGTGAGCCCGTCGGACTGCCGGGAGACGCCACCGATCCGGAGGCCGACGGCATCTGCTGCATGGACGCCGGCGTGCTGAACGGCCGCCCCCTCGCTGTGACCGGTGCGAGGAACGGCCTGGTGTGCCTGTGGGACCTGCACGGGCGCGGTCTTCTCGGGGACCCGGTCAGCGGGCACACGGACGAGGTCGTCGCGGTGCGCATCGCGGAACTGCACCGCCGCGCCGTCATGTTCACGGCCGGCCGGGACGGCCGGATATGCGTCTGGGGTCTGGACCAGGGGTGAGCCCGCGGTCACGTGCCACATCGGACACGGCCTGAGACCTGCAACGGCCGCTCCGCGGCGCTCAGCGGCTCGGAGTACGGCCGTCCACCCCTTGGGCCTGGGAGGTCGGGTCCCCGTGGGCCTGGGAGGTCGGGTCCCCGTCGCCGCTCCCAGAAGGGCCCTCGTTTCCCGCATGGGACAGTGCCGCCCGTACGCCTTCCATGACGGCTTGGACAAGACCCTGACCCACCAGCACCCACAGGGAGGCTGAGGCCCAACGGAAGGCCTCCTCGGCCAGCTCGGGGTCCGCGCCGGTCCCTTCAGGGTGTTCCGTACCGGACCATGCCAACAGGTCGACTTCTACATCGGTGAGCTTGCCGACGAGACCGATCCACACCAGAACGAACGACGTCGCGACATAGAAGCCGGTGCCGCGCCGCCGCGTCCGGCCCGGGGAGTCCGGGGTCCCTGCGGGGCGCACTCTCATGAAGGGCTTCAGGAACTGATGCATCAGGAGGCTGCTGACGGCGACTTCAGCGATGATCACCGTCGTCACGATGGCGACGTAGTCCTGACTCATGGCCCACTTCATCTACGCTCCTCGGCCCGGGGAAGATGGCGTCTCACTGCGTCACTCACCGAGTTTCGACCTGCGGCGATACCCATCCCACCGCCTTCCGCCGCTGACTGTCCCGTTGTTCGCCGAGGGTGATCACATGGCCGGCCCACAACGTGATCGCCCAACGTCGGTTTCACCGACAGCGCCATCGCCGGTTCGACCAGCTTTCCGGACCCGAGGTCGAGCATGGTGGCAAAGGAGCGATTACGGCCGGAGGTTGAGGCAGACCCCATGCGTATGCGTATGCGTATGCGGTGCGGGGCAGGGCAGCCGAGATGTGAAGTGATTCGCTCGCTGGAAGGAGACCTGGACATGCTCATGGCCCACCCCGCCGTGCTGCAGGACCTCATGGAGAAGTACGAGGCCCAGGAACTGCTGCACGCACAGCAGACCAGTGACGCGGTGCGCCGACGGATGGACGATCTCGCCTACACCCTGTGCGTCTCCACCGGCACCCGTGACATCGACGCCGCACTGGTCGCCGCCCGCCACCAGCTTCCCGGGGCCCGGACCGAGGACGACTCCGTCCTGGCCACGCTCTAGGAGGTGCCGGACCGGTCCGGCATCCTCGGCGCTCCTGACGCCGCATCGGCAAAGGCGCACCGGACTCCTTTCCTGTCTCTCCCGCCTGCCCCTGCGGGTGCCCCTTGCTGGACGTCGGCCATCCGGACTGAGCGCGGCTACCAGGGGATGTTGCCCGTCATCGTGGAACTGCGCGGCCGCTCCGGCTCCGTGAACTCGATCCTCATGAACCGCACCCGCGACGGGGAGCGGCACTTCGCCCTGGTGCGCTGGGACATGCGGCGCGCCGGCAAGACTCTGCGGCGCTCCGGAGCCGACCGGCCAGGGTGAACCGATCTTCGCGCGGCTGCTGGCGGACGCCGTCGAAGTGGTCGAGCATGTCCGCGCCCGGCTCGGCGTAGAGCGGGTCATCGTGCTGGGGCACTCCTTCGGCAGCGCTCTCGGACTGCGCCTTGCCCGCAGCCACCCGCAGCTGGTCGCCGCCTACAAGCACCCGACCAGCCCGCGCCGCGACCGCCGGCCACCAGGACCGGTCATCACGAGAGTCATGCGCGATTGACTCCAACTCCCTTGTCAGATAGCTGAATTGAGGCGTGGGAGAGGACTTGCATGACTGTGTCCTGACATGGGATGTGAGGGAACGGGTAGGGGCCGATGACGAGGCCGACAGCAATCGCTAGGAGCCACGGCATGACGAGTAACGGCACCACGACGGCAGCGACGGCAGCAACGGCACGGACATCCACAAGGTGCAGGCCCTCGGAGAGCCTGCACACGGCGCCCGCGGAGCCTCTGCCGTTGATCGAAGAGCCGCGGTGCGTCGCCCCGGCCGACGCACGGGACCTGTCGCCGCTGTTCCTCGAACGACTCGCCACCACTGAGGAGGGAGCCCCGGAGTACCAGTACGCGCGCAACACCCTCATCGAGATGAACCTCTCCCTGGTCCGTTACGTCGCCCGGCGGTTCAAGAACCGAGGCGAAAGCGTCGAGGACGTACTGCAGGTCGGAGCCGTCGGTCTGATCAAGGCGATCGATCGCTATGACGTGTACCGACAGGTCGAGTTCACCACGCTGGCCGTCCCCTACATCCAGGGTGAGATCAAGCGCCACTTCCGCGATCAGACCTGGGCCGTCCATGTGCCCCGACGGCTCCAGGAACTCCGTACCGATCTCGCTCGCACCCGCGAACGGCTGGCCGCGGAGGGCAACCATGAGCCCTCCACCGCCGAACTCGCCACGCATCTGGGACTGGCAGAGGACGAGATCCTCGAAGGGCTCGTCGCCTCCAACGGCTACGACGCCGATTCCATCGACCGGCCCCTTCAGGCGAGTGGAAGCAAGCAGCGCGGGCTCGTTGCCGATCTCGTCGGCGGCAATGACCCGGCCCTGGACCTCGCGGAGCACGTCCAGGCCCTCAAACCGCACTTGGCACAGCTCGACGCCCGTGAACGCAAGCTTCTGCGACTGCGTTTCGGAGCGGAGATGACACAGGCCGAGATCGGGGAGGAACTCGGTGTCACCCAGATGCAGATATCGCGCCTGTTGAACCGAACGTGCAGCAAACTGCGCGAGAGCCTCCTCATCGAGGAGTGAGCTGCGAGAACCGCTGCCGGCGAGAGAGCTCGATCGGGATTCCCAGTGGGAAGCCCACCGGTCACGCGAGAAGCCGGGGCGACCCGCCGGTCACCTGTCGCCCATCTCCCTGCGGTCCTTGTCGCTCCAGGTGCGGGTGTCCCGGGGTTCGACGTAGGGCTCCTCCTCGGCGGGATGGCCGCCGGCGATCGCGCGTTCTCTGGCCAGTTCGGCATCGAACTCCAGCCCCAGCAGGATCGCGAGGTTCGTGATCCACAGCCACACCAGGAAAATGATCACCCCGGCCAGGGTGCCGTAGGTCTTGTTGTAGGAGCCGAAGTTCGCCACGTACAGCGCGAAGCCCGCCGACGTGATCATCCAGATCACCAAGGCCAGGAAGCTGCCGGGAGTGATCCACCTGAATCCGCGCACTCTCGCGTTCGGTGATGCCCAGTACAGGATCGCGATCATGACGGTGACCAGCAGGACCAGGACGGGCCACTTGGCGATCGACCACACCGTCAAGGCGGTCTCCCCCACCCCCAGGGCAGCGCCGAGCTGCCTGGCCAGGGCACCGGTGAACACCACGATCAGCGCGCTGACGCAGGCCATGATCATCAGCACCAGCGTCAGAACCAGCCGCAGGGGCGTGACCTTCCATACCGAGCGCCCCTCAGGTACGTCGTACACGGCGTTGGAGGTGCGGATGAACGCCGCCACATAGCCCGACGCCGACCACAGCGCCAAGAGCAGGCCGACGATCGCCAGAACCGATCCGGTGCCGCTGCTGGACTGCAACTGCGTCACCGCTTTGGTGATGATGTCGCGTGCCGCGCCCGGGGTGAGCTTGGTGATGTTGTCCAGGATGCTCTTCGTCGCCGACTCCCCCGCGATGCCCAGCATGGACACCAGCACCAGCAGAGCGGGGAAGAGGGCCAGAATCCCGTAGTACGTCAGAGCCGCGGCCCGGTCGGCGAGTTCGTCGTCCTTGAATTCCGCGGCCGTCCGCTTCAGCACGGCCACCCACGACTTCCTGGCCAACTCGGTGGGCTGATCCGGAGCTCTACGCTCCACCTGCTCGTCCGGCCCGGGCCGGCCGCCTTCCTTCCCACGGCCCGCCTCGCGCCCGGCCCGCCGGTTCGCACGGTCCTCGTGCTGATCATCCCGCTTGCGCTGCCACATCGGTGCCATGCCCTACGGATAACCGCGAACCCTGCCTTCTGCACGCGGGGACGACGACTGATGACCGGGGCCTGGACCCGACGCTTCGGTGGCGCGCAGCCCACACATCCACGGCACGGGTTGCCCTCAAAGCCACAGTAAGGCGATCTGGTGGAACCGGCACGGGCAGTGCGGGCGGCCAGGCGGGAAGCGGGCGCCGCGCCTGAGCCGGGCTTCGCGGGCGGCCACCGTTGGATAGGCTGAAACTGGCCACTCAGCCGCAGGAGGGACCCTCTGGTCCCAGCTAGGGAGGTCGGTCATGGGCGGTCCGCTCGCGGAATCTCGGATGGTCGCGGTCTACCTCAATGATCATGTGGCCGGGGCCACAGCCGGTGTCGAGCTCTGCCGGAGCATGGCTCGGGCTCACCGGCGGTCGGACCTCGGCGGTGACTTGAAGAACCTCGCCGCGGAGATCTCACTCGACCGGCAGGCACTCCTCCGTCTCATGAACTCCCTCGGCGTTCCTGTCCGCCGCTACAAGGTCTACGCGGCCTGGGCGGGCGAGAAGGCCAGGCGGCTGAAGCCCAATGGCCGCGTCCTCCGTCGCTCCGCTCTCAGCACGGTCGTCGAGCTGGAGGCGCTGCGTCTCGGCGTCGAGGGCAAGACCCTCCTTTGGCGCACTCTCCTCAACTGGGCACCCCGGGAGCCGCGCCTGGACGCCCGACGCCTCCACGAACTCCTGGACGGAGCGCGGCAGCAGACAGAGGCACTGGATGTACTGCACACCAGAGCCACCAGGACGCTCCTGGCCTGCCGCCGCACCTAGACAGGTGCGCACGTTTCTTCGAGTCGCGGCGGCCCAACCTGCACGAACTGGCTGATCAGAACGGTGTCAGGGTGCTGGTCGCCGGCGGATGGAGCAGATCGGCCCCCGCCCTGCGACTGCATGCCCGGGGCAGGCATGCGTGCGACGCTGGAGAGGAGAGGAGGCTCCGCCCAGAGTGAGGGTGGAGCCGTGGTTGCTACCGGACCGTGGAGCCGTAGTTGCTGCCGGACCGGATCTCGTACCGTCGCCCGGCGCTGTCGCAAAGCCCGGGCGAACAGGCCGGAGCCGACCGGCCGCGGACCGCATCCGGTGTGGTCACGGCTGCCCGGCGTGGTGGTCGGCGGCCAAGCGAAGCCGTTGCGCGTGGCGTGCCCGGACCGGCTGTCGCAGCGCCTCGGGAAGGCAGGCAGATCATGGAGCACGACGCCGACATCATCGAGGAGCTGACCGCCGACCACCGCGAGGCGAACGAGCTCTTCGAGCAGTTCTACGAGCGGGCCCCCGGATGCATCGAGCGCAAGCTGCTCCTGGACGCACTGACCGTCGAGCTGGTCCGCCACGCGGTCGCCGAAGAGAGGTATCTCTACCCCGCCGTGCGCGCACACCTGAAGAACGGCGGACGCTGGGCGGACAGCGAGATCGCCGAACACAGCAGCATCGAGGAACGGCTCCAAGACCTCGAAGGGCGCGATGCCGACGACCGTGACCTCGACCGGCTCGTACGAGAGCTGCGCACCGAGGTCGCCTCGCACGTGGAGGACGAGGAACGCCATCTCTTCCGCGAGGTACGCACCGGCGTCCCGCCCCTCGTCCTGAAGGAGCTCGGGAGGAAGGTCCGCGAGGCGAAGCGGGCCGCCCTCACCCGCCTACAGCCCCAGGCGCCCGGCGTCCCGCCCCTGAACAGGCTCCTGGCCCCCGGAATGGGGCTGGTCGACCGCGTGCGCGACTACGCCGCGAGCCGCGGCCGCCCCGTCACCAGCTGATCGAAACCCCTCTGAATCGAAGCCCTCCGAAGGAAGGCGGGAGAGATGCCCGTGGCACGCGACATCATGACCTGTGGAGCCGAATTCATCGGGACCGAGGACAGCATCCTGGACGCCGCCCACAAAATGACCGAGCTCGGGGTCGGCGCCCTCCCGATCTGCGACAGGGACAACGCCCTCAAAGGCGTCCTCACGGACCGCGACATCGTGATCAGGGTGCTGGGCGAGGGTCGGGACCCGCAGCAGACCTGTGCCGGTGACCTCGCGCAGGGCGAAGCCGTCACCATCGGCGCCGACGACGGTGCGGACCAGATCATCGCGACCATGGCCCGCCATAGGGTCCGGCGCCTGCCGGTCGTCGACGGCAACCGCCTCGTCGGCATGGTCGCCCTCGCCGATGTCGCCCACGCGCTGCCCGCGCCCCAGGTCGGAGGCCTCCTCACCGCCCTGTCCGTGGACTGACCCGTCCCGCCCGGCCGCCCGCCATACGAGGAGGAGGCAGCATGGCGGTGAAGGTGATCGAAGGGGCCGGGACCGCGGCCCGCCCCGCCGCGCTGCCGGGCCACCGAGGAGGGCCCCTGCGAAGGCGAACTCCAGCCGCCTCCGTGGGCACACTGCGCCATCTGGCCTCTGTGGCGCGCTGAGCGCCCGAATCCGTGAGGTCCTGGTTCAGCCGGCCCCACCCTCTGGGCCGGCACCGGAAGGCCGGCGACCCGCGGGCCTGACCACGCCAGTCTTGGAGGAGAGCACCATGGCAGCCTGCGAGGTCTGCGGAAACGACTACGAGATGGCCTTCGAGGTCCGCGCGGCCGGCGCCGTCCACACCTTCGACAGCCTCGAATGCGCGGCCCACAAACTCGCGCCCATCTGCGACAACTGTGGCTGCCGCATCCTCGGCCACGGCCACCAGACCGATGGCAAGTTCTACTGTTGCGCCCACTGCGCACGCGCCCAGGGCCACACCGCACTCACCGACAACGCGTGAGCGCCCCGCCCGTGCGGTTCTGGCCCCGTACCCGTCGATGTGGGACGAGCCGGCCGACGCCCGCGGAGCCGGCAGGCCACGCGGACGGGGCAACCGCACGGCCGGGTGGTCTGGGGGCATCAGAATGCGGCCCGCTGACAACGCGGCGTACGAAGTGATCAGCGCGCAGAGCGTGGTGGCGGGAAGCCCTGCTGTTCATACATCCGGAGGCAATCATGACAAGCGCGCGGGAAATCATGACGGAGGGCGCCGAGTGCGTCGGCGCGGACGAGAGCGTCGTGCTGGCGGCCAAGAGAATGGCCCAGCTGGGCGTGGGGGCCCTGCCCATCCGCGGCAGTGACAACAGGCTCATGGGAATGCTGACCGACCGCGACATCGTCATCAAGGTGTTGGCCAGAGAACTCGACGCCAGAACGACGAAGGCGGGTGAACTCGCTCAGGGAGAGGTCGTGACCGTCGACGTCGATGACGATACGCACCAGATCCTGCGCGCCATGTCCTCGCACAAGGTGCGCAGGTTGCCGGTCCTCGACGGAGGTGACCTGGTCGGCATGGTTGCACTTGCCGATGTCGCCCGCGATCTGCCCGACCCCCAGGTCGGAGACCTGCTGGAAGCCCTGTCCACGGACTGACCGCAGCTGAGGGACCGTCATGCGCCAAGACGGCCGCTTCTCCTTGGCCCCGGCACTGCCTTCCGACCAGATGACACCGCCTGCGCCGGCAGTGGCCTACCCTGTCCGGGCGCTGGGATGCTGACCATCCTGGGCCTGACGAACGCGCTCGATGAGCATCCGGGCCGACGGGGTCAGCAGCCGAGGATCATCTGACGTCGGGCCTTTGTTGGTGAGGTTCACCGTGATGAGGGCCGGACCGACGCGTGCCCTGATCGAGGCGAAGCAGACCTCGTGGCTGAAACAACCCCACGACATGTACGCCGCGTCCGCCCTCGGCAAGTGAACGGAACCCGGCTTTTCCTTCGACTTCAGCCTGGTGTACTCCTGGGCGGCAGCCGCCCGGCTCTCGTACGCCATCACACGAAAGTCGACCGGCCCACCGTGAAACTCCGGGGCGCGGAACCGTCGATACGCCTCCGCCACCGTGGCATATCCCTTCCGGCGCCCGAACAGGCCCTCTTCTCCTTCTTTCCAGCCCGGGGGCAGGTCCGCCACGTCCGGCATTGCCGCACGTACTTGATCCTTGCCGAACGGCACCTTGGGCGCCCCCGTGGAGGAGGGAGCGGGCCGCCCTTCGCGGTCACCCGCATGCTCACTACAGGCTGCCGAAAAGCCGAGAAGCAGACACAAGAACACGGTTCCGACGTTTTTGGCTGCCCGCAACACGCCCCCTTGTCGCTGCACCGTGACCGACGTTTCCACCGGGATTCTAGGCGCCGCTCGCGTCACGCAAGGAGAAACCGCCCAACGAGGCCCCTCCCCCACGCTCTGACGGCCTCGATGCTCGCCGCCTCGCCTCCTTGACGCCGTCGAGTCCCCGAAGACGGACGACCCACCATGCGCCTCAACAGTCTTCACGAACTCCCGGAACGCATCACGGCCTTCGGTACGGGGTGCCGTTGTCAGAGCAGTTGGTCGTCCATGCGCCCGCGCGCGGGCCGACGCGGCAGCACACCGGCAGCAGGAACAGCCCTCCTGCGGTGAGCTGCCAGGCGGTCGAGGCGAGCACGTTCACCTGCCCATCGACACCGGTCTTCCATCGCTTGGTCAGGATGTAGCCGAAGGACGACACGAGCATGGCCGCGGCCGCGGCGAGGACTCCCGGCAGGCTCACCCCTCCCGCCCCCGTGAGCAGCAGGAGACAGACCCCGCTGAACCCGATCGCGGCACCGGCCAGGTGCGCGAGGCCGGGGCGCTCGGACACCAGGGCCCAGCCGATGAGCATCATCGCCAGCGGGGACACCGCCATGACGGTCGAGGCGATGCTCGTCGGGAGCAGCTGGGAGGCGGCATAGCCGCCCACACCATGGTCACCACCGGCGCGATGACGAAGCGGATCGACCGCCTGGAGCGCGCCGGACTCGTCACCCGCCGCCGTTCCGACGACGACCAGCGCGGCCGGATCGTCGCCCTCACCCGACCCGGACGCGAACTCATCGGCCAGGCGTTCACCGACCACATGGGCAACGAACGCCGCCTGCTGGACCTACTGCCCCCCACCGAGGCCCGGGCGCTCGAAGGGCTGCTCACCACGTGGCTCTCCCGCATGGAAAGCCCGCATCCGCCCGACGGCAAGTGACCCACCGGGTTGCGTTCGGCGATGATTTCGGGGCGTTTTACGGTTTTGCCCCACCTCGTAGCGGGTGGCGGGTCGCCGACCCCTCAACCTCTCACGCAGAGTGGCGAGCGGTGTGCGCAGCGCGACCGGCGTGGACGAGTTGCCGTGGCACATCCCCTTGCGCGTCATAGATGTGCAGGAATGGTAGCTAAGAGTTTCGAAGATGTTACGGACCAGACATCGACAGCGTGCCTACTATGACCAGCTTGTTCAGACGAGTATTCGCACAAGTTCTCACCCCCCACGCGAATCCCCGTGTGTGTCCCCTGTGCCCCATGTGTACCCCTCTGGAGAGACCGTGACCCAGATCCTGCCGAGATCCGCCGTCCTTACCGGTGGCCTCGTCGCCGCCACACTCGTCCTCAGCGCCTGTGGCGCGGGCTCCGACGCGTCGACCAACGCCGACGGGGAGAGCGCGGCCACCGCGATCACGGCCAAGGACTTCGGGGGCATGGACGCTCTCGTCGAGGCAGCCAAAGAGGAAGGCACGCTGAACGCCATCGCGCTCCCCCGCGACTGGGCCAATTACGGCGCGCTGATCGACGGCTTCGAGAAGAAGTACGGCATCAAGGTCAAGGTGGAGAACCCGAACGGCGCCAGCCAGGACGAGATCAACGCCGTCACCTCCCGCAAGGGCAAGGACCGGGCGCCCGACGTCCTCGACCTCGGCAGCTCCTTCGCGTACAGCGCCGCCCAGCAGGATCTGCTCGCGCAGTACATGGTCGCCGACTTCATCGACATCCCCGACGGCCAGAAGGACACGATGAGCCGTTGGTACAACGGCTACGGCGGCTATATCTCCATCGGCTGCGACGCCCGTCGCGTGAAGACCTGCCCGACCACCATCAAGGACCTGCTCAAGCCGGAGTACAAGGGGCAGGTCGCGCTCAACGGCGACCCCACCAAGTCGGGTTCGGCCTTCGGCAGTGTGTATGCAGCCGCCCTCGCCAGCGGCGGCTCCTTCGACTACATCCAGCCCGGCCTCGACTTCTTCGCCAAGCTCAAGAGGAACGGCAACTACACGCCCGTCCAGTCCACCTCGGCCACCATCGTGAAGGGCCAGACGCCGATCGTCCTCGACTGGGACTACCTCAACGCCAGGTACACTGACGAGTTGAAGAGCAAGGGACTCGACTGGAAGGTCGCGGTCCCAGAGGACGGCAAGTTCTCGCAGTACTACTCGCAGGCCATCAACAAGAACGCCCCGCACCCGGCGGCCGCCCGACTGTGGCAGGAGTACCTCTACAGCGCCGAGGGCCAGAACCTCTGGCTCAAGGGCTACGCCCGCCCGGCCCTGATGGCCGCCATGGAGAAGGACGGCACGCTCGACAAGACCGCGGCCGCCAAGCTGCCGAAGGTCTCCGGCACGCCGAGGTTCCCGACCGAGTCGCAGCTGGGCCACGCCAAGGACGACATCGCCCAGGGCTGGGGCAAGATCGCCTCCAGATAACGGCGACTCCCACCGGGGCCGACGCGGTGCCCGCCGCTTCTTCGGAGCGGCGGCGCCGCGCGGCCCGCTGGTGCTCGCTGTCCAGTTCACGATCTCCGCGCGCTCGTCCCCCCTTTGCGGTGTGCCGGCCCTGGACGGCGGCCAACACGAGGTCGGTGCCGCCGGCTGCGGCGGCCACGGTGACGGTCCGACGGATGAGCCCTTCCTTCTCGTGCAGCGCGCGGCCTCGTGCAGCGCACGGCGCACCCCTCACAGGTTTGCCGCGTCCGGTTCACGCCGCACTCGGTGCACGGCCGCGCATCCCCGGATGTTCGCCGCCGGGGATCGGGTAGACGAGAGGCTGTCCGGCCGCCATGGCGCAGCAGCCCCAGGGCGGCCCCCTGGGGCTGTGTCGTACTCACGGACCTGATTGGAGGCCCAATGCACGCCCTCGTACGCACCAGCCATTCCCCCTCCGCCGACCTGCCGATCAACCCGAACTGGCGGGACCGTGGGGCCTGCAAGGACGTTGACCCTGATCTGTTCTTCCCTGTCGGGAGCACCGGTCCGGCGCTGCTGCAGGTCGAAGAGGCCAAGTCGGTCTGCCGCAGGTGCCCGGTGCTGGAGACCTGCGCCGCCTGGGCGTTGGAGAACCGTGAGGCCCACGGCGTATGGGGCGGGATGAGCGAGGACGACCGCCGCCGCATCAAGCGCCACATGACTCGCGAGCGCTCCCGCAAGGCTGCCTGATCCGCTCTGGCGGCTGCCTGATCCGCCCGCGCCGGCCGCTGAACACCGGCGGCTGGGACGGGCGGTGAGGGGGAGCCGGACAGCCCGGCTGCACTCGCCCTTGATCCACAACTCCGGCACACCCTCTCGCCGGTCTCGTGCGGGCGCGAAGAACGACGAGCCTTGAGCAGCGGGCCTTCGCCGGCGTGATGTCCGCACGTAAATCGCGTGCACACTCCGCTATCGCGCGACTACCATCTGTTGCTCTTCTCGTCCGTCTTCCTGCCGCTACAGGAGTGCGCCGATGTCCGAAGACGCCCACCGCGACACCCCACCCGGCGTGAGAACGCATGCCACCATTCCCCCACAGGCCGCGCCGCCGGCAGAGGAACTCGGCGTCCGACGCCTCGGCGTCACAACGGACTTCGGGAGCGTCACCACGTTAGCCATGGCCAGACGCCTGCCGCGGCTCATGCGGCAAGCCATGGCGCTCGGCTGGCGCACCCACAAGAAGTCGGTGGCCGGCATGATCGTGTGCGATGTCGCCGCCGGCGCCATGGACGCGTTCGGACTGCTGGCGACCACCAGCGTCATCACCTCGCTGATCACCTCGGGCGACATCGCCGGACGCCTACGGGAGTCCGCCCCCGCCCTGCTCCTCCTGGTCGTCGCCGTGGGGCTACGGACGCTGTGCCGGCTCACGGCGAACTGGCTCGCCGACCGCATCGCCCCGCTGGTGGCCCGCGAAGCCGAGATCGATCTGCTGACCGCCGGCACGAAGGCCGAGCTGGTCGCCTACGACCACCCCGGCTACAACGAGCGTTGGGACGCCGCCGACCGAGGCGCCGATGTCTCCCGCGACATCGTCTTCGAAGCCCGCCAGGTCATCTCCGCGATCATGTCGTTCCTCGGCGCGACCACTGTCATCACCGTCATGCACCCGCTGCTGCTGCCGCTGCTCGCCCTCGGTGCGCTGCCGCGTACGGTCTCGGCGATCCGTGCGGCACGGGTGGAGTACCTCGAGTCCCGCCGCACCGCGAACGAGCGGCGCCTGCTGTCGATGCTGCGCTCGAGGATCATCGACAAGCGCTTCGCCGACCAGATCCGGTCCGGCACGATGTTCGGGTTCCTCTTCGGCCGCTACCGCACCACCTCGGCCAAGGTGCAGCAGCGTATGCAGGCCGCCGCCTGGCGGTCCGCACGTATCAGCCTCGCCGGCGCCGTCATCTCCGGCCTGTCCTCCGGGATCATCTGGGGCGCGCTCGCGCTCCTGCTGGCCTCCGGCCAGATTTCCGTCGCCAGGGCCGGAACCGTCGTCCTCGCGATGAGGACCGTGTCCACCGCCATGTCGGCCCTCATCTCCGCGTGGGCCCGCCTCTTCCGCACCGGTATGTACATGGACGACTGGTCGTCGTTCCTGGAGGAGGCCGGGGGACATCAGATGAGGCGCGGCCCCAAAACCCCGCCATCGAGGCCGCGGGTGTTCACCGCCGAGGACATCGTCTTCGCCTACCCCGGCGGCCAGGCCCCGGCCGTCAACGGCGTCTCCCTGTCCGTCGGCCGAGGAGAGATCGTCGCCCTGGTCGGCGAGAACGGATCCGGGAAGACCACCCTCGCCAAGCTCATCACCGGCCTCTACCTCCCCGACAAGGGCTCCATCACCTGGGACGGCGTCGACCTGGGCGACATCGACCCCGAACAGCTGTGGCGGCAGGTCGCCCACGTTCCGCAGGAATACGCCCAGTGGCCCCTCACGGCCCGCGAGAACATCAACCTCGGCCAGCCCCGCGAAGACGACCCGCAGTGCCTCCGGACCGCATCGAAGGCATCCGGCGCCGACCAGGTCGTCGAAGAACTCCGCTCCGGCCTCGACACCCTCCTGGCCTCCCAATGGTGGGGCGGGCAGGAACTCTCCGGCGGCCAATGGCAGCGCATCGCCCTCGCCCGCGCCTTCTACCGGCAGGCCGACCTGCTGGTCATGGACGAGCCCACCGCCGCCCTCGACGCCCGTGCCGAACACGGCGTGTTCGCCGGTCTGCGCGACCTCGCCCAGACCCGCGGAATCCTCCTGATCACACATCGGCTCACCAACGTCGCATCCGCCGACCGCATCATCGTCCTCGACCACGGACAGATCGTCGAACAGGGCAGCTACGGCCAACTCCTCAAGAGCGACGGGCTCTTCGCCGAACTGCACCGCCTCCAGCACGACCGCTGACCTGATTCCTGAGAGCCATTGATCGACGACCTCATTCGGCCCCTGTCCACCAGCCCTGCCAGGCGATCTCGTCCAGGTCCGGTACCAGGGGTTCCGTCACGGCAGCCTGATGCACCCCAAGTGAGGTGGTCGGGCGAATTGCCTTTGACCGAAGAGGAACATGACGACTGCGGAGACCTCCAGGGCTCGTACGTCGGGCGGATCGTCCGGTGGATCGGCGGCGGCCCTGGCGTCCGGATTCTGCACGCTGTCCATCGGCTCCGACCTCGCCGGTTCGCTGCGCACCCCCGCGCATTTCTGCGGCGTCTATGCGCACAAGCCGACACTCGGACTGGCGGCAACCCGCGGTATGGTCGCGCCGCCGGCACCGCCACTGCCGGTCGAACTCGACCTCGCCGTCGTCGGTCCGATGGCGCGCACCGCCCGCGACCTCACGCTGCTGCTCGACGTCATGGCCGGACCGGACCCGTTGACGCACGGTGTGGCGTACGACGTGACGCTGCCGCCCGCGCGCCACGAGCGGCTCGACGACTTCCGGGTGCTGGTGCTCGAGGAGCATCCGCTCATTCCGACCGGGTCCGCCGTGCGGGCGGGCGTGAACCGGGTGGCCGACGCGCCTGTCGACGGCGGCGCCCGCGTCGAACGGCACACTCCGCTGCTGCCCGATCTGACCGAAGCCGCCATGCTTTACAGGCAGTTGCTGCCTTCGGGCTCCGTTGCCCATTTTCCCGTGGCGGGATGGTGTTGAGCCACCGCGACTGGATCGAGGCGAACGGCCGCCGCGAGCTCCACCGCCACGGCTGGCGGCAGCTCTTCGCCGAGTTCGACGCCGTGGGAGTGCAGCTCATCGGTCCGATGTTCGAGGACCGTACCCCGCTGCGGCTGGCCGAACTGCTCGAGCAGAGGATCGGCGGCTTCCAGGCACCGAAGTAGGGCGTACCTGGCCGGCTGCCCGCCCGTCATCGTGCGTCGCGCATCCCGAGGATGTATGTCGCGGTAAGCGCAACGGCACGGTCCTCGTCATGTGACAGCTCTTCGAGGGCACGTGACGTCGTGGTTCCCGGGATATCCGCGAGCGCCTGTGTCAGCCGTCGACGTGCGGACGAGGCAACAAAGGCGTGGGCGAGGCAGTCGACGAGCCTGGTGGCGATCTGATCCGCCAACGCGGGATCGCTTGCCAGCGCGCTCAGCGCGTCGGCTGCCTCGACGTCGTTCGCCTCCTCGAGGATCATGTCGATCAGCGTCGGGACCGCGTCGGCCGCTCCACGTGGCCCGAGCGCCAGAGCGGCATACCTGCGGACCACGATGTCGGGGCTGGCGAGGGCGTCCTGCAGCAGTGCGGTCGCCGCACCGTCCGCGAACTCGGCAACGGCCCGGACGGCACGTTCGCGCACCTCGGCTGCTGGTGAGCGGAGTCCCTCCGCCAGCAGCGCCAACGCGTCGTCGCCGGATTGCGCCAAAGCCCATCGAAGGGCTCCGGCGACATTCGGGTCCGTCTCGCTCAGCGCCGCCTCGACCAGTGCTTCCACCGGCACCGAAGCCTCCTCGACCGAGGACAAGGCCGCGCGCTGGCGCGTCCCGGCGTTCTTCGACCTCAACGCCTGGAGGAGCGCGACGACTTGGAGGACGTCGTCCCAGCGGGCCGGTTCCGCGGCACCGATCCGGCGGAGTCGCGTGAGCAGCTCCGTCTCAGCTGCGATGCGCTCTCGCGTCTGGCGGACGAGGTCGTCGACGAGCTCCGAGGGCGTGAAGCCGGGATCATCGAGCGCGCGGCCGACGTCACGCAACGACAGCCCCAGTGACCGCAGGCTCTCGATATGGAAGATCCGCCGGATGTCCTCGCCGGAATACTCGCGATAGCCGGCGCCGGTACGGCCCGTCGGCCGCACCAGGCCGAGCGTGTCGTAATGCCTGAGCATGCGGGCGCTGACCCCGGACCGTCGTGCCACATCACCGATCAACACCGACTGTCACCTCTCCTGGCCGGTCGTGCCGAGGGCCACGATGCGCTTCGCCTCCTCGATCGCGAAGTCGAAGCCGGCGTCCGGGTCACGCATCAGCCGTTCCGTGGCGCTCGCGTGGGCGCGCACGCGAGGGTCGAGATCCGTCGTCGCGGCGCGCAGGGTCGGCGTGATCATCGCACCGAGCGCGATCAGCGCCCGGCTGAGGCTCAGCTGTGTGACACGTTCGCCGCGTCCGAGCTGGGTCGCCAACACCGCGGCCAGCTCGCGTCCTTCGCCTTCGGGTACGAGCACGACCGCTGCCCGCCAGGCGCTTCGCGCCACCTCGTCGTCGGCGTCGGTCAGCAGCGCCCGTGTGATCGCCGGCCACGCCCGCCGATCCCCGATCTTGGACAGCGTGTGCAATGCCTGGCTTCGTGCCTGCGCGAGCTCGGAGCGGAGTTCGTCGATGAGCCCTGGGACCGTCATCGATGCCGAGTGGCGGGTGAGTGCCCAGGTGAGCATTTCCCGCACGGAGAATTCGGGCTCGATCGCGCATCGCTCGATGAGCTTGTCGACGAACCGCGGGTCCGGGGTCGTGCCGATTGCCAGCGCCGCCCGCAGCCGCACCGACGAGCTGCCGTTCTCCAGCCCCTGGAGAGCTTGCATCGTGTTCGTGTCCTGTTCCGGCATGGTCGTCGGGACCATCTCCTTGGCTGCTCCGCAGTGAAGACCTTGTCACCGTGTCAAGGTCAAGCGGAGTCATGCCGCGGGGTCAGCAGGGTGTACGCCGGCAACGCTCCCCCGGTCTGACCGGCGCACCCAGGATCAGCCCCAGTGGATCTCCGTGCCGCCACCCTGGGCGACCTTGAGGAGCGCCTCGGTGATCACCGCTGCCTCCTCGTCCGTGAGGTGGGCGGAGAAGTGTCGCCGGATGCTGCGCAGGTAGACCGGTGCGGTCTCCTTGAGCGCGGCCGCGCCTTCCTCGGTGATGGCGGCCCAGGACACCCGCTTGTCGGCGGGGTCGGCCTGTTTCGTCACCAGGCCGACCCGGACCATCTCGTCCACCAGCCGGCTCACTCGGGTACGACTGAGCACGACCCGGTTGGCGACCTCCTGCATCCGCAGGCCGCGCTCGCCGGCGTCCTTCAGCTCCAGCAGTACGTCGTACCACGTGAGCGGGATGCGCCCGTCCCGCTGCACATCGCTCTCGATGGCGCGTACGGCTGCGTTGTGCGCCAGCAGCAGGGCACGCCAGGCGTCGAGTCGGTGCCTTCCCGGGTTCTTTGTGTCGCTCACCAGGCCAGTGTATCCGGCATTGTGTGCGGGCGCACGCACCTGTTAATGTGTGTGCGTACGCACAGATCGGTGACGGCAGCTGCCCGTCATCCAATGGAGGTGTGACTCACATGGTCCGGAAGATCACGCGCGACGAGCTCAAGAAGAAGATCGACGCGGGGGCCGCCACGGTGGTCGAGGCGCTGCCCGCGGAGTACTACACCAAGGCGCACCTGCCCGGTGCGCTGAACCTGCCGCACGACGCGGTCGACAAGCTGGCCCCGGGGCTGCTGCCGGACAAGCAGGCCGACGTCGTCGTCTACTGCGCCAACACGCCCTGCCCGAACTCGCGGATCGCCGCCGAGCGGCTGGTCGAGCTGGGTTACGCCAACGTCCACGAGTACGAAGAGGGCAAGGACGACTGGATCGGGGCCGGGCTGCCGACCGAGACCGGCGCCTGATCCAGGTATCGGACTCCGGATACGGAAGCTGGATACGGAATCCGGATGCGGAATGCCTGTGGCGGACTTCGCTCCAGGGCATCCGTGCAACGGGAGGGGGAGGAGAGAAATGACCAGTGGAATCGGTCCGACCCGTACAGTCGACGGCGTCGAGCTGCCGGCCGCCGGGATCTGGAAGGTCGACCCCGGCCACGCCGAAGTCGGCTTCGTGGGACGGCACTTCATGCTCGCCAAGGTGCGCGGCCGCTTCACCAAGGTCGATGCGACCGTGGAGGTCGGTGAGCGACCCGAGGACAGCAAGGTGACCGCCGTGATCGACATGGCGAGCGTCGACAGCGGGGACCAGACCCGCGACGACCACCTCCGCTCGGAGGACTTCTTCGATGTGGCGAACCACCCGAAGGCCGACTTCCGTTCGACCTCGGTGACCTGGGACGGCACGAGCGGCACGCTGACCGGCGAGCTGACCATCAAGGGCGTGACCCGCCCGGTCACCCTCGCCGTCGACTACCTCGGCTATGCGCGCGACCCGTGGGACAACGACCGTACGGTCTTCTCGGCCCGCGGCAAGATCAACCGTGAGCACTGGGGCCTGAGCTGGAACATGGCCCTGGAGTCCGGCGGCATCCTGGTCTCCAAGGAGATCGAGCTGGCGCTGGAGCTGGAGGCGGTCAGGGAGGTCTGACCGGTCGGAAGGGGAGGGGTGCGGGTCCAGGCATGGCGCCATGCCTGGACCCGCTCATGTCACGACGTCATCCGCCCAGCACCTGGCGCACCAGGCCGCCGACCGCCGCCCGGGTCCGCCCGTCCGCGAACCCCCGCTCCCGCAAGGAGTGTTGAAGGTCGGCGTCGAGTGGCGCCAGCAGGAGATGAGCGACGCAGTCCGCGTCCAGCTCGGGCCGGGCCTCGGTCAGCAGGATCGCCAGATGGTGCTGCCAGAAGCGGTACGAGCCGACGCGGTAGCGGGCGCCCGGCGCCGCGGTCTCGGAGAGCCGGACCAGTTCGAGGTTCACTTCCAGCAGGTCGAGGTAGGCGTCGAAGAAGGCCGTGATGCGAGCGGCGGGTGCGGCGCCCGGGCCGAGCGGGGGCGGGCCGAAGAGGATGCGCTCCTGCAGGTCCCGGTCCTCGCCGTCCAGCAGGGCGGCGGCCAGCCCGGCCTTGTCGCCGAATCTGCGGAAGAGCGTGCCCTTGCCGACCTGGGCCCGCGCCGCGATGGCGTCCAGGGAGACCCCGTCCACCCCGTGCTCGGCGAAGAGTTGGGCGGCGGCGGTGAGGATGCGGTTGCGGTTGCGTGCGGCGTCCGCGCGTTCCTGAGGCGGACGGGCGGACAAATCGGCCAGTTCGCCGGTCGACCGTTTGTGCACGTGGGGCCTCCGTTCGCCACGGTCACCGGCGGAAAGCACCGGTCGCGCGTAAAGGATGCGAAAAGTCTACCCACTCCCCCACGGCCGGAAATCGATTGTCCTCCGGTGTCCGGTATGACTAGAGTCGCCAATCGGACTGCAGTCCGCTTACGGGGGGAATCGTGACTGGATTGACCGACCGCGCCCGCATCGCGCATCCGGCGGCCCTATGCCGCCGCACTCTGTTGCCCGGGCCCCTTCACGTATAAGCGTCGGCTGACGACGCACGCCGGTAGATCCGGGCCCGCACCACGCCATGCCACCAGCCGGCGCACGCCGGCCGACGGCGCGGGCCACACCGATGAACCTCCCACGTCCGACGGGGCGCTGACGCACCTGCTTGCGCCGCGCCGCCGCGCCCAAGAGCACCGTGTGTGACTGGAGGAAGCATGAACCCGCACGGCACCATGCGCACCACCACCGAACCGCAGCAGGAACTGCTCGACCTGACGCAGCACGAGATCCAGGCGCTGCGCGCCACGTTCAACCTCGGCGACGCCCACACCCACCAGCGGCAGTCCGCGAGCCAGCACCGTATCGTCGGCCGGCTGCCCGAGCTGTGGTACGAGGCCGAGGAGGGCCTGCAGGCCACCTTCGAGCAGAAGTTCACCGAGGCGTTCTTCCGGTTGCACCGGCAACCCACCGCCCTGGCCAAGAACAAGACCCTGCTCTCCTACGCCGCGTCGATCTCGACCATGGTCGTGGGGATGTACCTCAAGCGGCGGCGGATGGCCGTCACGCTCGTCGAGCCCTGCTTCGACAACCTCTACGACGTCCTCGCCAACATGGACGTACCGCTCTACCCCCTCGACGAGGCCGCGCTGCACGACCCGGACCGGATCTACTCCGAGCTCAAGCGCCGGGTCCGGACCGACGCGCTCTTCCTCGTCGACCCCAACAACCCGACCGGCTTCAGCCTGCTCCAGCACGGACGCAAGGGCTTCGAGGAGGTCGTCCGCTTCTGCAAGGACCACCACAAGCTGCTGGTCATCGACTTCTGCTTCGCGTCCTTCACGCTCTTCGACCCCGAGCTGGCGCGGTTCGACATCTACGAGCTGCTGGAGTCCTCCGGAGTGTCGTACCTGGCCATCGAGGACACCGGCAAGACCTGGCCCGTCCAGGACGCCAAGGCCGCGATGGTCACCGCCAGCGACGACATCCGCGAGGACATCTACAACCTCCACACCAGCGTCCTGCTCAACGTCTCGCCGTTCGTACTGAACATGCTCACCCAGTACGTCGAGGACTCCGCCGCCGACCAGCTCGCCTCGGTGCGCGAGGTGCTCACCGCCAACCGCGACGCGGTGCGCAAGGCGCTGGACGGCACGATCCTGGAGTACCAGGAACCGGTCGCCAAGGTCAGCGTGGCCTGGGCCCGGATCGACCACCCGGAGCTGACCGCCACCGAACTGCAGCGGCTGCTGAGCGCCGAGCAGGTGTACGTCCTGCCGGGCCGGTACTTCTTCTGGAGTCAGCCGGGCAAGGGCGAGTCCCATGTGCGCCTGGCGCTGGCCCGGGAGCCCGAACTGTTCGCCGACGCCATGGTGCGGATGCGTGAGGTGCTGGACCGTTATGGCCGCTGACGCCACGTCGGACACGTACGCCGACGCCGCGCTGTTCCTCGGGATGAACAGCGCTGACGACCGGCTCCGGCGCGCCTGCAAGGCGTTCTTCACCACCCGGTTGAACGGCCGGGTGGTGATGAGCCAGGAGCAGGTCGGCCGCTGCGACGACGTCATCTGGCGGTTCGACCGCGAACTCCAGGACGCCTACTACCCGTTCATGGACAATCTGCACACCGTCATGGACATCGCGCGCCCGCCGTACGACGAGGCCGATGTACGACGCGGACTCGACGGGGAGCCGCCCGGCACGCTGCCCGTACACGAGCGGTTGCTGCTGGGCATGGTCCTCAACCGGCACGGACGGCTGCACTCGGCCAGCGCCCGGCTGCTGGACCACGGCGCGCGCGGCGGGCTGCCCGTCGAGGCTCCGGCTTCGGTCAGCGGCCCCGAGCCGTCCTTCCCCGAGCCGCTGGAGAAGCTGTACCAGCAGTCCCTGGCCCTGCGCATACCGGTGGAAGGCCCGTGACGACCCTACGGAAACCCGTACCGAAGGAGGCGAGCGCGGCGTGTTCCCAGGAGTGACCGTCGCGCTGGTGACGCCGCTCACGGCCACCGGAGAGGTATCCGAGCCCGCCGTCGCGCGCCTGGTCGCCTCGGTACGCCCGCACGTCAGCGCTCTGCTGCCGACCCTCAGCACCGGCGAGGGCGGCAGTCTGACGGAGCGTCAGTGGGAAGCGATGGTGTCCGCCACCCTCCGGCACGCCGACGGGCTGCCGGTGGTGGCGGGCGTCCTTCGGCCCACCACGGCCGAGGTCGCCGCCCGCGCGCGGACCGCCGAGCAGCTCGGCGCCCGCGCCGTGGCGGTGACCACCCCGTACGGGCCCGGGGTCACCCAGGAGGAGATGTACCGGCACTACGAGCAACTGGCGCGGGCGACCCGGCTGCCCCTGGTCGTCTACCACGAGTCCGCGGTCTCCGGAAACGCCCTCGAACTCGGCACTCTGCTGAGGATCTGCGCGCTGCCCGCCGTGGCCGGCGTCAAGGACTCGGCGGGCAGCGGCCGGTTCACCCGGCAACTGGTCGCCGCCCGTCCCGGCGTGCCCGTCCTCCAGGGCCTGGAGCATCTGCTGCTGGAGTCCGGGCCCGTCGACGGGTACGTCCTGGCGCTGGCCAATGTCGAACCCGCCCTGTGTGCGGCCCTGTTCACCGATCCGACGGCGGACCGGGCCGCCGAACTCACCGCGGCCTGCGTGCGGTTCGGGCTTGAGCGCGACGACTGGTACCGCGCGCTCAAGACCGAGCTGTGCCGGCGCGGCGTACTGGAGACCGACCGTACGGCCGATGCCGACCCGGCCGTCGATACCGGAGAGATCCCGTCATGAGCATCACGACACCGACACCGACACGGACACCGACACCGACACCGACACCGCAGAAGACGGGCAGCGCACACCGGCGCCTGTTCGTCCTCAACCGCTCGCGCGTCACCTCCGAGGTCCTCGCGGAGATCGAGGAGCTGGAGGAGGGCTGGATCGAGCCACGGATCGCCGGGCTCGCCGCCCGCTCCGAGCCGCTCGTCTCCCGCGCCCAGTGGATCGCGCACCTGGACGCCCTGCTCGCCGAGGAGCGCGCCGGCGGCCCGGCCGGGAAGTATCTCGCCGAGGAGGCCACTCGTGAGGAATTCACCTGTGTGGTAAGGGAGTTCGCCCTCGACGGTCTGACCGAGGCGCAGAACTTCTTCCCCGCGATACCCCGCCTCCCCATCAAGGCGCAGATGGCCGTGATGCGGGTGCTCATCGACGAGTTCGGCTGCGGCAACCTCCAGCAGGCGCACTCGCAGCTCTACCGCGACCTTCTCGCCGAGCTGGGCCTCCCTCAGGAGACGGAGTCCTTCCTCGACACCACCGGCGACGAGACCTTCCAGTTCCTCAACGTCTTCTACTGGCTCACCCAACGCGCCCCGGATGTCGAGTACTTCCTCGGCGGACTGGCGTACCTGGAAGCCAGCATCCCCGACGCCTTCCAGGTCCAGGCCCGCGCCTGCTCCCGCCTCGGGATCGCCAACGGCCGGTACTACACCGAGCATCTGCACATCGACACCTTTCACATGAAGGAGATGCAGCAGGCCGTCAAGGAGTACGAGGCCGTGCACGGTCTCGACCCCACCAAGGTGTGGATCGGCGCCCAGCTGCTCTCCGGCCTGATCGGGGACGCCTTCGACGCCGCCGTACAGCGGGCGAGGGAGGCGGTATGACGGACGCGGTCCTCGAAGAGCTGCCCGGCGACCGGGTCCGCGTACGGGTCGCCGGGCGGGAGTTCGTCATCGACGCTTCCTGCCCGCACCGCAAGGGCCGGCTCGTCCACGGCTTCGTCAACCCGCGCACGCTGCGAATCACCTGCCCGCTGCACCGCACCGGCTTCGACCTGGCCACCGGCTGCCCGGTGGCCGGGCCCGCCACCGATGCGCTCACCGTCCACCGGTCCGGTGTCCTCGGGCAGGACTACGAGCCCGAGCAGATCTGGCTCCCGGCGTCGGAGCAACTGCTGGAGTGGGACGACGGATTCCACGACCTGATGCTGGGCGACCACGTACGGATGGCGGCGTTCCGGGCTGCTGTCTTCGAGGCCGTACGCCCCGGGGACACCGTCCTCGACCTCGGCACCGGCACCGGCATCCTGGCCCGCTGGGCCCTGGAGGCCGGCGCCGACCGGGTCTACGGCATCGACCTCAACGAGAAGATCCTCGACACGGCCGCGGACCGGCTCACCGCCGCCGGATTCGGCGACCGCTTCCACCCCCTCGCCGGGCTCTCCTTCGGGCTGGAGCTGCCCGAGCGGGTGGACCTGGTCATCTCCGAGATCATGGGCAATCTCGCCGACAACGAGAACTTCGCCGCGATCCTCGCCGATGCCCGGCGCCGCTTCCTCAAGCCCGGCGGCACCATGCTGCCGCGACGGGTGGAGAGCTACCTCGTCCCGGTGGCCGCCGAGCGGGCCCATGCCCAGGTGGCCCGAGGGGTGCCCGAGGACGCGGGCAGCGCCGCCGACTTCGCCGCGCTGTTGCGCCGACGCGGGGCCCGGAGCCCGTTCGACCTCTACTACGACGCGGTCCTCCCGGTGGGGGCATACCTCGCAGCGCCCCGGCCGGCCAGGGTGTACGACCTCGGAGACGGGGCGGCGGACACCGACTACCGGCTGCCGCTGGTCTACACCGTCCGCCGGGACGGCCTGTTCACCGGATTCAAGGGCTACTTCGTGGCGACCCTGTCGGACTCCGTCGCCCTGGACATCTCCGGTGACGACACCGGCGGCGCCGACCGGGCCCGTACGACCTCCGACAGCTGGAAGCACTGCTATCTGCCGGTCGCCGAGGCGGTACCCGTACGGCGCGGCGACCGGATCGCGCTGACCTTCAGCCGGGACGCCGGACCGGACGACTCCTTCGGGCAGCGCTACCGCTGGGAGGGTCGGGTGCTCTCCGGCGACACCACCCTCGCCCGCTTCTCGCACAGCACCCGCCCGCACGGAACACCGTCGACGGGAGAACGCCCACAACCCTGAGCACAACGGACACCAGCACGATCAGCACAACGGGGGAGCACATCATGAGCACCGCATTCACACCAGGCGAGCAGACCCGCGACGGCCGTCCCATCAGGACGTACGACGTGGTCGCGCTCCAAGTTCCGATCGCCTACAACGAGTACGGCGATCACGACCGAGACGGGGCGCTGTACACGCTGGCCCGTGACGCCCACGAGCTGCGTGAGGTGGCGGCCACCTGGCCCGAGCCCTTCCCCAGCTACCTGGAGGAGCCCGAGCTGGTACCGCGCCCGCATCCGCTCGCCCGGCCGCTGGTGCTGCGCGTACGCAAGGGCGAGCGGCTGCGGGTACGGCTGAGCAACGAGTTGTCCCGCCCGGCCGGGATCACCATGCAGGGCGTGCGCTACGACGCCCGCGCCATGGACGGGTCGGCGGTCGGCGCCAACCCTGACAGCAGGGTGCAGCCGGGCGAGGCACGGGTCTACGAGTGGGTGTGCGAGCACGAAGGCGTCTTCCACTTCGGCGACATGTCCGACGCCCGGGGTGAGGGGACCCAGAGCCACGGGATGGTCGGCGCGCTGGTCGTCGAGGCGCCGGGAGCCACCTGGACCGACCCGGAGTCCGGCAGTCCGCTGGCGACCGGGCTCTACGCGGATGTGCACCTGCCCGGGCGGAGCTTCCGCGAGTTCGTGGTCTTCATGATGGAGTATCCGAGCAATGCCAACCCCGCCACCGCGCCGCCCATGCCGGGGCACGGGCACGGCGGCGGTCACGGCGGTGGGCACGACGGCGGGCACGATGGTGGACACGACGGCGGGCACGGAGGCGGGCACGATCACGGTGGTATGGGCGATACGGCCGCCCCGGCGCCCGACCGGACGCGGACGCTGCGCATCCCCCGTGCCGACCAGCTCGCCAAGCCCGGGAGGCCCGCGCCGGCCGAGCAGTCCGAAGAGTCCGACAGCCTGGCCGACCTCACCCCGCCCAACGTCGCGATGCTCCCGGTCAACCTCCGCATCGAGCCGATGGAATGGCGGATGTACCGCTACCAGAAGATGGTGAAGGACGGGGTGCTCGACGCGGAGCGTGATGCCACCTACGGCGAGGAGATGCACCACAGCTCCTGGATGTTCGGCGACCCCTCCACCCCGGTCCTCCGGGGCTACGCGGGCGACCCCGCCGTCATCCGGCTCGTCCACGGCGGCATGCGCGACACCCACGTCTTCCACACCCACCTCCACCAGTGGCGGCGCGACCCCGACGACGAGCACTCCCCGATCGTGGACTCAGTCAGCATCAGCCCGCAGGAGGGCATGACCCTGGAGCTGATCGGCGGCCTGGGCTCCACACAGCACGCGGCCGGCGACTCCCTGTGGCACTGCCATATGTACGTGCACTTCCACATGGGCATGTGGGGCATGTTCCGGATCTTCGACACCCTCCAGAACGGCACCGGACGCTACCCGGACGGCAGCCGGATCCAGCCGCTGGTCCCGCTGCCGCACCGCGACGCCCCGCCGCTGCCCACCACCGGACGACCCGGCTTTCCCGGGTTCCTCGCCCAGTCGGCGACCTATCCGCAGAAGAACCCCCGGCCGCCGCGGACGCCGCTGCAGCCGCCGGGCATGGGGCGCGAGCCCACCGCGCTGGAGGCGCTGGCGTTCTGCGCGAACCCGCAGCCCGGCGAGGCGTTCACCAAGATCGGCCCGCCGGACGCACCGGTGCGCCGTTACCACCTCGTGGTCACCAGCGGCATGCTCGTCTACCACGGCGACCCGACGAAGCCGCATGCCGAGACCTGGCATGACCACAACGGCATCTTCTACCTCCTCGCCGAGGAAGTGGAGGAGGCCGGCGGGCTCGACGCCTTCAAGAGCCAACTCGCCAAGGGCGAACGGCGGTTGGAGCCATTGGTGATCCGCGCCAACAAGGGCGAGATCCTGGAGATGACCCTCACCAACGCCCTGCCGTCCGGCCCGCAGAAGGCGACCGTCTTCGACCCGCCGCTGCCGTTCCAGCCCGAGGCCGGTCTCCACACCCACCTGGTGAAGTACGACCCGCTGGTCTCCGACGGCTCCGCCATCGGCTGGAACTACCTCTCCGCGACGACCACCGCCGACCAGGGCAGGGAGGCGTACGGGCAGTACAACTCGTGGACGTACCGCTGGTACCTCGACGAGGAGTTCGGCACCGTCTTCTTCCACGACCACCTGCTCGCCAACTACCGCCAGCGGCATGGACTGTTCGGTGCGCTGATGGCCGAGCCGGAGGGTGCCACCTGGGTCTCCCCCGCCGACCACGCCACCGAACTGCGCCGCGGCAGCCAGGCCGTCATCAAGCTGCCCAACGGCCACGCGTACCGCGAAATGGTCCTGGCGCTCGGTGACTTCGTCCCCCTGGAACGGCACACCGGACACCCGCACGGCGAACCCGTCAACCCGCCGCCGTTCCCCGGCGCCCCCGACGACCAGGGCGGCATGGGCGTCAACTACCGCTGCGAGCCGCTCGGAAGCCGGGAGGGCGAACCGGCCCACTGGTTCTCCAGCGGTGTCCACGGCGACCCCGGCACCCCGCTGCTGCGTGCCTACCCCGGTGAAGACCTGCGCCTCCACGTCCTGCAGGGCTCGCACGACCTCCAGCACAGCTTCACCCTCAGCGGCGCCCGCTGGCGCGAATGGCCCCGCCGCCCCGACACCGCCTGGCGCAACCAGCAGACCCTCGGCATCTCCCAAGTGGCCCAGCTCGCCCTGGCCCCCACCCTGAGCGCCGGCGACCACCTGTGGTCCTTCACCTCCGGCAGTGAGCTGTGGCTCGGCTGCTGGGGCCTGCTGCGGATGCACGGGCGCAGACAGCGGGACCTGCCGGCGCTGCCCGGCGCGCACACCCCGCCCGCCCCGCCCGGCCCCGGCCCCACCCGCCGCTACACGGTCCGCGCCCGCTCCCGCACCCTCGACTACAACGACCGGCGCACCGACCCGTACGGCCTGGTCTACGCGGTCGACGGCGAGGACGGCGAAGGGCCCCTGGTCCTCCGCGCCCGGGCCGGCGAGTGGATCGAGGTCACCCTGATCAACGAGCTCGGCGGGCCGCCCCCGGCCAGCGCGTTCGACCCCAGGCTGATGGGCGAAGAGGACCCCGGCGCCCGCACCGTCTCCGGCCGGGTCTCCCTGCACCCCACCCTCCTCTCGTACGACGTACGCACCGACGACGGCGCCCACGTCGGCCACAACGAGGACAGCACGGTCAAGCCCGGCGGCTCCCGCACCTACCACTGGTACGCCGACGAGCCGGGCGTCTGCCTGCTGCGCTCGCACGCCGACGTGGTCTCCCACATGCGCCGCGGCCTGGTCGGCGCACTGGTCGTCGAGGAGCCGGATGCCACCCCGTACGACCCTGCCACCGGCCGCGAACGCTGGACCGGGGAGCAGGCCGTGGTCCGTCGCCCCGACGCCGAATCGGTGCGCGAACTGGTCCTGATCACCCAGGACGGCCTGCGGCTCTACCACGGCGGCGACCTCACCCAGCCGGTCACCGACCTCTTCTCCGACAGCCCCGACGACTCCGGCCAGAAGGCGTACAACTACCGCACCGCCGCCCTGCACCCCCTGGCTCCGGACCTGTCCGACCCCGAGCCGCCGACCCCGCTGCTGCACTGCCGCCCCGGCGACCAGGTGGCCATCCATCTCGCCATCGGCGCCGCGCGGATGCGCAACCAATGCTTCACCGTGCACGGCCAGGTCTGGGACGCTTCCGAGACCGGCCGCGGCGCCTTCGTCTCCACGATCGGTGCCCTGGCTTCCGCCAGCACCCGCACCGTCCGTTTCCGTGCCAACCATCCCGGCGACTACGCCTACCGCACCGGCAACCTGCACTGGGGCGTCAGCGAGGGATGGTGGGGCCTGATCCGAGTACAGGAGAAGCCGTGACCCCAAAGGACGCAGTCGACGCGACGTCCGCCACGCCCGGCGCCGAGGACCCCCGGCTCCCGGACACCCCGGACACCGTCGCCGTCTTCACCGACCTGAACTGCTCCTTCGCCCATGTCGCCGTGCACCGCCTGCACGAGACCCGCAAGCGGCTGGGCCTGGAAGGGCAGCTGTGGTTCGACTTCCGCGCCTTCCCGCTGGAACTGTTCAACCGCGAGGTCAACGCCCGGCCCGGCGTCGACTCCGAGATCTCGGTGCTCGGCGCCGTCGAACCCGAAGCGGGCTGGCGGCTCTGGCAGGGCCCGGACTGGACCTACCCCGTCACCACCCTGCCGGCCCTCGAAGCCGTCCACGCGGCCAAGGCACAGGGCTGGCACACCAGCGAACAGCTCGACCGGGCGCTGCGCCGGGCCTTCTGGGCGCAGGGGCGCTGTATCTCGCTCCGGCACGTCATCCTCGACGTCGCGGAGCGGACGGGTGTGGTGGACGTGACCGCGCTGGCCGACGCGCTCGACACCGGGTCGGCCCGCGCGGCCGTGATGGACCAGTACCGCGCGGCGAGCGACGGGCGGGTCAACTGCAGCCCGCACGTCTTCCTGCACGACGGGACCAACAGCGCCAACCCCGGTGTCCAGGCCCACTGGGTCAACGGTGACTTCGGCATCGGCTCGCCGGTCATCGACAAGGACCGCGGCCCCGAGGTCTGCGAAGAACTCCTCATCCATGCCGCAGGGCTGAGGTGATGATGGCCCGCCGGCTCGCTCATCGCCACACTCGTCGCCGTACTCATCGGACGAAGCTCATCTCTGGGTAGGACGGGGAAGGCCCGTCCAGAATGTGTCGCGGTCGGCCCCTTAGGTGCTGGTCGAAGAAGGCCGTGATGTAGGCGCGCTGGGCGGTGGTGCTGCGCTCGGGGTCCACGGTGCCGATGTACTGCTCACGGGTCTGTGCCGGGATGTCCAGGCGTTCGTCCAGAGCGGGCACGAACGTCTGGGCATCCGTGTAGCTGAAGTGGCTGCCCCGCTCCAGGCTCAGGTCGAGTCTCCAGCCCGTCGAGTGGTCCCAGAACGACTGCCAGGACGGCTTGTTGAGGTGTGTCTGGCTCGCCTTGCCCATGAGCATGAACGGACGGTCCAGCCCTTCCCGGGCCACCGGAAGGAATTCGCTGCCGCTGTACTGGAGCGTGCCGTCCATGTTGATGCCCGCATCGATACGGCGGTCCACGCGCATGGCTTCGGCCGCGGTGGCGCCGCCGCCCGAGTGGCCGTACATGCCGATCCGGTCCAGGTCGAGCGCCGTGCCCAACCCCTCGGGCAGGCTGCGCCCCTCGGCATCCGGGTTTCGGCCGTCCCGCAGCACAGCGAGCTGGTCAAGGACGAACCGGGTGTCGCGCACCCGGGTGTCCACCGCCTTCTTCAGCCCCTCGACTCCGGACATCTGCTGTTGCCGCTCGATCCGGCCGTTCGGGAATTCCACCGCGGGGGCCTCATAGGTGTGGTCCACGGTGACGACGACATAGCCGCGGCTGGCCAGTTCCACTGCCGTTGAGGTGCCGAGCGTGCGGGAGGTCTGCAGGCCCGGCGAGTACAGCACGATCGGCCGCCTGCTGCGGTTGTCGGCCGGAGCCGCCCTGGCCGCGTCCGTCCGGATGGCGGCCCAGTCCACCTCGCCGGGTCGGGCAAGCCCGAACGAGCCGGATGCGTCCACGGAGCGCGCGACGCCCGGCGGCATGTACGGCCGGCGTGGGTATCCACTCGCCGAACGTGCCGGATACCAGATGCTGACCATCAGCTCCCGGTCCCTGTCGGCGACCCAGGGGTCGCGCCGGCCGTGGTCGACGAGATGGATCTCCGTGCTCCCGACCTGGTGCCGCCCCGTCGGCTCCGGCAACGCAAACCGCAGGCCCCCATGAGCGGTTGAGGGGTGCGCGTCGGACGAGGCGGTGGCCGAGGCCGCAGTCCCCGCCCCTCCGATCGCCAGGGAGAGGGCAAGAACCACCGCGGTGGTGATGGCTGTGTGGATTCGCATGTCAGCAATGTCGCCCGGATCCAGCACCTGGGACATCCGTCGCCGGAGGTAGCCGACCCTGACATTCCACCGAGCGTCTCCCACCCACTCGTCAGGGTCGTGCGGGGCAACGGATCACCGCAGCGTGGGCCCCCAGAAGGCCGTTGCGCCCAGGCCGCCGAGCGCGGCGGGGACGATGACGGCCGCGAAGGGCGGGCTGCGCCTTCCCCCGACAACCGGCAGCCATCACCGGCCGACCGGCCGACCGACCGCGACCACCCCCGCATAACGGATGGACAGCCCGCACCCGAGCTGCAAACATATGCGCCATGACGCATGATCATGCATCAACTCAAGACCCTTCCCCCCTTGCATGGCCGACAGGCTTCCGGGCCTACACAGGGCACGGTGGACTGCGCGAGCACGGCGACGACATCTCCATCGTCACGTCGGACCAGCCGGCCATCAGTGCCGCGATGTTCACCCAGAGCCTCTTCGCCGGTCCGGCCGTAGTCCTCAGCCGTGCCCACGCCGCGGCACAGAACCTGCGTGCCGTGACGACGCTTGCGCAGAACGCGAACGTCGCCACCGGGCGCCAGGGCGCAGAGAACGCCGCCGAGGTCGTCCGCCGCGTCGCCGGGATTCTGGGTATGCCCGAGGACGAGGTACTCATCGGCTCCACGGGCGTCATCGGACGCCCGCTGCCGATGCCCACCATCCGTACGCACTTCGACGAGGCTGCCCGGCGCGGACTCGCGGCGTTCACGGCCGGCCCCCTGGATGTGGCCCGCGCGATGATGACCACCGACACCCGCCCGAAGACCGCCATACGGACCGTCGGGCCGGCCCGCATCGTGGGCATCGCCAAGGGTGTCGGCATGCTGGAACCCAATATGGCCACGATGCTGGCCTACGTGTTCACCGACGCCGGCGTCTCCCCGGCCGACCTCGACAGCGCCTTGCGCACAGCGGTGGATCGCACGTTCAACTGCCTGAGTGTCGATACGGACACTTCCACCTCCGACACGGTGGCGGTCATCGCCAACGGCGCGGCAGGACCGGTCGATCCGGCGGAGTTCTCCGATGCCCTCGCCGACCTGTGCCTGGATCTCACCCGGCAGATGGCCGGTGACGGCGAAGGTGCCACCAAGCTCTTGCGCGTCACGGTCGCCCAGGCCGGCGACTACAAACAGGCCAAACGCATCGCCAAGAGCGTGGTGAACTCTCCTCTGGTCAAGACCGCCGTTTACGGTGCCGACCCCAACTGGGGTCGGGTACTGATGGCCGTCGGCAAGAACACCGACGACACCGACATCGCGCCGAGCAACGTCACCGTGAGATTCGGCGGCGTCGAGGTGTACCCCGAAGAGCCCAAGGCCGACACCCTCGGCAAGCTCGTCGACATCATGCGCCGGGACGAGGTCGACATCGCCATCACGCTCGGCCTCGGGCAGGCCGAAGCCACGGTCTACGGCTGCGATCTTTCCGCCGACTACATCCGCGTCAACGCGGACTACACGACATGACCGGGCTCGACCGTGGCAACGCCTCCAAAGGATCCTCAGCAACATGGCTTTCCTCTAGGCATGGCCCGTGCCGGTTGGTCACCGTGATGGATCGCTGATCACTGCGCAGGATCGCCGAGCAGGTCGCTCAGCTCCCCGTCTCACGCGGAAGGCGGCCGGTCACCACCAGGTTGCCGTCCGAGGTGCGCCGCACGAGGTCGCCGGTGCGGAAGTAGCCGCCGGTGGTGAAGGAGCGTGCGTTGTCGTCGGGCGCCCGGTAGTAGCCCCGCGGGGTGTACGGACCTCGGGCGAGGAGTTCGCCGGGTTCCCCGTCGGGCACGTCCTTGCCGTCGACGTCGACGATACGGATCTCATCGTCGGGCGAGAGCGGGCGACCCTGCGTGGTGAGCACGGTCTCGTCCGGATCGGCGGGATGGGTGAGAGTGAGCAGCCCCTCGGCCGTGCCGAGGACCTGCTGCAGGCGGCAGCCCCATTCGGGACCTATCCGTTCGGCGGTGGACCGGGGCAAGGGCGCACCACCGATCTGCACGAGGCGCAGACTGCTCAGATCCGCCTGGACCGTGGGAAGTACGTCGAGCCAGCGCTGGGCGGCGGCGGGCTCCAGCGAGGTGAGGGTGACCCGCTCTCGCCCGATGGCCGGAAGGCATTCGGCGGGGTCCGGGGTCGCGGCCAGGGCGACGGTGCCACCGGCGGAGAGCGTGCCGACGATGCCGGGGCAGCCGAAGGCGAAGTTGGACTCGGCGGGCAACGCGGCGAGATATACGTCGTTCTCGGTGAGCGACACCAGCTCGGCGGCGGCCCGCGCCTGGTAGGCGTAGTCGTTGTGGGTACGAGGAATGAGCTTGGGCGGCGCGGTGGTACCGCCGGAGAGCAGGAAGAACGCCACCTGGCCGGCGCTCTGCCCGAGCGCCGGCTCGGGCGCGGCGTCGGTGGTGCCCAGCGGGTAGTACTGGCAGCCCGCCGGGTCGGTCGTCAGACCGCCGTACCCCGACGAGGCACCTGGCGCCTCATAGGTGAACACCCGCCGCAGGAAGGGCCATCGGGCCGCGATGTCCGCGGCCATCGCCGTGTGGTCGAAACCCTCGTACGTCGAGGGACCGACGTAGCCGACCGCCTCGGTGACCCGCACGAGGTGGGAGACCTCGGACGCGCGGTACGACACCGGGCAGAGCACGGGGACCGCGCCCGCCCTCATCAGCGCGAACGCGGTGATGACGAACTCGGGGACGCTCGGCAGCTGCACGACGACCCGTTGCCCGGGCCGGAGGCCGCGCAGCCGGAACCCGGCGGCCATGCGGTCCACGCGCCGGTTCAGGTTCGCGTACGTCATGCGGGTGCCGCCGTGCACGAGCGCGGTCCGCGGTCCGTACTGCAGGGCCCAGCCGCGCAGCAGGTTGTCCAGCGTGTTGCCACGCCAGTGCCCGGCCGCCCAATAGCGGTCGACGAACTCCTCGGGCCAGGGCGTGCAGCCGTCGAGCATGGATGTCATGAACTTCCTTCGGTACCAGTTTCCGACCCGGAAGCCGTGCGGGCCGTGTGACGCGGTGACGGGGCCGCTGCCTTGATCTTGACGATCCAATCCGTCGACACCCCTACAAGCAATGTGCTTTCCCGACCATGGAGGGTGAACTCCGTCAGCGGAATGTCCAATGAGCGCTGCTGACCAGGAGAAATGATCGGGGCGCCGAACGGATGAGTGGCTTCGAGGGCCTCCGGTGGGAACGCCTCTCAGTCGTACGCCTTCAGGCACAGCAGCGTCGCGCCGTCGTCCACCTTCGTGGACCAGTAGGTGTTGGGGTCGTACTGCCCGTGGCGGCAGACCTCGGTGCCGGTACCCGGCGTCGCCCGGTAGACGTCCGTGACGACCAGGATCTCGTTGTACGCGGCGGGAACCCTGCGGTCCGTGCAGTTCGGGGACGACAGCATCGCGATGCTGCTGACGTAGTTGCCGTCGTGCTTGGCGAGCAGGCAGTCGCCCTGGCGGTACTGGCCGGTGAGGCAGAGCGCCGTCCGCTCACCGCTGCTGGTGGAGTAGTACGACCAGGTCGCCTTGCCCACCCCGGACGCGCAGTTGTCGGTGGTGCCGGTGACCCTCACGCGCGTCCCGTAGCCGCAGGACGCCGTGTTCGGTTCCGTCTCGCTCCAGTCGTATCTGCGGAGGCCGCCGTACCCGGTGTCGACGACGTCCAGACAGTCCCCGGCCGAGACGGCCTTGAAGGCGTCTTCGGTGGGGTCGGGCTCGGGGGAGCTGGTCTCCGGTTCGGGTTCGGGTTCGGTCGCGGTGTCGTCGGAGCCGCCGCCGGACGAACTGGATGAGCTGGAGGAACTGGACGAGCTGTCGGTGTTGCTGTCACCGAGTGCGTCGCCGCCACCGAGGCCGCTGGTGCTTCCGCCGCCGCTGGACAGGGTGAACCGCGGGGTGGGGCTGCTCGTCGGGGTGTCGTCGCTCTTCTTGTCCCAGGGCTGCCAGATCAGGACCCCGATGACGAGGACGACCAGGAGCAGGCCGCCGCCCCAGCCTTCCGAGGAACTCGACGCCGTGGTGGGTTTCTTGGCCGCTCCGGACTTCGGCGTGGTCGTGGATGTCGGTTTCGTGCCGGTGCTCTTGTTCTTGGTGGAGGTTTCGGTCTTCTCGCGCGCTATGCGCTCACGTTCCCTGCGCTGCCTCTCCTTTCGCTCACGTTCCTTTCGCTCACGTTCCTTCTGCTCCCTCTCCTTCTGCTCCCTTTCCTTCCGCTCGCGTTCCTTCTGATCCTTTTCCCTCTGCTCCTTTTTCCTTCTCTCTTGTTCCTTGCGCTCCCGCTCCCTGCGTCCTGCCTCGTCCCTCCGCGCTTGTTCCCTGCTCCTCCGCTCCTCCTCTTCCCGGCGCGCCAGCTCCCGCGCCTCCGCCTCCGCCTGCTCCTCGGCCTGCGCCCGCGCCAAGGCGTCCCGCTGCTTGCGCAGCGCCTCCAGTTGCTCGCGCATCTCACTGATCGCCTCGCCCGAACCCTCCGGGGCGCCGTCGGGCTTCAGCTCCGTCGGCGCTTCGGTCGCATCGAAGTCGACGGTCCCGTCGCGCAGTTGGCGCCCCTGTTCGGCGTACTCCTCGATCAGCGCGGTCCACGCCGTCGGCAGCCACCGCTCGGCGCCCCCGTCCACCGCCACCTGATCGAGGTCGGCGAGGAGGTCCCGCAGCACGTCGGACGGCGCGGGACGCCTCGCGGGGTCGACCTCCAGCAACGGCAGGATCAACGGTTCCAGTTCCGGCGGCAGCCCGCTCGTGTCCAGCTCGCCGCGCTGGACGAGGGCGAGGACCCCGATGGAGCGGTCGGTCTGCTCGTACGGCGGGCGGCCGACCGCGAGGAAGAAGAGCGTGGCGCCCAGGGAGTACATGTCGGACGCGGCGGTGGACCTCTTGCCGCACGCCTGCTCCGGCGACGTGAACGCGAAGGTGCCGATGGTCGTCGTCGAGCTGGTGTGGTCGTGGGCGTGCGAGATGCCGAAGTCGATGAGGCGGGGGCCGTCGTGGGGAAGCAGGATGTTCAGGGGTTTGACGTCCCGGTGGACGACCCCCAGGCCGTGCAGCTCGACCAGCGCCCGCGCGGCCCCGGCCGCGACCCGGCGCACCGCGTCGACGGGCAACGTCCCGGCACTGACGACGAGTTCGGCCAGGTTGGGGGCCGGTATGAACTCGATGGCGAGCCATGGGCGCTCCGCCTTCGCGTCGGCGTCGAGCACCGTGGCGGTGTACGCGCTGTCGACCCGCCCCGCCAGCTCCACCTCGCGGGCGAACCGCGCCCGGTCCGGCCTGCTCACCATCCCCTCGGCAAGGAGCGTCTTGACCGCGACGAGCCCGTGGTCCACCACGGTGCCGGTGGGCCCGGCGGCGCTGGCGGGTGTGCCCGGCGCCTCCTGGCGGGCGAGGTAGATGCGGCCCATGCCGCCGGTGGCGATCCTCCGCAGCAGCCGGTAGGGGCCGAGCCGGCGCGGGTCGTTGGATTCGAGTGAGTAGAGCTTCATTCCGGCCATGCGGCGTCACTCCCCATGCGCGTCCCCCGTCTGTGCTGTTGTCCGCATGTGCCACGTGCCACCTACGCGGCGGAGCCATTCTGCGGTCAAACCGTGGCATGGCGAAGGGAGTTGGGGAAGTCCGCCGCGGCTGGGGGCACCTGGGGAACCCGGCTCCACGAGGGGGCCGCCCCGGGGCGTGCGGGGCGTTCGTATGGGCCTTTCGGCCAGTAGGAAACCACACGAATCCGCAGGACCAAGAGGTTCGAATGAATTGACGCAGCGCATTTGTTCCATTCGATATCGGCGCGCGTGAAAAGGGCGCCGACGCCCGGCTTTCGAGCTGCTCTCATCGAAATGGGCACGAGCCGTTGACGGAATGCCGGAGGTGTGACTTCATGAGGTGACGGGTTTCCTTGGCACCTCTTCCATGCCGGGATCACCGCACCGGCTCATCTGACGAGTGCCCGCAAGCATGGCCGCGAATACGCGATCTCACCGCATTCCTGAACCAGTTCCTCAGCCATGGTGACCGAAGGCCGCTGGTCTCCCTGCGGGAAAGTGGGTAGTTCATGCCTGACCACACGACGGACAACAGGGCTGCCGACAGGGCTGGCAACAGGACTGACGACGAGGGAGTGCCACCGGACCGGGCGATCGCGATCGTCGGGGCGGCATGCCGTCTGCCGGGCGGCATCAATGATCTCGACGGATTGTGGGCCGCTCTGGAGGAGGGCCGCGATGTGGTCGGCGAAGTGCCGGCGGACCGCTTCGAGGCCCGTCGGTTCGTCGACACCTCGATGCCGCGCGCCGGCAAGAGCTACACGGCCGCGGGCGGTTTCCTTGCCGACATCGCCGGCTTCGACGCGGCCTACTTCGGTATATCGCCGAAGGAGGCCGCGCACATGGATCCCCAGCACCGGCTGCTGCTGGAACTGGCCGTCGAAGCACTGGACGACGCCGGTATCGCCGCCGAACGACTGGCGGGTTCTGATGCGGCCGTGTACGTGGGGGTGTCCGACACCTCTTACGGGGCCCTGCAGATGGGGATGCCGGAGGCCGTCAACGCGTACACGATGACCGGTGGCGCGTCCTCGATCGCCGCGAACCGGCTGTCCCACTTCTTCGATCTGCGCGGTCCCAGCATGGCGGTGGACACCGCCTGTTCCTCGTCGCTGGTGGCTCTGGACCGGGCCTGTCGCACCCTGCTCGACGGCAGCAGCCGGGTGGCGCTGTCGGCCGGTGTCAACGCGCTGCTCAGCCCGTACCACTACGTGGGGTTCTCGCAGGCGGCCATGCTGTCGCCGACCGGTCGATGTGCCGCGTTCTCAGCGAATGCCGACGGGTTCGTACGTGCCGAGGGCGGTGGCCTCGTCGTCCTGAAGAAGCTGGCGGACGCCCTGGCCGACGGCGACCGGATCCACGGGGTCATCCTGGGCACCGCGTCCAACTGCGACGGCAGGACCATGGGACTCGCGCTGCCCAACGCGGACGCGCAGGAGGACCTGCTGCGCTCGGTGTACGCGCAGGCGGGCGTGGCGCCGGACGAACTGGTCTACCTGGAGGCCCACGGCACCGGCACCCTGGTGGGCGACCCGCTCGAATGCCGGGCCGTCGGCCGTGCGCTGGGCAGCCGACGCGCCGGCGGGGCACTGGCGATCGGCTCGGTCAAGAGCAACATCGGGCACCTGGAGCCCGCTTCCGGGATGGCGGGGCTGCTCAAGGCGCTGCTCGTGCTCCGGCACGGGATGATCCCGCCTTCTCTCCACGCCTGTCCGCCCCACCCCGACATCGACTTCGCGGGGCTCAATCTCGCGCCCGTCACCCGCTGTCGTCCCGTGGACGCCGTCGACCGGCCGGTCGTCGGAGTCAACTCCTTCGGCTTCGGCGGCTCCAACGCCCATGCCGTACTGACCTCTTCGCCGGCACCGCCGCCGGCCCCACCCGAGAGTTCCGGTACCGAGGGGGCGGCGGGGCACGCGGAGGCGGCCTACCCGGTGATCGTCTCCGCACGTACGCCGGAGGCCCTGGTCGAGGCCGCGTCGCTGCTCGCCGACCGGCTGCGGACCGCCGCCCCGGGGGAGTTCTACGACATCGCCTACACCACCTGCCGGCGCCGCGGCGTGCACCCGTACCGCGCGGCCGTGCTGGCGCCTCGCCGCATCGCCGCGGAGCGGCTGCGTGCTCTCGCCGGGCCGCGGACCGCCCCCGGCGAGGCGGCGGATGCCCCGCCCACGACGGACGCGCCGCCCACTACGGGCGAGCCGGGACGGCGCGCGCTCACCCCTGCCCCCCGCGACCACGAGCGCGACTGCTCGCTCGGTACGACCGTCCGGGCCGTCCGCGAGGGGCGGATCGCCTTCGTCTTCTCCGGCAACGGCTCACAGTGGGCGGGCATGGCGGCCGATCTCCTCGCGGGCAGTGCGACCTTCCGAAAGGCCCTGACGGCGGTCGACGCCGCCCTGGCCCCGCTGCTGGGCTGGTCGGTCACCGAGGAGCTCACCGTGCCGGCGGACCGAGCGCGTATCGACCGCACCGAGATCGCCCAGCCGCTGCTGTTCGCCGTACAGGTCGGTGTGGTGCGGATGCTGGAGGAACAGGGCGTCCGCCCGCACAGCGTGCTGGGGCACAGCGTCGGGGAGGTGGCCGCCGCCCATGTCGCCGGGGCGCTCGACCTGCGCCAGGCCGCCCAGGTGATCGCCGAGCGCAGTCGCTGCCAGGCGGCCACCGCGGGCAGCGGCCGGATGGCCGCCGTCGCGCTGCCGCCGGCGGAGGCCGAGGAGGCGGTGGCCGCCTTCCCTGGGGTAGAGGTGGCGGCGGTGAACAGCGGCCGCGATGTGACGGTCGCCGGTCCGGCGGCCGCCGTGCGGGAATGCACCGAGAAGCTGACCCGGCGCGGCGTGGGCTGCAAGGAACTCGACCTGGACTACGCCTTCCACAGCGCGGCGATGGACCGGGTCGAGGAGCCGCTGCGCCGTGGGCTGGCCGGCCTGCGGCCCGCGGCCACGAGGGTCGCGATGGTCTCGTCCGTGACCGGTGGCCGGATCGAGGGCCTCGACCTCGGCGCGGACTACTGGTGGCGCAACGTCCGTGAGCCGGTTCGGTTCGCCTCAGCGGTGGAGCGGGTGCTCGACGACGGCACGGACGTCCTCGTGGAGATCGGGCCGCACCCCGTCCTGAGGTCCTACTTGCGCCGGATCGCCAACTCCCGCCCCCGGGCGGTGATCGCGGTGACGGCGACACTGCGGCGCGGTCTCGACGGGCGGGACGCGATGCACCACGCCGTGACCACGCTCATGGCCGAAGGGGCCCGGCTGGACTGGAGCGGGTACTTCCCGAGGCGGGGCCGGGTGGCGCGACTGCCGGCGTACCCCTGGCAGCGCGAGCGGCACTGGAGCGGCACCCCGCAGACCTGGTTGCGGACCAGTGGCCAGGGCGAATTGGATCATCCGCTGCTGGGCGAGCGGCTGCCGTCCCCCGTACCGACCTGGCAGGGGGCCGTCGAACCCGCGCTGGCGCCGTGGCTGGCCGACCACAAGCTGGCGGGCTCGGTCGTGTTCCCCGCGACGGCCTACCTGGAGATGGCGATGGCCGCCGGCCGCCTCACCCTCGACACGTCGGTGGAGGTGGACTGCCTGGAGGTCACCCGCCCCCTGGTCGTGCCCTGGGCGGAGGCCTGCAGTGTCCGCCTCCAGCTGGCCGTCAGCCCGGACGACGGGCTGGTGAGCATCACCAGCACCGACGCGCAGGCCCGACGGCCGCGCCAGCACGTACGCGCACGGGTCCGGGCCCTGGTCGGTCGGCCGCCGGCGGACCTCGACGTCCCCGGCGTACGGGCACGCTGCTCGCGCCCGCTGAGCGGGGCGGAACACTACGAGACGGTGGAGCGCGCCGGTCTCCACTACGGACCCGCGTTCCAGGTGCTGAGCGAACTGCATGTGGGCGACGGCGAGGTACTGGCGGCCTACCGGCACGAGGCGCCCGGTGAGGAGTACGTGGCGCACCCCGCCCTGCTGGACGGGGCGCTGCAGGCGGGCGCGCCGCTGATCGGAGCGGACGTGGCGGCCGGCACGGTGTACCTGCCGGCCGCCGTCGGGGCCGTCCGCGTGTGGCGCACGCCGGCTGCGACCGGGTGGGTCCATGTGCGCCGGCGCGCGTTCTCGGCGGGCGAGGCGTGCTGGGACGTTGTCGTCACCGACCAGGACGGAACGGTCAGCGTCGAACTGCGGCGCTGCCGGCTGCGCCGGCTCGCTGCCGCCGGCCGCACGATGCTGACCACGCATCACACCGAGTTGCGCGCCCTGCCCGGCGGCTGCGAACCGGCCGTGGGCGAGCCGCCCGCGGCCCCTTCGGACATCGCGGCGGCGGCCGGCGACCGTATCGCCGCGCTCCGCGCGGACTGGCACGAGATCCACCGCTCCCCCCGTGAGCACGGTCACGAGGGCGGCTATGCGCGGTTCGTGGCCATGTTCAAACAGGCCGCCGCGCATCGCCATGCGGCCGCCGTCGCGGACCTGCTCACGGACGTCACCGCCCCCTTCGAGGTGACCGACCTCATCGCCGCGGGCATGGCTCCCCGGCGCAGGCCGTACCTCATGTGCATGATCCCCGAACTCGTCCGGCACGGACTGCTGGAACAGGACGGCGAACGGCTCAGGCTCACGCGATCGGTCTTCGACGACCGGGAGCTGCTGCGCCGGCTGACACTGGACTTCCCTCAGGCGTCCGTCGAGAGCCGGCTGGCCATCAGCAGCTTGCGGGACGTGCTCACCGGCGACGGCCGGGACCCCGTCGAGATCCTGGTGTCCGACGGCAGCCTCACCGACGCGGAGCAGCTCTACGACACGGCCGTCACCCTTCGTTTCCACAACCGGGTCGCACAGGCCCTCCTGCGGGAGACGGTACGGAGGTGGCCCGCCGACCGGCCCCTGCGCGTCCTGGAGGTGGGGGCGGGCACCGGCGGCATGACCGCGGCCCTGCTTCCGCTGTTGCCGGCGGAGCGTACCCGGTACGTGTACACCGATGTCTCACCGGCCTTCCTGGCACGCGCCGAACGCCGCTTCGCCGCATACGACTTCGTCACCTACCGGCCGTTCGACCTCGATGCCGATCCGGCCGGCCAGGGGCTGTGCGAGGCGGGCTTCGACCTCGTGATCGCCGCCAACGCCCTGCACACCGCGAAGCACCTCGCCTCAGCGGTGCGCCGCGTCGCGACCCTGCTGGCGTCCGGCGGACTGCTGCTGGGGATCGAGAGCCACGATCCGTACCTGCTGGCGCCCTACTTCGGCACCCTTGACAGTTTCTGGGACCGCGCCGACCTCGAAGAGCGCCCGGACTCCCCGCTGTTGCCCGCGGACCGGTGGCCCGCTCTTCTGGAGCGGTGCGGCTTCACGGACATCGTCCGCACCGGCGACGACGCGGGCCCCTGCCGCGAGGACTTCTCCGTCCTCCTCGCCGCCGCCCCCAGGCGCACGGTCGTGGCGCCGCCGCTCCCGGCGGCCCGGCCGGGCCGCCGGTGGGTCGTCGCCGCGGAGACGGCCGCGGAGCTCGGCTTCGCACGGAGCCTCGCGGCGCTCGTGCCGCCGCCGGACGGCGGCGCCGCAACTCCGGTGCGCCTGTTGGAGGAAGGCCCCGTCGACTGGACGGCGGAGTTCGGGGAGGACGGTGCGGAGGTCTGCGTCATCCTCGGCGAGGCCGCCCGGCCGGACCCCGACCTGGCGGTGGAGCGGGCAACCCGGCGCGCCGCGCTCATGCGTGCGGTCACCGCTGCCTGCGCCCACCTCGCGGACGGCGGACACGCCTCGCTGACCATGGTGACCCGCCCCAGTGGCGCGCTGCCCCCGCCCGAGCGTGCCCTGTCGCCCCAGGACGCCGCCGTGTGGGGCATCGCGCGGGCCCTGGCCAACGAGGAACCACGGCTGTCCGTCCGCGCCGTCTCACTGGACCGCGGCGGCGAAATCCTCACCGCCAACGCCCACCGTGTCGCCCGCGAGCTCCTCTCGGACCACGCCGAGACCGAAGTCGTGATCACCGCGAGTGGTGGCCGGTTCGTGCCCCGTGAGCTGGCGGTGCCCGCCGCCGGCCCGACGAGGGCGGCCGCACCGGTCGCGGACGCGTTCGCGCTGGACGTGCGCTCCCCAGGGCTCTCCTACCAGCTGGCGTGGGTGGAGAACACACCCGTCACGCCGGGCCCCGGCCAGGTCGCCGTGACCGTACGGGCGGCCGCCCTGAACTACCGGGACATGATGCAGGCGGTGGGACTGCTGCCGGCCGAGGCGATCGAAGGGACGTACAGCGAAGCGGGCCTCGGCCTGGAGTGCGCCGGCGTCGTCACCGCCGTCGGCCCGGACGTCACCGGCTTCCGGCCCGGCGACCGCGTGTACGGACTGGCGCCCGCCGCCCTCGCCTCGCACACCGTCACCGTCCACCAGGCCCTCGGGCACATCCCCGAAGGGATGGGCTTCACCGAGGCCGCCACCCTGCCCGTCGCCTTCGCCACGGTGCACTACAGCCTCGACCGACTGGCCCGGCTCGAAGCCGGGGAGACGGTGCTGCTGCACGGCGGCGCGGGCGGAGTGGGACTCGCCGCCCTCCAGTACGCGCACACGTGCGGGGCCCGTGTGATCGCCACCGCGGGCACTCCCGCGAAGCGGGAACTGCTGCGGCACCTGGGCGTCGATCATGTCCTGGACTCACGCAGCCTGGAGTTCGTCCCCGGAGTCATGGCGGCCACCGGCGGCCAGGGGGTCGATGTCGTCGTCAACTCCCTCGCGGGCGAGGCGATCACGCGCAGCCTGGAACTGCTGCGCCCCGGCGGCCGCTTCGTCGAGTTGGGCAAGCGCGACATCTACGAGAACAAACCGCTGCTCCTGCGCCCCTTCCGCAACAACATCGCCTTCTTCGGCGTCGACCTCAGCACCCTTGCCTTCGACCCCGTCCACGGTGCCGCGCTGTTCGCGGCCGTCACCGCACGCGTACGCGACGGGTCCTACCGCCCGCTTCCGCACAGTGTGTATCCCGCCGCACGCGTGGCCGAGGCGTTCCAACTCCTGCAGCACTCCCGTCATGTGGGCAAGGTCGTCGTCGCGTTCGACCCGCTGGACGAACCCGTCCCCGTCGAACGGCGCGTGCCGGCGCCGCGCCTGGACCCGGAGGGTACGTATCTGGTCACCGGCGGCCTCGGAGGCTTCGGCGCCGCGAGCGCGGGCTGGCTCGCCGAGCGGGGCGTGCGCCACCTCGCACTGGTCGGCCGCCGCGGCGCTCAGGCACCCGAGGCCCCGGCCGTGCTGGCCGAACTCGCGGCGCGCGGCGTACGGGCCACCGCGTACGCCGCCGATGTGACCGACCTCCCGGCCATGCGGCGCGTCGTCGAGGACATCGACGCGGGCGGCCACCCGCTGCGCGGCGTCGTCCACTGCGCGATGCAGCTGGAGGACGATCTGCTGACCGAACTCACCGACGAACGGTTCGCGGCCGCGCTGTCCCCGAAGGCGGCGGGCGCCATGGTGCTCGACCAGCTCCTCGCCGGGCGCGAGCTGGAGATGTTCCTGACGTATTCGTCGGGCACGACCGTCATCGGCAACATCCGCCAGGCCAACTACGCGGCGGCCAACCTCTGGCTGGAAGCCCTGGTCCGCCACCGCCGCGGCCGCGGGGCCACCGGGCAGGCGATCGTCTGGGGAGCCATCGGCGGAGCCGGCTATGTCGCCCGCAACGAGCTGACACAGACACTCGCCTCCGCCGGGATCGAACCCGTGTCGCTCCACGAGGCCTTCACCGCTGCCGACCTGCTGACGGGCAGTGGCCTGGAAGTGGCAGGTGTGGGCCGTTACAACTGGGGGCGCCTGCGCCGTCTGCTGCCCGCTCTCGCGGCACCCCGGCTCTCCCTGCTGTTCCCCGAACACATGAAGGAAGCCGACTACACCCGGGAGGAGATCCTGCGGGCACTGGCGGCGATGTCCGTCCAGGACGCGTCGCGCGCCGTGGCCGATGCGCTCGCGCATCTCATGGCCGAGGTCCTGCACATGGACGCCGGGGAACTCGACCACCATCGGCGGCTGGACGAGTACGGCCTGGACTCGCTGATGATCGCCGAGCTGCTGGTCTCCGTCCGCAGACGCTTCGACATCGACATCCCGCCCATGGAACTGCTGCGCAGCGGCGGCACCATCACCGACATCGCCCATCTGATCCTGCTGCGCCTCGGCCTCGCGGGGGATTCCAGGGCGGCCGCCGGCGACGACACGACCGCACCCGCCTCCTGAGCGAGGTGCCGCCCGGCGGCTACCGCCTGTCCCGCTGGGCCGCCACGACCTCGCGGATGGTGCGTTCGGCACTGGAGCCGCGCTGCACCTTCTCCGCGAAGCCGGGGAACTGTCCGGCGATGGCGCTGAGCGCCTTCAGCTCCACCGGCGCGACATTGACTTCGCACAGATCGCGCTCGACGGCCCGAACCACCCCCGTCACCACCTGGTCCGGGGAGACGGTGCGCACACCGGCCGGCGGGGTCGCGCCCGTGGCGGCGAACATCCCCGCGTCGCGTACGGCGCCGGGCTGGACGAGAGAGACCCCCACCCCCGTACCGTGCAGGTCCTGTCGGAAGGCGAGCGCGAAGCCGCGCAGCCCGAACTTGGTCGCGCTGTAGAGCGAGGAGTGCTTGGTGGCCGCCTTCCCGGAGATCGAGCCGACGAGCACGATCTGGCCCCGCCCCGCCGCGACCATCCGGGGCGCGAGGGTGCGGGCCAGCATGACGGGGGCACGCAGGTTCACGGCCAGTGCGCGGTCGATCTGCTCCGGCGTGTAGTCGAGCAGATCGCCGCTGGAGGGCAGCGCGGCGTTGGCGATCAGGATGTCCGGGTCGGGGCATTCCGCGGTGAGGTGGTCGACCTGGTCCGGGTCGGCGAGATCGGCGGCGACCACTCGGGCACCGAGTTCGTCGGCGAGCGCCTCCAGGGCATCGGCGCGGCGCCCGGAGAGGACCAGCTTGGCCCCCTTGGCCGCCAGACCGCGGGCGACGGCCTGACCGATGCCACCCGCGGCCCCGGTCAGGAGAACGGTTGATCCTGCGATGCGCATGGGGCGCCCCTTCCCGAGGACTGTTCGTTCGAACGAACAGTATGGAGGGTGGACGGCCGTGTCAACGGCGGAACCTCCACTGGAGGGCGGTGTGCGCGGTCGGAGCGGCCCCGGCCCTTCCTCCTTGCCGGAAGGGCGCCGCTGGCACAATGACTGCCATGTCCAAGCACCCCGGAACCCGGCAGAGCATCATCGACGCCGTCCTGCGCGTCATCGGTGAGGACGGCGTCGCCGGGGTCACCAACCGGCGGATCGCCAAGGAGGCCGGGGTCTCCCTGGGTTCGGTCACCTACCACTTCGCGACCCAGCACGAGATGCTGCGGGAGAGCCTGCTGCACTTCGTCGCGGAGGAGACCCGGCGCCTCACCGAGCTCGCCGCCCAGTGCCAGACCGACGGAATGGACGCCGATCGGGCCGCCGCCACAGTCGGCCAGGTCGCCGGGGGGACGCCGTTCGACAGCAGGCACATCGCGCCGTTCGAGCTCTACATCCAGGCCGGCCGCGACGAACGCCTGCGCACCGCGGCCGACCAGTCCTTCGCCGCGTACGACCAGTTGGCCGCCCGGGTCCTCACCGGTCTCGGCGTGCCCGACGCCGAGCGGCTGGCGAGCAGCGCCGTCGCGCTGATCTTCGGACTGCAACTGCGCAGCCTGGCCACCGGCCTGCCCGCCGAGGAACTCGTCGACGCGCTCATGCTGCTGGCACGCGGGGCGCAGCACTCCTGACCCCCGGAGACCGAAGAGACACCCCCTAGGCGACCCACGCGCCGGTCGCGGTCTGCACGGCCGCACCGTCGAGGTCCTTGAGCTTCGCCCGGACGAAGTCGCGGGCGGCATCCGAGGTGAGCACCCGGAAGGCGGGCCGCTCGGCCGCCAGCAGTTCGACCATCAGCGCCGCCACGTCCTGCGGCGGCTGCGCGTTGGCGAAGGCGCCGCGGGTGCGGTCCAGATAGGCGGACAGTGCGGGGGCGTACGGCCCGGCCTGTTCCAGTACGTCGTCGCCGACGCCCACATTGCTGACGAACTCGCTGGCCACCGCCCCCGGCTCGACCACGCTGACGGACACGCCGGCCGTGGCCGCAACCGGCGCGAGGGACTCCATGAAGCCCTCGACCGCGAACTTGGCGGCGCAGTAGGCCTCGTTGAAGGGCTGGCCGATCACGCCACCCACACTGGTCACGGTCACCACGCGACCGCCGCTTGCCCGCAGCAGGGGCAGGGCCGCCTTGGTGACGTGCAGCACGCCGAAGAAGTTGACCTCCATGACGGCGCGCACGTCCTCGACGCTCTCCTGCTCCAGCGTGCCGAGGTGGCCCGCGCCTGCGTTGTTGACCAGTGCGTCCAGCCGGTCGAGGCCGGCCAGGCAGGCCGTGACCGAGGCCGGGTCGGTGACGTCCAGCGTCCGGACGTCGAGGGCGACCCCGGCCTCCTCGGCCGCCGCCAGCAGCGCGCCCGCCTTGGTGGTGTCGCGCATGGTGGCGATCACTCGCCAGCCGCTCCGCGCTGCGGCGACGGCGGTGGCCAAGCCGATACCGGAGGAGGTGCCGGTGATCAGGACGGTCTTGGTGCTCATCTTCAGCGCCCATCTACTTATGCTTCATAACTAAGGTTGTCCATAACTATGAGGGCGACTATTTCACTTGTCAAATACATCGGTAGACTGGTGCCATGTCCCACGCACCGGATGAGCTGACCAGGCAGATCGTCGGCCTGTTCGCGGCCATCAACCGCCGATACAGCCAGGAGTCGGAGGCCGCCGCGACAGCCCACGGCCTGACCCCGCTCCAGGCCAAGGCGCTGCTCGCCGCCGAGGAGCCGGCCCCGATGCGCCACATCGCCGACCGGCTGCACGCGGAGCCCTCCAACGTGACGACGATCGTCGACCGGCTGGAGTCGCGGGGCCTGGCCGAGCGCAGCCCCGATCCGGACGACCGTCGCGTCAAGCGCGTCGCCGCCACCGAGGCCGGCCGGACCGTCGCCGTCGACCTCCGCACCCGCATGCCCTTCGCCGCCGCCCCGCTGGCCCGACTCACCGCGCAGCAGCGCGAGACCTTGCGCGAGTTGCTGCAGCTGGTACTGGACACGTGACGAGCGGCGGCCCATGGTCGGGTTGCTACTGAAGGTGGAGCGCCCGACGACCTACTACCGGAGGCGAGCCGTCACCCACTCGCCCCCGCCCCGGGACGCGCGCCCGGTAGCGGTGTTCCTACTGCCACTTCCAGCCCGACTCCCGCAGGGCACTGGCGCGTTGCAGGAGCGCTTCGATCCGGGTGGCCGCTTCGGTCGGTTCCCAGTAGCGATCGGATGCGGTCGTCTGCTGGGGATGCTTGCGATAGAAGACGCTCGGCTCCGCTATGAACTCACCGGGCGCCACAGCCTCCGCGGCAAGGAGCAGCGCGACCGTCTCGGCTCCGGACAGCGCCTGCCAGCCACCCAGCGCCAGCACCAGGCGACGGTGGGCGGCGAAGGTGGTCGCCTGAACGGACAGCCGGCGCTCCAGCATCTCGCGATAGAAGCGGGCGGGCTCCAAGGGGCCGTCCGGAGGGTCGTACGGACCTGGCGCCGTGCTCCCGTCCTCGTGGAGGTCGATGCAGGCGGATACGCACCATGGCACACGTTCCAGGGTCTCGATGTCCCGCTCCAGCGCCCCCGGCAGCAGCACGTCGTCCGCGTCCAGCGTCCGGACGAGGTCGCCGGTCGCACGCGCGAGGGCGTGTGTGCGCGTCACCGCTATGCGCGCGCGCAGTCCCGTCCCGAGTCTGATCCGGGGGTCACTGGGCAGGCTGCTCGCAGGGATACCCGAGGTGCCGTCCTCCTGCACACACCACTCCCATTCCCAGTCGTCGGGGAGCTTCTGTTCGCGCAGGGATTCATAGGTGTCACCGATGAAGTGGTGGCCGCCCTCGTGTACGGCGGTGATGACGCTGATGGTTCGCATGGAACGGGTCCTGTCGGAGAGGGGTTATCCCGCCCGCGATCATGACATGGCCCATGGCCATGGTTTCACTCTTGGTACCCCTCGCATCCTCCCCGCCGCGAGCCCGAAGAGCCTCCGCCCAACGCCCCCCACCCGACAGGGATGCCGATCGCCGGGCGGCGCCGGGCCAGCCGACGGGGCACGCCTCCAGGGCCGCACAACTCGAACGGGCGACCGAATCGGCAACGGCACTGTGGGGCCATCTACGGGACACCGTTACGCAACCGTCGGATTGCCGTAATGCGGGGCAGGGAACATCATCGTCCCCGTGCACTGCCGCCCCGCGCTGTCTGGAAGTCCCGTGCTCCTGCTCCGTTCCCTGCCGTTCCCCCGCCGGGTACGGCCCGCCTGGTTCGCTCTTTCGGCGGCGGGCGCGGCGACGCTGCTGGTGGCGGGGTGTACGGGGACCGGGCAGCCGAAGAGCGCGGGGCAGACCCCGATCGCCTCGGCTCCCGCACGGCTGTGGCCCGACCGGCCGCCCGCGCCCCCGCCGCCGCCCGACAAGAGCGGCCAGGACGGACCGTCGCCCCTCCCCGGGCTTCCCCGCGTCCCTTCCGGCAACATCCGTACGCTGGGCGCGATCGACGTCGTCAAGGCGCAGATCGCCGAGGACGCCCGCCAGCAGACGCCGGCCTTCGACAAGGCCACCGAGCGCAGGATCGCCCGGTGCGCCGCCGAGCCGAAGCGCTGCCCCGTACGGGCCCCCGAATACCAGGACCTGACGCACGACGGAAAGGACGAGCTGATCGTCGGTATCGAGGGGAGCGAGCACACGGTCGCCATATGGGCCTACATGATCCGGGGCGGGGTGGTGAACCGGATCCTGGACACTGCCGGCACACCGCTGTCGGTGGAGGTGTCGGACGGCGACCTGATCATGCGGGAGCCGACCAGTTCGTCCGGGTACGAGATGCGCACCGTCCACTCCTGGGACGACAAGCAGCAGACCATGGAGATCCGGGCGATGGAGTTCGACCGGGCGGTCTCCTCCCCCGTGCCGAGGCGTACGCGGTGAACACCGCCCGGCGGCGGGCCGCACTGCGGCTGCCTTCCTGGACGGCGACCCTCTACTGGAAGTTCGCCGTCTTCATCACCGTCATGTGCTGCACCCTCGCCGCGCTGCTCGGCATCCTGGTGCACGTCCTGGTCGGCCAGCAGACCGAGAGCCAGGCCCGCGGCGCCGCCCTGGACGAACTGGACGGCGCGGTGGCCACCTACGTCGCCGGGGAGCCCCTCGGCCGCAATGCCGCGGTGGATCCGCCGGACCTCCCCCACAACCTCCGCGAGATGGCCGTACACCACAAGGAGCGCGGCACGCAGCTCGCGGACCACCAGGGCCGGCCGGTGATGTGGGCCGTCGCCCCCGTCGACGGCGGCCGGGTGCTGGCGGTACGCCTGGACTACGGCGACCGGGCCGCCGCCATCCGCGGACTGGACCGGGCCATCATCGGCTCCTCCGCCGCCGCGATCGGCGTCACCCTGCTCGTCGGGCTGTTCGGCGTCTCCCGCATCACCCGCCGGCTGCACCGCACCGCGCGGGTCGCCCGCCGGATCAGCACCGGCGACCTCGACGCACGGGTGGGCGACCCCCGCGCCCTGCGGCCCGACCTCGCCCAGGACGAGGCCGCCGCGGTGGCGGCCGCGCTCGATGCGATGGCCGCCACCCTGCAGAACAAGCTGCACAGCGAACAGCGCTTCACCGCCGACGTGTCCCACGAGCTGCGCACCCCGCTCACCGGACTGCACGCGGCCGCCGAGCTGCTGCCTCCCGGCCGTCCGACGGAGATGGTGCAGGAGCGCATCCAGACCATGCGCCGGCTGACCGAGGACCTGCTGGAGATCTCCCGGCTCGACGCCCAGGTCGAACGCGCCGACCTCGACATCCACCAGCTGGGTCCGCTGGTCGAGCGCGCGGTGCGGGCCACGAGGCTGGCGGCGGACGTCGACGTCATCCGGGACGCCCGCGTGGAGACCGACCAGCGCCGGCTCGAACGCGTCCTGGGCAATCTGATCGCCAACGCCCACAAGCACGGCCGCCCGCCGGTGGTGCTGACGGTCGACGGTCCGGTCGTCACCGTGCGGGACCACGGCGACGGCTATCCGGACGACCTCCTCGACCACGGCCCCCAACGGTTCAAGACCCGCTCGGGCGGCAGCCGCAAGTCCGGCCACGGCCTGGGCCTGACCATCGCCGGCGGCCAGGCCCGGGTCCTCGGCGCCACCCTCTGCTTCTCCAACGCCCCCAGCGGCGGCGCGGTCGCCACCCTGCGCCTGACGCCCGAGCGGCAATCGCAGGAGTAGGGCACCACTACGCGCTCCCCCGGTCCTGGGTGACGATGACGCGAACGGCGCAGCCGTGAACGCCGATGAGCGCGGCGCGCTGCCGGGAACCGAAAAAACCTTCCCGGACTGAACCGAATGCCTGGGCTCCCCGTCTTCCCACGCGGCAACCGAAACCGATGAATCGCCTGACCCGACGAACCGCATGTATTTCCCCGAACGCACCACAGCGGGGATCCCTGTCGGCGCTCTCTGACCGCCTTCACGGCGAGGGAACTCCCCCACGTTCCGCGCCATATGACCCCGCGTTAACCCCCCACTAAAGGTAGCCCGATGCAACGAGCGTTTCGACGTGTGAGCGTCGCCGCGGTCCTTACCACACTCGCAGCCGCGATGCCGATACTCGTAGCCAGCCCGGCGGAAGCCTCCGCCAAACCCTGCGCCGCCTACCTGAAGTCGCAGGGATATGCCGTAGGGTCAAGAATTCACCATGCCTGTCAGCCTGGGAACGGCTGGTTGGCGAAGCCGGCCTGCGTCGTGCAACTCAGCCGGTTGGGCGTGACGATGCGGCAAGCCGTCAGCGCCTGTGACAGAGCGACACATTAGCGAATACCGAGCTGGCCCCCAGGGGATGCAGCGGGACTCGTGCCCGAGTTCCCGTCTCGCCGGCCATGGCGTGACCCGCCATCACGGCATCAGCACGCGTCCCCTCTTGCTGAAGACGCTTTGAGAAAGAACAAGGAATCGCTGTATGCGCTTCGTCGCGCTATCCGCCTCTCCGGCAACCTTGGAAAAGGGGCCGGGGCCGCCCAGACTCTATGTGCTCGACGGGTTGCGCTTCGTGGCGTCGCTGATGGTTCTGTGCTACCACTACATAGCGCTTCGCGACGGTTGGGGCCGAGATCCCAAGGCCTTCTCACCGGAGCTCTACCACGTCGCGCAGTTCGGCTGGCTGGGCGTTGAGGTCTTCTTCCTGATCAGCGGATTCGTCATCTGCATGAGCGCATGGGGACGTCCGCTCGGCGATTTCGTCAAGTCACGGGTCGCCCGCCTCTACCCCGCGTATTGGGTCGCCGTCCTGATGACGGCGACCGTCCTGACGTTGTGGCCACGCGTGCGCAGTGCGGACAGCCTGGAGACCGTACTGACCAACCTCACCATGCTGCAGCAGGGTGTGGGAGTGTCCGACGTGGATGACGTCTACTGGTCGCTTTTCGTCGAGCTGAAGTTCTATCTCCTCTTCGCGCTCGTCGTGTACAAGGGGGTCACCTACCGCAGATGCGTACTGTTCTGCGGCCTGTGGACGGTCGCCGGCGTCATCGCGTTCAAGGCCGAGAGCAACTTCTTGTCCGTGTGGGCGGTCGCCCCGTACTCCCCCTACTTCATTGCGGGAATCGCCTTCTACCTGATGCATCGCTTCCGGCCGACCCTGCTGCTGTGGGCGATCGTCGCCGTGGAATTCCTCCTGGCCCAGCACTACGTGCGAGGGCGACTGGTGATGAACCTGGGCGACAAGGCCGCGGTGACGGACACCTGGCCGGCGCGCCTGGGAATCATCGTCGCTTTCGCTCTCATGGCGGCCATCGCTCTCGGCGCGTTCGACAAGGTGCGCTGGAGCTGGCTGAGCACGGCCGGATCCCTGACGTACCCGCTCTACCTTCTGCACATGTACATCGGATTCACGCTGATCGGCCTCCTGCGGGATCGGATGTCCGCTCCCGTTCTCCTCACGGCGATCGTCACCCTCATGCTGCTGCTCTCGTACGCCGTCAACCGACTGGTGGAACGACCCGTGGGCAACTGGTTGCGCAACGGGATCGAAAAGGGAATGCAGGAGATGCGCCGCGGCTCCCATAAGGAGCAGACCGAAGTACGGTCCTGGCGGCGGGGGGACCGGCAGGTCGGCGCCGTGGAGAACGGGGGCGCCGGCGTCGCGGAGAAGGAGGGCGCAGGCGTCGGCACACGTACCTGACGGGACTGCCTCGCGGCATCCTCTCGTCGGCTGGGTGATCCGTGCTGGGTGATATAAGTACCGAGGTCGTCGACCTCGAAGACGCCCCGGAGCGATCTCGACGGTTCCCGGGGCGGTCCGCCCGTACACAAGGGCGTGACACGGCGGGTCGTCATGACGTCGGTCGACACCCCCGCAGGCCACGGCGGCTCTCCGCCGGTCGCTTCCCCTCTTCCGCCCCGGTCCGGTACCGGCCCGTTGTGCTGCGCGGATACGGATCGGATCCCCCCTTTTCCAGGGATCTTCTCCGTGCCTACGTTGTCTCGGGCGAGCGCGGGTGCGAGCGCCTGTCGGAGCGCACTACCGGTACACCGCAGAACCGGATCCCACTCCCTTGGAGGACAGCACCTTGGACGCCAGCACCGTGAACCCCGCACCCCCCGTGAACCCCACGGTCTCTTCGAAGTCCCCCGACTCCGCTGCATTTCCACGGCAGTTCGCCCGCACGCGTCGGTTCTCCCTGGGAGTGCCCCGGCACTTCACCGTCTCCCCCGACGGCCGTCGCGTCCTGTTCGTCCGTACGGGCTCGGGCACCGACCCGGTGGGCCGGCTGTGGCAGTACGAGGACGGCACGGAATGGCTGTTGGCCGATCCGGGGCTCCTGATAGGAGCGGCGGCCGATGCCGTGCCGGAAGAGGAGCGGCTGCGCCGGGAGCGGGCCAGGGAGCGTTCGGCGGGGGTGGTGTCGTACGCGACCGACGACGCCGCCCGTCTCGTGGCGTTCGCGCTGTCCGGCGCCCTGTGGGCGGTGCGCACGGACGGCGGTGCACCGTTCCCGGTCCCCGCGGCCGGCCCGGTGGTCGACCCCCGGCCCTCCCCCGACGGCCGGCACATCGCTTATGTGAGCAGCCGCTGCCTCCACGTCGTCGGCCTCGCCGGTGACGACCGCCGACTGGCCCGTGCGGAGGGGCCGGACATCTCCTACGGGCTGGCCGAGTACGTCGCGGCCGAGTCCATGCACCGGATGCGCGGCTACTGGTGGTCGCCGGACAGCACCCGCCTCCTGGTGGCCAGGGTCGACACCGGTCCCGTGGCACGGCGCTACCTCGGCGACCCCGCCGACCCGGCGAAGCCGCCGCGGGCGGTCGCCTATCCCGCGGCGGGGACCCCCAACGCGGAGGTCACCGTGCAGCTGCTCTCCCTGGCGGGCGAGCGGGTGGACGTGGCATGGGACCGCGGGGCGTACGAGTACCTCGTCGACGCGGGCTGGGACGCACACGGCCCGTTCGTCGCCGTCCAGAGCCGCGACCAGCGCACCCTTCGGACGCTCGCGGTCGACCCGGCGACCGGGGCCACCGGGGTGCGGCACGAGCGGACCGATGCGGCCTGGGTGGAGCTGGTGCCGGGCACTCCCGCCCGTACCGCCTCCGGCGCGCCGGTGCTGCCCGAGGACGACGGCGGCACCCGGTTCCTGACCGTCGGCGGTCGGCGGGTCACCCCGGACGGGCTGCAGTTGCGCGCGGTCCTGGGGGTCGAGGGCGAACAGGTGCTGTTCACCGCGAGCGAGGACCCGTTGGAGACCCATGTGTGGCGCTACGTTCCCGACCACGGCATCCGGCGGCTGAGCCGGGGCCCCGGCAGGTACTCGGGCGTGGCGCGGGGTGGCACGGTCGTCCTGGAGGGAGTGACGCCGCACGGCAACGAGGTGCGGGTGGTCCGCGGCGCGGATCCGGTGGCGGATGCGGGGACGGGCGACGGCGCGCCGGGCGGGGTGATCACCTCGCTCGCCGAGGAACCGGCCCTCGCCCCGCGGCCGCTCCATCTCACGCTCGGCGAACGGCAGTTGCGCGGGGCGCTGTTCCTGCCGTCCTGGCACCAGGAGGGCACAGGCCGGCTGCCGGTGCTGCTCGATCCGTACGGCGGGCCCGGTATGCAGCTGGTGGGGCGGGCCCGGGGGTGGTTCACCTGTGTGTCGCAGTGGTTCGCCGAGCAGGGCTTCGCGGTGCTGGTGGTGGACGGACGCGGAACGCCCGGGCGGGGTCCGGCCTGGGAGAAGGCCGTGCACGGCGACCAGCTCACGCCGGCGCTGGAGGACCAGGTGGACGCCCTTCAGGCGGCCGGGGCGCGGTGCGCCGACCTGGATCTGACGCGGGTGGCGATCCGCGGCTGGTCCTTCGGCGGGTTCCTGGCGGCGGCCGCGGTGCTGCACCGCCCGGACGTCTTCCACGCCGCGGTCGCCGGCGCCCCGCCCACCGATCAGCGGCTGTACGACACCCACTGGAAGGAGCGGTTCCTGGGCCACCCACAGGAGCGGCCGGAGAACTACGCGCGCTCCTCCCTGGCCGGCCATGGCCACCTGCTGAGCCGTCCGCTGCTGCTCGTCCACGGGCTCGCGGACGACAACGTGGCGGCCGCACACACCCTGCGCTTCTCGGCGGAGCTGCTCGCGGCGGGCAAGCCGCACAGCGTGCTGCCGCTGCCCGGCGCCACCCACGCCCCGGCCGACGACACGGTCAATGAGCAGCTGCTCCACTTCCAGCGGGACTTCCTGCTCGACGCACTCCGCGGGCGCGCGGGAGAGCCCGCGTAGGCAGGGAACGCGTACGGCGTTGAACGCCCGCGGCCGCCCCTCCGTATGGATCTGTGCAACGTCCTTGGAGCACCTCGCACACCGAAGGCCCCACCAGGAACCGGAGGCACACCATGGCCGGACACGCGGCATCACGACAGATCCAGACCGAAGCGATGACGGAGGAGGCGGGCGCGGCGCCGGCCGGTCAGCAGACGGCGAGGCGTGGGGCGACCCGGCGCAACGTGGTCGCGGCGGTCGGGGCGGCCGGGCTGACGGCGGCGCTCGCGGCCTGCGGCAACGGCATGGCGGGCGGCGGCTCGGCGGACCCGGGCGCGGGCGGCGGCGCCCCCGCGGACCCGGGCGCCGGCGGCAGCGGTACGGCGGGTGCGGGTGCGGGCGGCGCGCTCGCCAAGACCTCGGAGATCCCCAAGGGCGGCGGCAAGATCTTCAAGGCCGAGAAGGTCGTGGTCACCCAGCCGCAGGACGGCGAGATCAAGGCCTTCTCGGCGGTCTGCACCCACGCGGGCTGCCTCGTCGGCGAGGTCGCCGGCGGCACCATCAACTGCATGTGCCACGGCAGCAAGTTCGACATCACCGACGGCAGTGTGAAGGACGGTCCGGCCACCAAGCCGCTGGCGCCCGCCAAGGTGAACGTCAAGGGCGGCTCGGTCAGCCTCGGATGAGGGCGCGGCGGCCCGGCCCGCCTGGGCTCTGGTGGTCGCCGCGCGACGAGGGGCCGCCTCAGGCCGGCTTGCGCCACACGGAGATGTGCTTGGCGGAGTCCTGGGTGAACGGCGCCCCGTCCCAGTCCGCGACCCGACGTTCCCGTTCGAGCCCCGCGATCCGTGCCATCAGGTCGAGCTCCGCAGGCCAGGCGTACCGGTGCCGGGAGGCACCCCGGCGGTAGCGACCGTCGTCGCCGTCGCGCGTGAGGTGGTGCGAGACGAGCATCTGCTCGACCAGGTCGAAGGTGTCGAAGCCGAGATGCCGTTCGGAGACGTCGAACGGCACCGCGACCTGTCCGGGAGGCAGGAACCGCAACGGCGGCACGCCCAGCTCGATGACGAATCGTCCGCCGGGCGCCAGGTGACGTGCGGCGTTGTGGAAGCACGCGACCTGCTCGTCCTGCGTGAGCAGGTTCGTGATGGTGTTGTAGACGAGATAGACCAGGGTGAACTCGCCGGGAACGGTGGTCGTGGCCATGTCCCCGATGACGACCGGGAGCGTGTCCTCGTCGATCTTGCGGCGCAGGACCGCTGCCATGTGCTCGGACAGTTCGATGCCCACTACCGGCACGCCGTGTTCCCGGAGCGGGATGCCCACGCGTCCGGTCCCGATGGCGAACTCCAGCGCCGGGCCGTCTCCGGCGAGTTCGGCGAGGAAGGCGATGGTCCGTAGGAGGACGGGGGCCGAGGACATCTCGGTCTCTTCGGTGTCGTAGCGGTCGGCGGTCGCACGGGTCCACAGCTCACTGCTCGTCACGACTCGCCACCTTGCCGGGCGCGGCGGGTCGCTGTCGACTCGTTTACGAGGCGGGCCCCGAGCCGCATCCGGCCCGGGGCCCGCCCCTGTTCACTGCCCACTGCCCTTTTGCGCGGCCCCCGCCGGCGAATCCGGCTGGTTTCCGCTTTTTCGCCCGCGCTCTCCTGCTATCCGATCAGCGGAATCCACCGCTGCGCGTCGGCCCCGGTGCACGGCGCGAGCGCCACGCTGTTGCGCTCGCCTTCGTCGGCAATGCAGCCCCGGGCGAACTTACGGCTGATGAACGTGGAACCCTCGTCCCTGTTGGCGTAGTCCCAGTACTGCGCCTGTACGGCAGTGTTGCAGTTCTCCAGCGCCACCTGCCGCCCTATGCCCTTGGCCGTCACACACCGGCCGGCGTGATGTGCGCTCTCCAGCTGGTAACCCTGGAATCTTCCGATGCGCAGGTAGAAGTCCTGAGTTCCGGAGGCGTCCGCCGACCAGGCCTTGATGGTGTCGTTTCCCCACGCGTCGAGATTTCGGTCGCTCCCGACGTTCTGGAACGTGTACCGGATGTCCGGACGGAATGTCGCGGGGGCTGCCGCTTGGGCACTGCCGCTGGTCAGCAGCCCCGTGCCCAGCAGAGCCGATACGGACAGAACGACAGCGACGGCCTTGCGAGTTGCCACGATATCCTCCTGGTTCGTGACGTCTGCACGTCACACGAGAGGTTGACTGTGCACTGTGTTTGCACTTCCCCGAGGCGTGTGCCTCGCAAAGCAACCTACGGCCGGTCATATCCCTCCGGAAGGTGGAATCCGGACGCCGCACAGACCCGGATGTCCCGGGTTTTCAAGGAATTTGCATTCCCGCAGGATCGGGCCGCGGTCAAGCAGGCCATGAGACCACTTGTGCGGTGTCCGTAAACGGCACAGGGGGTCAGGCCAAAGAGCCTGGAATTCCCGCCACTACCCGGACGTCAGTAGACGGATACACCGGGACGCCGATAGGGGGCCGACACGGACGGTGGCGAACACAGGGCAGTGGAAAGGCCGGCCCGTAAAGCCGGAGCACGACCCGCCCCTCCCCCGTTCTCCGCATCAGGCCACGTCCCCTCTCCCGTTCACCCGGCACTTCGGCGCGTTTCGGCGAACCGCCGCATGGCCGAATCCCCGCAGGATGCCCACGGCCACGATCACACCCCGACAAGCATGTGCCCGCCATCCGCCACGGCGGCGCACGGCCGACTTCCGCGCCCACCGAAACGGCGGCGAGGACAGGGGCGTTGGCGGGAGTTCGGCCCGGCTGCGGTCAGCGGCTCCGGCGCGGGCGCTTCCAGCCGGCCAGGACGTCCTGGGTGGTGGTGATGGTGGCGACCAGGGCGAGGGTGTTGCGGACCATCGCGGGGGTGTAGTCGGCCGGCACTCCGGCGATGGCGTCCGCCGGCACCACGGCCGTATAGCCGAGGTTGACGGCGTCGAACACCGCGTTGGGGATCGCGACGTTCGCCGACACCCCGGTGATGACGAGCGTCCGGCACCCGAGGTTGCGCAGCAGCGCGTCGACGTCGGTGCCGGCTATCGGTGACAGGCCGTGCAGTCTGCGCACCACCAGGTCGGCCTCCGAGACCGGGATCGGGTCCGCGACGCGGACCGCCGTGGACCCGATGATCTGCTGGACGGGCAGCCGCTCGGCCGCCTTGAACAGGCGGGCGTTGCGGCTGGCGCCACGGCCGTCCGGGCGGCGTTCGGCGACCGCGTGCAGCACCTGGATGCCGGCGTCGTGCGCGGCCGCCACCAGGCGGGCGATGTTGGTGAGCGCCCCTGAGGTGCGAGCCGCGTCGGCGAGTTCGGGCAGCGCGCTGTCCGGGCCGACCACACCGCGCTGGCACTCGACGGTAAGTAGCACCGTCGAGGCCGGGTCCGGTTGCTCGCTGAGCCGTGCGGTGTCCGGTGGCATCGCGTTCCCCTCTGCGGGGCCCTGGCGGGCCCGGTCTGCCGGCGGGCCGGTCCGAGGCGGGCGAGGGTACCGGGCATTGCGCCCACCAGGAAGAGCGCCCATGATTTCTGACACACCGTCAGGAGTCGGTGCGGCCGGCGCAGCCGGGTGTTGCGGCAAGTCGTCGGGGTCAGGCAGGCAAGCGGTACGCAGCGGAGGCGATGACGGATGACCGACACACAGCGGCGCGGGCGCCGGATCATGATGACGCGGGGCGAACTGGACGCGTTCCTCACCGAGCAGCGCACCTGCCGGGTCGCGACGGTCGGCGGGGACGGGGCGCCGCATGTCGGGGCGTTGTGGTTCGTCTGGGACGGTTCGGCGCTGTGGCTGTACTCGATCACCCGCAGCAGGCGGTGGGCCCAGCTGCGCCGGGACCCGCGGCTCGCGGTGGTCGTCGACGACGGGCAGGAGTACGGCGAACTGCGCGGCGCCGAACTGGCGGGCCGCGCGCAGTTCGTGGGCGAGGCGCCGCGCACCGGTGAGAGCTGCCCCGAACTGGACGTTCCGGAGCGGCTGTTCGCGCAGAAGTACTTCGGGGCGGCCCGGATGCCGCATGACGGCCGGCACGCCTGGCTGCGGCTGGCTCCGGCTTCCGTCGCGTCCTGGGACTTCCGCAAGCTCCCCGGGTGAGGGCGCGCGGGCGGCGGTGGACCGCGCGGTGCCGGCCTCGCGGTGATCGCGTTGTCGGTGGTCTCTGCGAGAGTGGGGTGGTCAGCCCGCCGCGCACCGCGCAGGTGCCGGAGCGGGACGGCCCGGCCGCTCGGTGCCGGGCGCCGACGAGGACGAAGGAGATCCGGTGAACGTGCTCTTCCCCGCACTGCGCGACGGTTCGCCCGCACCCGCGCTGCGCTTCGGCGACCGCGCCCTCAGCCATCGCCAGTTGGCGTCGGTCGCGGGCGCACTCGCCGAGCGGATCGCCGGGGTGACCCGGATCGCGATCTGGGCCACGCCGACGTTGGAGACCTCGGTGGGCGTGGTGGCCGCGCTGCTGGCCGGGGTGGCCGCCGTCCCGGTGAATCCGAAGATCGGTGAGAGCGAGCTGGCGCACATCGTGGCGGACAGCGCGCCGTCGCTCGTCCTGGCCGAGCCGGGCGCCACGCTCCCGGGTGCGCTCGCGGCGCTGCCCCGTATCGACATCGAGGCCGCCGAGCCTCCCGAGGAGACCGAACCGGCCCCGCTTCCGCTCGAACCGGGCGACGAGGCACCGGCCCTGATCGTCTACACCTCCGGCACGACGGGCCCGCCCAAGGGCGTGGTCCTCCCCCGCCGCGCCATCGCGCACACCCTCGACGCCCTCGAGGACGCCTGGCAGTGGACCGCCGACGACGTGCTCGTGCACGCCCTGCCGCTGTTCCACGTCCACGGCCTGATCCTCGGCGTCCTCGGGCCGCTGCGGCGCGGCGGCAGCGTCCACCACCTCGGGCGCTTCAGCACCGACGCGGTGGCCCGGGAGCTGCTGGCCGACGGCACGATGCTGTTCGGCGTGCCGACGATGTACCACCGCCTGGCCGTCGAGGCGGGCCGTGATCTCGAGCTGGCCAAGGCGCTGTCCCGCGCCCGGCTGCTGGTCTCCGGTTCGGCGGCGCTGCCGCTGACCGATCAAAAGCGGATCGCGGCGGCCTCGGGCCGGCGGGTGATCGAGCGCTACGGCATGACGGAGACCCTCATGAACACCAGCGTGCGGGCGGACGGCCCGGATGCCACGGGCACGGTGGGGGTGCCGCTGCCGGGGGTGTACGTCCGGCTGGTCGACGACGCGGGCCGGGTCGTCGAGGCCGGCGACGACGAGACGGTCGGCGAGATCCAGGTCCGCGGTCCGAACCTCTTCGTGGAGTACCTCAACCGCCCCGATGCCACCGCCGCCGCCTTCGACGGCGGATGGTTCCGTACGGGCGACATGGCCCTTCGCGACGCCGCCGGGAACTACCGCATCGTCGGTCGCAAGGCCACCGATCTGATCAAGAGCGGCGGCTACAAAATCGGCGCGGGCGAGATCGAGAACGCGCTGCTGGCCCACCCCTCGGTCGCCGAGGCGGCCGTCACCGGTGAGCCCGACGAGGACCTCGGCGAGCGGATCGTCGCCTGGATCGTGGCGGAGAGCGGCCCGGACGCCGGTCCGCCACCCTCCGGCGAGGAGCTCGCCGACCATGTCGCCCGCCAGCTGGCGCCGCACAAACGCCCCCGGACCGTCCACTTCCTGGACGCGCTGCCGCGCAACGACATGGGCAAGATCATGAAGCGAGAGCTCCGTGCGTGACGGCCCACTGCCCTGCAGTCGACTGACGGCCCGTCAGGCCCTCGCGGCGGTCGCGGACACCTACACCGAGCTCGTCGCGCCGGACGGCGCCCCAGGAGCGTCGCGCACCGCGTCCGGATCACGGGCCGAGGCCTCGCCCCGAGCGCCCGTGGCATCGGACGGCCCGCTCGGCTGGCACGGCTACGACGACGCGCGCAGGCGCGCCCGCGAGCGGACCGGCGAGGACGAGTCGGTGGTGACGGCCCTGGCCACGATCGGCGGCACACAAGCGGTCGTGCTCTCCTTCGAGTTCCGCTATCTGGGCGGCTCCCTGGGCGAGCGCACCGGCGACCGTCTGGAGGCCGCGTACACCGAGGCCCGGGAGCGGGGCCTGCCGGTCGTGTCGCTGATCGCCACGGGCGGCAGCCGGATGCAGGAGGGCATGCGTGCACTGTCCCAACTCCAGCGGGTGTCACGGCAGTCGGCGTACAACCGCGCCGCGGGGCTGGCGCAGATCGCCGTGCTCCGCGATCCGACGACCGGCGGCGGCTGGGCCACCCTCGGGGCGGGCGCCGATGTGATCCTCGCGCTGCCGGGGGCGCAGATCGGCTTCGCGGGCTCGCGGGTGCGTCCCCCGGACGCCGATCCCCGTGCCTACTGCGCCGAGGGGCAGCTGGCGTCCGGCCAGATCGATGCCGTGGTCCCGCCCGACCGGCTGCGCGGCACGCTCCAGCGGTGGCTGCGGCTGCTGTGCCCCCGGGCGGAGTCCGGGGGCCGCACCGCGGAACCGGCGCTCCCGCCGGAGGCACTGGGCGCGCCGGGGCTGCCGGAGAGCGGCTGGGGCGCGGTGGTGCGTGCCCGCGACGCCCGGCGGCCGCGCGCCGAGGCCTATCTGCGTGCGTACTTCGACGACTGGGAGGAGATCAGCGGCGACCGCTGCGGCGGCGTCGACCCCGGCATACGCTGCGGCTTCGGCCATCGCGACGGCCGCACCATCGCCTTCGCCGCGCAGTGCGGGACGGCCACCCGCCCGGCCGGATTCCGTACCGCCGCCCGTCTCGTCCGGCTGGCCGACCGGCTCGGCTTCCCGGTCCTCACGCTGGTGGACACCCCGGGCGCCGCCAATGACGCGGCCGCCGAGCGGGCCGGCGCCGGTGCGGCGATCGCGGACGCCTTCGCCGCGCTCGCCACCGCCCGGGTGCCGGTGACCTCCCTGCTCATCGGCGAGGGCGGTTCGGGCGGCGCCCTGGCGCTCGCCGCACCGGACCGACTCTGGGCGACACCGGACAGCTACTTCTCCGTGATCGCCCCGGAACTGGCCGCCGCGATCCTCAAACGCGACGAAGGGCAGGTACGGGAGACCGCCGACCAACTCCGCATCCGCCCGCAGGACTTGCTGGAGCTGGGCGTCATCCGCGCCATCGTCCCACCGGCGCCGGACCGGGAGTGAGCGGGGGCTGCCGACGCGGCGGCCGCCGCCATCGCGTCAGCAGCCCTCCAGATCCTTCCCGGCCGCGCGAAGCGCTGCCACCGCGGCCCGGATCGAGGGTCTGCGGTCCGCGTCCGCGCGCCAGATGGCGTACACATGGCGGCGCATGGTATGGCGTACGGGTACCACGCTCACCCCGTCCGGCACCGGCCCGCGGCCGAGGCGCGGAGCCACCGCGACCCCCAGCCCGGCCGCGATCAGGGCGAGCTGGGTGCCGTGCTCCTCCGCCATGTGCGCGATGCGCGGCTCCACGCCCTTGCTGCGCAGGGTGAACATCAGCCATTCGTTGCAGAACTCGCCCTGCGGCCAGGAGATCCACTCGTCGTCCGCGAAATCCTCCAGCTCCACCGACGTGCGCCCGGCCAGCGGATGCGTCGAGGGCATCGCCACATCGGCCGGATCGTCCAGGAGCGGGGCCTTCGCCAGCCCTTCGGGCAGGGACAACGGCCGGTTGTACCAGTCCAGTACGACCGCCAGATCGATATCGCCGCGCACCACTTGGCGTACCGACGCATCGGGGTCCAGCTCCGTCAACCCGGCGCGCAGCTGGGGGTGTTCGGCGCGCAGGGCGACGAGCGCGGACGGGAACAGCCCCCGGGCCGCGGTGGGGAAGGCGCCCATCCGCAGCTCGCCCACCGCTTGACCGCGATGCGCCTCCAGCTCCGCCTGCGCCAGTTCGACCTGGGAGAGGATGCGCACCGCATGGTCGGCCAGCAGCCGACCGGCGTCGGTCAGCCGCACCCCCCGGCCGTTCTTCGCCAGCAGCTGCTGACCGGTCTCCCGCTCCAGCTTGGCGATCTGCTGCGAGACGGCCGACGTCGTCACATGCAGTCCCTCGGCGGCCGCGCTCACCGACCCATGACGGGCGACCGCGCTCAGCGTCCGTAGGCGATCAAGGTTCAACATGTAAGCAATGCTAATCGATACCCCCCACAGAATTTCGCTTGTGCTACGAATTTGTACGCCGCATCGTTGACGCCATGAGCACCGCCACCGGCGCACCCACCGCCTCCGCCCGCACCGCGAACTCCCCCTCGTCCCCTACCGACCCCGCTGCCCCGCAGCCCGTCGGCACCCCCTCCCCGGCCGCCTCCGCCGCCCCGGTCTCCCCCGAATCCGGCAACCGGCCCGCGCGCCGCCTTCGCGCCTTCGGCTGGCAGGCCCGCTTCGCCGTCCTCGTCCTGATCTGGGGCTTCAGCTTCCTCTTCATCAAGGTGGGAACGCAGAGCTTCGCGCCGCTGCAGGTCACGCTGGGCCGGGTGGCGTTCGGTGCGCTGGTACTGCTGACCATCCTCGCGATCAGGCGCGAGCGACTCCCTCGCTCCCTGCGCACCTGGGGCCATCTCGCCGTCGCCGCGTTCTTCCTCAACGCGCTGCCGTTCTCGCTCTTCGCCTACTCCGAGCTGACCATCCCCTCCACCCTCGCCGGCATCTGCAACGCCACCTCCCCGCTGTGGGGCATGGCGCTGTCGGTCGTCGCGCTGTCCGAGGACCGCCCCACCCGGCGCCGGGTCGCGGGCCTGGGCATCGGCTTCCTGGGCGTACTGACCGTGCTCGGCGCCTGGCAGGGCTTCGCCGGCACGGATCTGACGGGCACCGCGATGGCGCTCGGCGCCTCGCTCAGCTACCCCATCGGCTGGATCTACGTCCGCCGCACCCTGGCCGGCGCCGGGCAGTCACACCTCTCCATGTCCAGCGCCCAGCTGCTGCTCGCCACCGCCCAACTGGCGGTGGTCACCCCCCTGTTCACGTCCGCGCCGACCGGCTACCCGATCGTCCCGCTGCTCGCCGTCTTCGCGCTCGGCGCCCTGGGCACCGGTTTCGCCTTCCTCCTCCAGTACGGCCTGGTCGCCGAGGTCGGTCCGACCACGGCCCAGATGGTCACCTACTTCGTCCCCGTGATCGCCACCGCCGCCGGAGTCGCCCTCCTGGGCGAGCAGCTGAGCTGGCACACGCCCATCGGCGCCCTGATCATCCTGTTCGGCGCCGCCCTCACCCAGAGCAAGCCCCGCCCCACCCGTCCCTCAACTCCGGTCGCCACCTCCACCACGACCACCACGATCACCACGGACCGCTCTGGCCGTCGGGCCTGACCATCGGGTCGGGGCCGGACGGGCCGCCCTGACGCCCGGCCCGTGCCCCGTGCCCCGTGGCCTGTGCCCCGTAGGCCGTGGCCTGTGCCCCGTAGCCCGTAGCCCGTAGCCCGTAGCCCGTGAGAACGGCGCCCGGCGCCCGACCGGCTCGGCCGACGAGGCGATGTTCGCCCACCGGCCAGCAGCCGAGCGGCCGGGCCCCGCTCACTCGTACCTCCGGGCCTCCCCCACCCCTGTGGCCGCGGCGACCGCGTCGGCCACAGGGGCGATGTCGTGCTCGCCGAGGCCGGAGACGGTGATGCGGATACCGGGCGGGGAGTGCAGACGGAAACGGGCGCCGGGGGCCACCGCCCAGCCGGAGTGCAGCAGCCGGGCAACCGCACCGGTCTCGTCCGGGACGGGCACCCAGACGTTCATACCGCTGCGGCCCCGCGCGGGCACTCCGCGCTCGGCCAGGGCGCGTATCAGCGCGTCCCGACGCCGGCCGTACGCAGCGGCCACCGTCTTCGGGTCGATCGCGGACGTCCGCCACAGATGCAGGACCGCGTCCTGAAGCAGATGGCTGACCCAGCCGGGGCCCAGGCGCTGCCGGCCCCGCACCCGGTCCACCGTCAGGGCGTCGCCGGTGAGCACCGCCAGACGCAGGTCGGGGCCGTAGGACTTGGCCGTCGAGCGGACCAGGGCCCAGTGGTCGGTGACGCCGGAGAGCGGGTGGAGCGGGAGGTCGACGATGCCATGGCCATGATCGTCCTCGATGAGCAGCACTCCGGGGTGGTCCGCCAGGAGCGCACGCAGCTCGCCGGCGCGGGCGGGGCTGACGGCGGCACCCGTCGGGTTCTGCGCCCGGTCGGTGATGACGACCGCACGCGCGCCGTCCTGAAGAGCGCCCGCCAACCGGTCGGGCAGCGGGCCGTCGTCGTCCACCCCGACCGGCGCGGGGCGCAGTCCGAGCGCCGGGATGAGATCCAGCAGGCTGCCCCACCCCGGATCCTCCACCGCGACGGTGTCACCGGGCCGCAGATGGGCGGCCAGCACCCGTTCGATGGCGTCCAATGAGCCGCTGGTGACGGCGATCGGGCCGTCGGTCACACCGTCCGCGGCGAAGGACGAGCGGGCCACGGCCGCGAGGTCCTCGTCGACGGCCGGTGCGCCGTAGAGCACCGGGCGTCTCGCGGCGCGCGCCGCGGCCTCGGCCAGGGCACGTTCGAGCGGAGGCAGCAGGGCCGGGTCGGGGTTGCCGTCGGAGGCGTCGCGGACGCCCGGCGGCACCTCCACCCGCAACGCCTCACGCGGGGTGCTCGCCGGGCGGGGGCGCACCCGGCTGCCACGACGGCCCGCCGTCTCGATCACACCCCGGTCGCGGAGCGTGCGGTACGCGGCCGCGACCGTATTCGGATTGACCTCCAAGTAGACGGCCAACTCCCTGAGCGGGGGCAGGACTTCACCCGGCTGGAGCTCGCCCGCACCGACGGCTCGCTCGACACTGGCGGCAATCTCCGATGCGCGCCGCCCTTCGATCCGATACTCTCCTAGCACAAACTTGATTATGCACTAGTGCAATGGAGTTCGCAATGTCCGCAGCAGAGTCGTACGAACCGACCGGCCGCACGACGCCCACCCGCGCCCGCGAGCGCGCCGCATACGACCACGAGACGGTGCACGACATCCTCGACGCCGGGTACGTCTGCCATCTGGGCTTCGTCCGCGACGGCTCCCCGGTCGTGCTGCCGACGCTCTACGGCCGGGTCGGCGACCGCCTCTATCTGCACGGCTCGACGGGCTCCCGCCCGCTGCGGATGGCCGGCGAGGCACCCGACCCCGGACTCGCGGTCTGCGTCACGGTCACCCATGTCGACGGCCTGGTGCTGGCCCGCTCCGCGTTCCACCACTCCATCAACTACCGCTGCGTCGTGGTCCACGGCACCGCGTATCAGGTGACCGGAGCGGAGGAGAAGACGGCCGCCCTCGACGCGCTCGTCGACCATGTGCTGCCCGGGCGCGCCGCGGACTCCCGCCCCGGCAACGCCAAGGAGCTGGCCGCCACCTCCGTGATCCGGCTCGACCTGCGCGAGGTCTCCGCCAAGATCCGCACCGGCGGCCCCCACGACGAGCCCGAAGACCTCGCCCTGCCGTACTGGAGCGGCGTCCTTCCCGTGGCCCCGGCGTACGGCGCCCCCATACCGTCCGACGACCTCGCGCCCGGCGTCCCCGAGCCGGCGTACCTCCCCGCCCGCTGAGGAGCCACCGTGCTGATCCACCCCTGGGACGCGCCCCGCGACGACACCGAGTGGCAACACTGGCTCGCGGCGCACGACTTCGGCCAGCTGGCCGCCAACGGACCGTCCGGTGAGCCGCCGCTGGTGCAGCCGCTGCACTTCGCCTACGACCCGGAGCGCCGCGAGGCCGTCACGCATCTGGCCCGCCCCCACCCCCTCTGGCACGCGCTGGCCGACCACCCGACGGTCCTTTTGAGCGTGGTGGACGACTACGCCTTCATCCCCGGCCCCTGGCAGGCGGCGGAGGACCAGCCGCCCGAACACGGCGTCCCCACCAGCTTCTACGCCGCGGTCCAGCTGACCTGCACCGCCCACGTCGTGGACGACCCGGAGGCCAAGGCGGCGCTGCTGCAGCGCCAGATGGGCCACTTCCAGCCGGACGGCGGCTCGGCTCCGGTCGCCGCGGGCGAGGAGCCGTACGGGCGGCTGCTGTCCGGCATCCGCGGGCTGCGCCTCGAAGTGCGGGAGGTACGCGCCAAGTTCAAGTACGGCGGCAAGCGGAGCGAGGCCGTCCAGCACCGCGTCTCGGAGCGCCTCGCCGAGCGCGGCGGCCCCGGGGACGCGGCGGCCCGCGGCCACCAGCAGCGTCGCCTGGCAGCGGCCTCGGCCACTACGGGAACGCCCTCGCCCTGAAGAGCCTGGGTGCCCCTTCCGTCCCCGGTGTGACGGGGGTGCCCGGCCGAGGCGACCGGCCGGGCACGCGTCCTCAGCCCGCCGCCGGAGCCGCCGACCCGGTGGCCGCCCTCGCCCCGCGCGCCTCCGTCACCGCCAGCGCGGCGACCGCCGTCAGCAGCACGCCGGTCCCGACCGCCGTGGCCATGGTCAGCCGCTCCCCCAGGAGGAGCACCGCGATGGCCGCGGCCGACACCGGCTCGATCAGTGAGATCACGGAGGCGGTCGCGGCCCGTACAGCGGCCAGCCCGGCGAAGTACAGCCCATAGGCCAGCGCCGTCGGCACCGCCGCGATATAGCCCATCAGCCACAGGCTGCGCCCCAGATCGTGCGTCTGGGGCCACAGCCCCTCCATCACCGCGAGCGGCAGCAGGCACAGCGCGGCCACCGCGAACGCGCTGATCGCCGAGGCGTACGGATCGCTGCCGCCGCCCTTGCCCAGCCGCCGGGTGGCCAGTGTCATCGCGGCGCAGCCGGTCGCGGACAGCAGGGCGTAGCCGACACCGGCGGGACGGACGGTCGCGGCGCCGTCCCCGCCGAGCACCAGGATCAGCAGCCCGGTCAGCGCACCGGCGACGGCCAGTGCTCCGCCCGCACCGAGCCGTTCGCCCATCGTCACGCGCGCCCCGATGGCGATGAGGACGGGTCCCGCCCCCATGGTGACGACGGTGCCCACAGCCAGGCCCGTGGCCTCGACGGCCGCGAAGTAGGCGGCCTGGAAGACGGCGAGGGCGATGCCGGTCACGGCGAGGCGCATGGCGCGCCGACGGATCGGCTCGTACGGAGCAGGGGCGACGGGGGCGCCGGACCGGCGGCGCCGCAGCGCCCGTACGGCGAGCAGCAGAAGCAGTCCGCCGAAGGTGCGCCAGAAGGTGAGGGCGATCGGGCCCAGTCCGCTGCCCCGGTAGAGCAGGGCCGCGGCCGCACCCGCGGTGCCCCAGGCGGTCGCGGCGAAGGTGACGTACAGCAGCCCCCGGCCCACGGGCAGGGTGACGGCAGAAGTGGCATGCATGGGAGGTGTGCTCCGGGAAATCCAGTACGGCGCGATGCGCCGTGGAACGGTCGCGTGATCCCGTATGCAGGCAGCGACGAACAGCCCGGGTACTGCCCGGGTCTGGGTTTCCTCGGAGGTCGCGCCCGCCTTACGCGGCGGGCGGGGGCAGCACGGTCGAATGCATGATCGCCACCCTACGTGGCGCGTGATCCGGCGGCCAAGTCGTCCTCGGAGCCGGCCGGAGGCGCCGCGGCCACCGGCGCTGCGGCGTCCGCCGGAGCACCCGCCCCCGCGAGGTCCCCGCTCTGCGCACCGGCTCCCGCGACCACCACCGTCTGCGTCGACTTCGGCTTGGCCGACTGCGCGATGAAGGCGCCGCACAGCACCACCGCCCCGCCCGCGATCTGCGGCGCGGAGAGGTGCTCACCGAGCAGCACCCAGGCCAGGACGGTCGCGATGACCGCCTCCAGGCAGGCGACCACCCCTGCCACCTGGGGCGAGAGCCGACGGATCGACACCACGCCGGTGAGGTAGGCGGCCACCGTCGCGACCAGCACGATCCAGGCGAGCAGCGCGGCGGCGGGCAGCCGGACGCCGTTCATCTCCGCGCCGCCGCCGAGCACCGACCAGTCCATGCCCCAGGGGCGGGCGATCACCGTGAGGACGACGGCACCGATGAGCAGGCCGTACGCGATCACGCCGAGCGGGTCGGCGGAGTCCTCGTCGTCGGCGCCGTGGTCGGAGAGCACGAAGTAGCCGACCTGGCAGCAGGCCGCGCCGAGCGCGAGGGCCAGACCGACGACGTCGAAGCTCAGCCCGGACCAGACCTCCACGACGCAGGCCAGGCCGCTTACGGCGAGCACGACCCCGACCGCGGCGGCGCGGGTGACCGGCCGCTTCTGGACGAAGCGGACCCAGCCCAGGACGAGGGCGGGAGCGAGGTATTCGATGAGCAGCGCGACGCCGACGGGGATGCGGGAGATCGCGGCGAAGTAGCAGGCCTGTACGCCGGCCACGGCGAGCAGGCCGAAGCCCGCGAGCAGGGCGGGCCGACGGCGCGGCAGGTCCCGGTGGCGCCAGGCGATCGGCAGCATCACCAGCGCGGCGCCGGCCACCCGCAGCCAGGTCACATGCAGCGGTTCGAGACCGGCCTCGATCAGCGGCTTGGCGGCCACGCCCGAACCGCCGAAGGCGAGGGCGGACAGCAGGGCGAGGCCCAGGCCCGCGCCACGTCCCCGGGGCGCGCTGCGGCCCGGCCCGGAGCCGGATGACGGCTGCCCGGCAGCCGGGGACGCTGGAGTCGCCTGCCCCGGGCCGGTCGCTGGACCTGCCGGGCTTCCCGAAGACGCGTGCATCGGGTCATCATGACAGCCGTCGTCAGGAGCGTCACCCCCGATACCCCTGTCAGTCCTGGCCCGGGCGCTCCCCGTCCAGACGAGCGGCGAGCGCGGCGGTGTCGACGGAGGCCCGGTGCAAGACCTCCACGGCCCGGGATTCGGGGTCGTCCACCAGCGCGGCGAGGAGATCGAGACAGCCGGCGCGGAGGGCGTAGCGCGCGTGCGCGCGGTCGAGGGCGCCGTCCATGGCGGCGGCCGCGGCCGGTGACCACCCGGGGACTCCGCCCTCGGTGACCATGGGGACCGCGCCGGAGTCCTCGACGGTGCCGTGCCATTGGAGTCCGTAGCCGATGCTGCGCTGGACCAGGTAGCCGAGCAGCCGCGCCACCTGCGGCCCGCCGTCGAAGGCCGCGCGTACGGCGGGGTCCGATTCCAGCAGCCCGTGCAGCAGATGTGCGGTGTCGACCTGCCGGTCACCGTCGCGGGTGGCCCGCCTGCGGGCAGCGGAGACCACCGACGCGAGCTCGACGGTGAGCTGACTGTCGAGGTCCTCCTGGGCGGAGCCGTCGCCGCCACTGTACGCAGTACGGTTTTGCACAGCTCCCACCCCACCAGCCCCCATGGCCGGGAACATCCCCGGCGGGAAGCATTTGCGCATCCCACGCTGGTTGGGGATGCCCGCACCGGATCTCCTCCCTAGGGAGGAGACATCCCGCGGAGAAAATGCGGGGGAACCATGAAGATCGGACATACGGGGCGACAGGCCCCACGTCATAGCCACATGTCACGCCCCCTCCCGAACCTGCCGCCGAAACAGGCCACTCCCGACACCTGACGAGCCATCAGCCGGAGCGTCCCTCACTCTTGAACCTTCACCCCCGTGCGGCTACGTTCCGCGGCACCAGCCAGGACCGTCACCGAAGGGGTGATCGCATGGCCGAAGTCACCGCCCAGACCCGTATCGAGGCACCGGCCGGGAAGATCTGGGACCGGCTCACCGACTTCGATGCGTACGGGGAGTGGAACGCCACCCACACCGCCTTCCCCAAGGGCGGACCGAAGACGCTCGAGGCGGGCGCGTCCTACGAAGAGCACATGAAGCTGATGGGCTTCCCCGCGGAGGTCACCTGGACCGTCCGGGAGCTGGAGCCGGGACGACTGCTCGACATCCAGGGCAAGGGCCCGATGGGCGTCAGCCTGGGCATGCGCTATGCGCTCACGCCGAACGGCGAGGCGACGGCCGTGCGGATCGACGGCACGTTCACCGGCGCGGCGGTCTCACTGATGACCGGCAAGCTCAAGGACTCGGCGAGCGCCGCACTGAACGAGTCGCTGCGCAAGCTCGCCGGCCTGGTCTCCTGACTCTCCGGGGGCCGCCGCCCCTTCCGTCCGGCCCCCGGAGACCGCCGACCACCCCTCTCACCGTCCACCGCCGCTCAGTCCTCTTCGGCAAGGATCAGATACAGCTCCTTGCGGGCCTTGTTGACCACCGCCATGGCCTTCTCCCGCTGCTCGGGGCTGCCGGTGGCCCACACCTGACGGAACGCCTCGACCAGGCCGCCGCCCGCCTTGCGTATCTCGTTCATCGCCTCCCAGTCGACGCCCCGGCCGGCGTCCTCCCAGGGGGCGTCCGAGCCGCTGTCCGCCTCGGCGCGCCCGGCGTCGGTCAGCGAGAACAGCTTCTTGCCCCCCTCGCTGGCGCTGGCGATCAACCCCTCGTCCTCCAGGAGCTGCAGGGTCGGATAGACCGAGCCGGGGCTCGGCTTCCACGCCCCACCGCTGCGCTCGGCGATCTCCTGGATCATTTCGTAGCCGTGCATCGGGCGGTCCTTGAGCAGCGCCAGTATCGAGGCGCGCACATCGCCGCGGCGCGCCCGGCCGCGCGGTCCGCCGCGCCCTCGGCCGCCGCCGAAAGGCGGGCCCCCGAAGGGCGGACCGAAGGAGCCGAAAGCGGAGCGCCGCCGCTCCCAGCCGCCCCCGAACTCCCCGCGACCGCCGGAGCGGCCGGGTCCGCAGTAGTCATGGCGATGCTCGTGCCCGTGGTCGTGTCCTTGGGAACGCATGTCGTTCTCCCTCTCGATCGTTGAGCTGTCGCGAATCTATCGCGATGCCTCAACGATATATCGGGACTGTTCGTCGAAGCAAGACCCCGAGCTACCTCCGCAGGCGATCGGCCGGCCACCATCCATAGCCAATTTTCTGGAATTGGCCTTGGCCTGCGGCTTTGTGGCACCTCTACGCTCGCGGCCATGAGGATTCGTATCGTCGACGCCTTCAGTGCGCGTCCGTTCACCGGCAACCCCGCGGGAGTCGTGCTCCTCGACTCCGACGCGTTCCCCGACACCGCCTGGCTCCAGCAGGTCGCCACCGAGGTCAACCTCTCCGAGACCGCCTTCGCGCACCCGCTGCCCGAGGGCGGGGACGCCGACTGGGCACTGCGCTGGCTCACCCCGGCCGCCGAGGTGAACATGTGCGGGCACGCCACTTTGGCCACCGCGCACGTTCTCCACACCACAGGGGCGGCCACCGGTACGGTCCGCTTCCGCACCCGCAGCGGGGTGCCGACCACGACGGCCGGCGACGACGGCACGATCACCATGGACTTCCCGACCGCGCCGCTGACGCCCGTAGAGGTGCCGCCGGTCGTCGCGGACGCACTGGGCACCGAGATCCGCTCGGCCCACGACACCGGGCCCGATGTCGGCGACCTCCTGGTCGAGCTGGCCGACGAGAGTTCCGTACGCACGCTGTCGCCGGACCTCAGGTCGCTCGCCGGGCACGGCGGCCGAGGGGTGATCGCCACCGCGCGCGCCGAAGACCCCGTCGGCGGCTACGACTTCGTCTCGCGCTGCTTCTTCCCGGCGCTGGGCATCGACGAGGACCCGGTGACGGGCAGCGCGCACACCGCGCTCGCCCCCTTCTGGTCGGCCCGTATGGGCCGCGACTCGCTGATCGGGCTGCAGGGCTCGGCCCGTACCGGCTACGTCCGTACCGAGCTGCGCGGCGACCGTACGCTGCTCACCGGGTCGGCGGTCACGGTGATCGACGGCGAACTGCTGGTCAAGGACTGAGCGAAGAGCAGCCGACCGAGCCGCGGGAAGTAGATGAGGGCGAGGGCATCGGCCCTCGCCCTCGCCTCACCCCGTAGGCAGCCACCCCACCTTGCCCGCCAGCAGCGCGAACCCGACGAACGCCACGATGTCTATCAAGGCGTGCGCGGCGACCAGCGGTCCGACCCGGCCCCACCGCCGGTAGAGCAGGACGAAGATCACGCCCATCACCATGTTGCCGAAGAAGCCGCCGATGCCCTGGTAGAGGTGGTAGGAACCGCGCAGCACCGAACTGGCCGCCAGCGCCGCCATCGGAGACCACCCCAACTGCCCCAGTCTGCGCAGCAGATACCCGACGACGATGACCTCCTCCAGGACGGCGTTCTGCACCGCGGAGGCGATCAGCACCGGGATCTTCCACCACACCTCGGGCAGCGCCTCGGGGATCACCGTCAGATTGAATCCGGCCGCCCGCGCACCCAGATAGAGCAGCAGACCGCTGCCCCCGATGGCGGCCGCCAGGGCGACACCCCGGCTCAGGTCGAAGCCGGGCCGCCGCCGGTCGAAGCCGATCACCCGCAGCCCGCCGGCCCGTTCCCGCAGCAGCAGATGCGCGACCAGCGCCACGGGCACCAGTGCGCTCGCGATCCCGAACAGCTGCCAGGCGAGATCCAGCCACGGCCGGCCCGGCGCATGGGAGGCGTTGAGCGTCGCCGCCTGGTCCTTGAGGCCGCCGGGCTTGGTCACCGACCCGATGAAGCTGATGAGCGCCGACAGCGCGCTGGCACCCAGCGAGAGGGCCAGGACGATCAGTGTCTCGCTGCGCAGGACGCGCCGGGACGGCTCCTCGGCCGTCCCCGCCCCCGCACCGGGCCCTCGCCCCGGAACGCCCCCATCGGCCACGGGACTTGTATCCGACTGCACGCTTCCTCCACTTCCGCATTACCGCCTCTTCGCCACCACCGCCCCGCTAGGGTCTCGACAGCAGGTACGAAGATCGCGCGCGACAGGCCGGGGACGGGCGCCATCCACGTGGCGCGCGGTCCCTCTTCTCATCGAACCCGATCGAGCTCCGAGAAGGAGAGGCGCTACCGCAATGGGACGACACAGCTTGCCGGACGCCCCCGCACCGCGGCGCATCGGGGCCCGCCCCGATGCACGTCGTCGCACCCTGGTCGTCTCCACCAGCCTGGCCCTCGCCGTCGCCGCCGGCTCGGTCGTCGCCCTGCGCAGCGATCTGCTCCCCTTCGGCGACCCGTGCGACGGCGCGTCGGTACGGCTCGACGTGGCCGCCTCGCCCGATATCGCCCCGGCACTGGCGGCGGTGGCCAAGACGGCCCGCGAGGACGCGACCCGCACCGACGGCCGATGCCTCGACGTCAGGATCACCGCACGCCCCTCCCGCGAGATCGCCGACTCCTTCGGCCAACGGCCGGTCGACCCCGAGTTCCAGGTGTGGATACCGGATTCGCACCTGTGGGTGGACCGGGTCGACGCGGAGCGCGGCACCCCGTTGACCGCCGCCGACACCATCGCCTCCTCGCCGATCGCGCTGGGCGCCGTCCCGAAGACCGCCAAGGCACTGGGCTGGCCGAAAAAGACCTACACCTGGGCCGAGCTGACCCGGACCGCGACATCCGGCGACGCGCTGCGCCTGGGTATGGCCGACCCGGCCCGCAGCGCCACCGGGCTGCTCGCCCTGGCCCGTATCCACGCCGTCGACACCGCGGAAGCCAAGGACGACGACGAGGCCGAAGTCCGCACCGCCGCCACGGCGAAGCTCCTCGCCCAGCGGGTCGCGGACGGCGACGGCCAGATACCGGCCACGTTGCCGCGCGACGGCTCCGGAGCCGAGCAGGGCAATCCGCGCCGCAACCAGGCGCTGCTGCTGTCCGAGCAGGCCGCCTACGCCCACAACACCCGTGCCGACGGCGGCCCGCGACTGGAGCTGTTCTACCCCAAGGACGGCGCCGCCCAGCTCACCTACCCGTACACCCTGGTCGACGACGGCGCGCTCAGCCCCGAGCAGACCCGCGCCGCCAACCGCTTCCTGACGCTGCTGGGCGAGCCGGGCGGGCAGCGCACGCTGCGCGCACGCGGCTTCCGACCCGGCAACGGCGCCGCGGTCGCGAAGGTGGTGGACACGGCCGGCGGGCGCGCCGCCCAGCCGTACGCGGTCGCGCCCGCCGATCAGCCGACGGCCAAGGAACTGCGGGCGCTGCTGGGCATGTGGACGATCACGGTGCAGAGCGCCCGGATCTGCACCGTCGTGGACGTCTCGGCGTCGATGGGCAGTCAGGTTCCGGGCCGGGGCGGCCAATCCCGTATGGACCTCGCCAGGAACTCCCTCCTCCAGGCGCTGGCCACGTTCACGCCCGAGGACGAGGTCGGACTGTGGAAGTTCGCCACCCTTCTGGACGGCGGCAAGGACTACGTGGAGCTGTCACCCACCAGCCGCCTCGGCGACCGGGGTGAGGACGGCGCCACCCACCGCGATGCGCTCGCCGCCGCGTTCGGCTCGCTCGCCCCGGCCCCCCACGGCGCCACCGGTCTGTACGACACCACGCTCGCCGCCTACCGAAGCGCCCGTGCGACGTATGCGAGCGGGAAGTTCAACGCGGTGGTCGTCGTCACCGACGGCGCCAACGACGACGTCGGCGGCATCTCCCTCGGCGCCCTGGTCGGCGAGTTGAAGAAGCTCTCCTCCCCGGACCGTCCGGTACCGCTGATCGCCCTCGCGATCGGCCCGGAGGCGGACGAGTCCGCCCTGGAGCGCATCGTGGCGCCCACCGGCGGCTCGGCGCACCGCGTCGGCGACCCGTCCCAGATCCACCAGGTGATCCTCAAGGCCATCATGGCGGCGGGCGGCACCGGAAGGCGCTGAGCGGCCCCGCCCGCACCCCAGCCGGGCCCTACGCGCCCCCGGTCGCCGCCTGCCGCGGTCCCGGCACGGCCCACCGCTCGCCGAGCGCCCAGGCCACCGGCCAGGTGTGCACCGGCTGGCCGGCGTGCATCAGCTCGCTGTAGCGCCGGGTCATCGCGGCGAGCGCGGCCTCCCGGCCCAGGCCCTGCCGCCGGGCGTGGTGGAAGGCCGCGGCCTGCCAGGAGGCGCCGTTCACCCGACGCCGGCAGCGCTCCTCGATGATGGCCAGATAGCGGTCGCGGTCGGCCGGTTCCACGCCCCAGGCGTCCAGCCCGCGGGCCGCCAACGGCAACAGCTCCTGGCGTACGAGCCGTACGGCCGGTATCTCCGCGAGCGTGCCGGCCCGCCCGGGACGCGGCCAGAGCAGGGTGGCGTCGATGCCGTGCCGGCAGGCGGTGTCGAAGTTCCGGGCCGCGGTGTCGAACGGAAGGCGCGACCATATGGGGCGCGGCTCCTCGGCCAGCGCTCGCACCACGCCGTAGTAGAAGGCGGTGTTGGCGATCACGTCGGCGACAGTGGGGCCGGCCGGCAGCACCCGGTTCTCGACCCTGAGGTGGGCGACGCCGTCGGTGACGGCGTAGACGGGCCGGTTCCAGCGGTAGACCGTGCCGTTGTGCAGCACCAGTTCGGCGAGGTCGGGCACTCCGCCCTCGTCGAGGACGCGCAGCGGCTCCTGCGGGCCGCACAGGGGCAGCAGCGGCGGGAAGTAGCGCAGGTTCTCCTCGAACAGGTCGTATGCGGAGCTGATCCAGCGCTCTCCGAACCACGTCCGGGGACGTACGCCCTGGGCCGTCAGCTCGGGCGCGCGGGTGTCGGTGGCCTGCTGGAAGACCGGCGGCCGCGACTCGCGCCACAGCTCACGGCCGAAGAGGAACGGCGAGTTGGCACCGACCGCCACCTGCACCGCGGCGATGGCCTGGGCCGCGTTCCAGACGGCGGCGAAGCGGCCGGGCGTCACCTGGAGGTGCAACTGGACGGACGTGCAGGCGGCCTCCGGCGCGATCGAGGGCGAGCGGGCGACCAGATGCTCGACACCCTGGATGTCGAGTGCGAAGTCCTCGCCGCGGGCCGCCCTCATCTGCTCGTTGAGCAGCACATAGCGGTCGTTCTCGGAGAGACTGGCCGCCGTGAGGTCACTGGCGTGCAGGGTCGGCAGAATACCGATCATCACGATCCTGGCGGCGACCTCGCGGGCCTGCCTTTCCGCGTAGGCCAGCCCCGTACGGAGTTCCTCGGCGAGCTGGTCCAGGACATGGCCGGACAATCGGTGCGGCAGGATGTTGACTTCCAGGTTGCACTGGGCGAGTTCGGTCTGGAAATCACGGCTGGCGATGCGCTCGAGAACCTGGGAGTTCATCATGCGGGGCAGACCGTCCGGGCCCGCCAGATTGAGCTCGATCTCCAGGCCCATGAGATTCCTGGGCCGGTCGAACCGCTTCTCCGCCAGCAGCCTCTGCAAGCCCTCGAGACACTCGTGAAGCTTTCTTCGATAACGCTCCCGGTCCGCCAGGTCGATCCCGCCCGCGGCGACCTTCTCCCCCATCGAAGGGTCCTTCCTTGAGTGAACGTCCCGCGACCACGGGCCGCTTGGGGCCGTCCCCGACACGCCGGGGCTCGCGCTACGGTCGATGATGCCCCGGCAATCTGATCGATAACGCCTCAGGGGCGTGCCGGTGCCGATAGGCTCGAAGTGGTGCGGCGTCCGGCACATTCCCCGGGCATATCCAGGTGGCCATCGCCGTTCGCATTTCGCTTGTGAAATTCACCGACGAGATCCGGCCTACCGCACCGGCTTGGAATTACGAGGTGACATCGCAAAGGCACCGTACAAAGCGGTGAAAAACACCTCGCGCGAGGGTCTGGATTCTACCTTGCCGTAAATCCGCAAGACAGGTAGCCGAAACACTTTCAGAACATACGTCGTATAAACTCCCGCTTACGAGGCAGAGAGTCGACGCCCAGCGTCGTGGTGATTTCGCCGGTGCTGGGGCACAGCGGCCAGGGCGTGCCCGGTGGGTCTACGCGGATCGATCCCGCGTAGACCCAC
>NZ_JBHYJC010000028.1:78796-92825 GCF_042749045.1 Streptomyces sp. NPDC059008 | reverse complement strand
GGCGCCGCCTTCGCCGTCTGTGCGCCTACTGCCCGCGATCCTCAGCTGAAGGAGTCGCCGCAGGCGCAGGAACCCGTGGCGTTCGGGTTGTCGATCGTGAAGCCCTGCTTCTCGATGGTGTCGACGAAGTCGATGGAGGCACCGCCGAGGTACGGGGCGCTCATCCGGTCGGTGACGACCTTGACGCCGTCGAAGTCCTTGACGACGTCGCCGTCGAGCGAGCGCTCGTCGAAGAAGAGCTGGTAGCGCAGACCGGAGCAACCGCCGGGCTGAACCGCCACCCGCAGCGCGAGGTCGTCCCGGCCTTCCTGCTCCAGCAGGCTCTTGACCTTCGACGCGGCCGCGTCGGACAGGATGATGCCGTCGCTGACGGTGGTCTTCTCGTCCTGCACGCTCATCTACATCTCTCCCGGGTTGTACGGACCGCTTGTCATCGGATGCAACAAGCTGAAACCGGCGACGCCCCGGATTAATTCCGGCTGGGCGCTTCTTCTTCATGCTCGCACACCGGCGGCGGGGAACAGGTGGTCCACCGCACACCGTGCGGTGGTGATGCGTCACATCGACACTATGGCCATCGTCAAAGTGACGTGAAGCAGCTATGATAGATAGCGTCAAATAGACGAAAAGGCTTGTGCCCGAGAGCGCAAAGAGTTGTCCGCAGAGAAGAGAGGGTGCGTGTTGTGACCACCGCCCAGCCCCTGGACGTCCAGCCGACCCCGCTGGCCCTGCTCCTCCTCGGCCGTGAGGCCGACCCGAAGAGCGAGCGCGGCGTGGAGTGCCCCGGCGACCTCCCCGCCCCGTCGGACCCCGACCTCGTCGAGCGCGCCCGCGCGGCGAAGGAGAAGCTCGGCGACAAGGTCTTCGTCCTCGGGCACCACTACCAGCGCGACGAGGTCATCGAGTTCGCCGACGTCACCGGTGACTCGTTCAAGCTGGCGCGGGACGCCGCCGCCCGGCCGGACGCCGAGTACATCGTCTTCTGCGGTGTGCACTTCATGGCCGAGTCGGCCGACATCCTCACCGGCGACGACCAGCAGGTCATCCTCCCCGACCTGGCCGCGGGCTGTTCGATGGCCGACATGGCCACCGCCGAGCAGGTCGCCGAGTGCTGGGACGTGCTCACCGAGGCCGGCATAGCCGAGCAGGTCGTGCCGGTCTCGTACATGAACTCCTCGGCCGACATCAAGGCCTTCACCGGCAAGCACGGCGGCACGATCTGCACCTCCTCCAACGCCAAGCGGGCGCTGGACTGGGCCTTCGAGCAGGGCGAGAAGGTCCTCTTCCTGCCCGACCAGCACCTGGGCCGCAACACCGCCGTCCGCGACCTGGGCATGTCCCTGGACGACTGCGTGGTCTTCAACCCGCACAAGCCGAACGGCGGCCTGACCGTCGAGCAGCTGCGCGCCGCGAAGATGATCCTGTGGCGCGGCCACTGCTCGGTCCACGGCCGGTTCTCCCTGGACTCGGTGAACGACGTGCGGGCCCGCATTCCGGACGTCAACGTCCTGGTCCACCCCGAGTGCAAGCACGAGGTCGTGGCGGCCGCGGACTACGTCGGCTCGACGGAGTACATCATCAAGGCCCTGGAAGCCGCCCCGCGCGGCTCGAAGTGGGCCATCGGCACGGAGCTGAACCTGGTCCGCCGTCTGGCGAACCGCTTCGCCGCGGAGGACAAGGAGATCGTCTTCCTCGACAAGACGGTCTGCTTCTGCTCGACGATGAACCGCATCGACCTCCCCCACCTGGTGTGGACGCTGGAGTCGCTGGCGGACGGCAAGGTCGTCAACCGCATCGAGGTCGACAAGGAGACCGAGAGCTTCGCGAAGCTGGCGCTGGAGCGGATGCTGAGCCTGCCGTAAGGCGCGGCGATCGGCCGCCGCGCCCGTTCGGGACCCCTGCGGGGGTGCGGCGGCCGTCAGCTCGTGGCGGCCTCCAGGGTCCAGCGGACCTTGTCGTGGTCCTTGACCGCGGTCCCGCAGGGCCCGGTCGTGATCTTCTTTTCGTTGACGTACGCGTTCCACTTCCTGCCGCCGTCCGCGACGTCCCCGCGGATCTCGGTGACCACGAAGTCCCCGGCCGCCTCGTCCCAGTGCGCCCGCACGCCGAGGCGGTACCTGCGGTCGGCGTCGGCCAGGGCGGTGAGCGGTGTGGGGTGCACGCCGTCGGCGGCGCAGGGGAAGCCCCCGTACAGGGAGCGCGCCGCCGTGCGCACGATGCCCACGCTGCCGGTGAAGGCGCCGCCCGTGACCGCCACCCGGACCGGGGCGACGGGGCCGTCGGCGGCGGCCGGCGGCGCGAGCGCGAGGACGAGTCCGGCCGCCGGCACGAAGGCGGCCCTGCGGGCCTGGACACAGCGCACGGTCGCCCGCCTTTCGTCGGTTCGGCACCCCACGCCACGGTCGCATCACTCACCGCGACGCGCGAGCCGAGAGCGCCCCGGCCGATCGGGCTCCGTCACCCGTTCCGCGGCGCCCGTGCGGGCGGCTTCGGCGGCTTCGCGACAGGGGCTGGAACACCGCGCCGTCACCACGACAGAGTAACGCTGCGTAATCCACCCGTTGCTGGTTCGTTAGCGCGGTGATCCCGGTATCAGACCGGGACCAGACAGGAAGGAAGTTCCGTCGTGGGTAAGGCAATGCGTATGGTCGCGGGTGCCCTTGGGGCGGGTGCGCTGATGATGACGGCGACCGGCACGGCCAGTGCCAAGGGCTGGGATGGCGGGTTCTTCGACCAGGACGTGCACTGCGCGCCGACGTTCACCCTCCTGCTCCCCTCGGAAGGTTGCCGTACGAACATCCTGATCGACAACCACCGGACGATCGCCAAGCTCAAGCAGACCGCCGGGGGCGACATCACCGACACCCTCGTGACCGCCCGCAGGAGCGGCGGCGGGGGCCTCGGGGGCTTCGCGGGCCTCGTCCGCTGATGCGGGCGCCGCACCCCGCAGTGCGCTGCTCCGGGGTGCGGCGTGGCGTGGTGCACCGCCCTGTGCGTCGGTAGGGCGCTCGGCCGCCTAGTTCGAGACGGCGGAGAGATCGATCGGCTCGCCGGCCTCCAGGCCGGCGAGCCGCAGGTTCTCCTCGACCGTTTCCTGCACCGCGTCGAACTGCGGCTTTTCGAGTTCGAAGGTGGGGCTGGCGAAGAGGCCCGGGCACTTGGGGTGCGGGTTGCGGTAGAGCTGTTCGGAGCGGTCGCGCAGTTCCAGCATGGTGGGGATGGCCAGGGCCATCGCCCGGGGCATGCCGTCGAAGGCCTGCTGGAGGTAGGAGAGCAGGGCGGCGTAGCGGGTGTTGAAGGCCACGGCCTGCTCGTACACCTCCTTGTTCTTCTTGTAGTCGGCGACCTTGGAGTCGCCGTGGATCGGGTAGGCGTCGTCCCAGGTGACGTCCAGCAGGGGGCCGCTGGGCGGGTCCTTGGGGGTGTCGTGGGGGCCGTAGCCGCGGCCGGTGTAGATCTCGTTGAAGCGGAAGTAGTGGGCGAGCTGCCGCTGCTCGCCGAAGATCAGGTCGTCGCTGGTCCAGATCTGGTCGTCGAGGCCCTCGCCCTGTTCGCTGATGACGCGGACGGCGAGCTCGGCCGACTTCAGGTCGTGTACGGGGAAGACCTCGCCGCCGGAGTTGTAGAAGTCCTCCGGGCCGACCTGGCGTTCGGGCCGCTGTGGGAAGACCGCGGCCTCGCCGTGGTCCTCGACCAGTTTCACCAGGCCCTGGCGGATGGCGTCGTAGAACTGGCCGATGGAGGTCCAGCCCTCCCCCGGCCTGGGGTGGGGGGCCAGTTCGCGGGGCAGTTCGATGCGCAGGAAGGTGCGCAGCGCGGCGGGCGAGAAGTGCTGGAGGTGGATCAGCGGCACGTCCTCGTCGCTGCTGAACGGCAGCTTCGCCGGGTACGTGGCGACGAACTCCTTGCGGCCCACCTCGGGCTTGCCGCCGACCGCGTTGAGGAGGTTCGCGACCAGGGTCATGTGCAGCATCTCCTCCATCAGGACGCTGCGGATGGCGAAGTAGGCGGTGCGGTTGGTGCCCGGGTGGAGGGAGTACAGCCCGGTCATGTAGACGGGGATGGTGAGGTGCTCGACCTCCAGGGCGCCCTGGAGGTAGGTGCGCAGCTCCTCGATGGTCTGCGGGATGCCGAATCCCTGGGCGTCCAGGGCCGTCGCGGTGATCACGCGGAAACCTCCTCGTGGGCGGGGCTGCCGAGCTCGACCGGGCGGCGGGCGTCGACGAGGTCCCGGTGGATCTGGGCGGCGCTGCGCAGGGCCAGCGCCATCATGGTGAGGGTGGGGTTGCTGGTGCCGACGGACGGCATGCTGCCGCAGCCGACGGCGTAGAGGTTGGGGTGGTCGTGGGTGCGCTGGTCCCTGTCCACCACGGAGATCGTGCTGTCGGTGCCCATGATGTGGGTGCCCGCTCCGTGCCCGGCGCCGCTGTAGGCGAGGTGGGTGTCGTTGTACACGACGTGGCCCAGCGGCGGGACGCCGTTCTGCGGGGCGTGGTGGGTGTAGTCCTTGGCCTTGAGGAGGCCGAAGATCTTCTGGGCCACCAGGCGGGCGGCGTACAGGCCCCTGCGGACGTGGTCGTCGAGGTCGTAGGTGATGATCGGGCGGGGGTTGCCCATGGCGTCGCGGTAGCGGGCCGGGTCGATGGTGACGCGGTTGTTCTCGTTCGCGGACTGCTCGACGGCGATCTGGAGCTGGAGCTGGCGGCCGATGGAGTGGCCGAGGAGACCGCGCAGTTCGGGCCCGTAGACGCCCTTGTCCCGGACGCTGCCGTCGGGGTTGCCGCCGACGCCCAGGGCGCTGGCGACGTTGCTGAGCGGAGCGCCGGTGGCCCAGCCCCAGCCCCAGTTGCCGATCTCGATGCGGAAGGGCGCCCGCCGGCTGCGCCCGGAGCCGCTGCGGAAGACCTCCCAGCCGGAGGTGTGTCCCGGGCCGCGGAACGGGCCGACCGGGCCCTTGTCCTCGGGGGCGAGCGCCCAGTTCAGGAGGGTGGGGTGGTCCATCAGGTTGCGGCCGACCTGCCCGCTCTTCTTGGCCAGGCCCGAGAACAGCAGCAGCCGGGCGTTCTCGATGGCGTGCGCGGCGAGGACGATCACGTCCGCCTCCGCGAGGTAGGTCTGGTGGACCGGTGAGACGGGGTCGGTGTAGGTGCGGTACTCCACGCCGGTGACCCGGCCGTCCGCCCGCGCCCGGACCCGGCTGACCACACAGCGGGTGGCCAGGGTGACGGTCCTGGGCCAGCCGGCCTGGATGCGCAGCGGATGCGACTTGGCCTGCACGGGGCAGATGGGGACGCAGCTGGCGTTGCCCACGCAGCGCTCGCCGTAGTTGGGGATGCCGACGGCGCCCTGGATGCGGTACGGGTCCCGGTAGGCGGGGTTGGGGGTGGAGTTGCGGGCCTGCGGCAGGCCGTACATGGTCAGCGCGTAGTTCATCCCGGCCACGTTGTCCTTGACGACCTTGCCGTCGAGGTCCCTGCACCGCTCGTCGATATAGCTCTGCGGGATGTGGTGCATGGGGTACTCGTAGGCGGGGTCGGTGACGGTGCCGAGGTCCTTCTGCTCCTGGGCGTTGCCGGCGACGCCGAACGCGCGCTCGGCCTCGGCGTACCAGGGCTGGAGTTCGGCCGCGGTGAAGGGCCAGTTGCGGCCGTACCCGTAGTCCCTGCCGGTGGCGAAGTCGTCGGGGAGCATGCGGGGGACGGCGCCGAGCCAGTGCATGGCGGTACCGCCGAGTTCGCGCAGGTAGTCGGTGCCGTAGGGGAGTCGGCCGTTTTGGACGAGGTAGCCGTTGGCGGTGAACTCGGGCTCGCCGGGGGCGGGGTTGCGTACCGGGGCGAGGTCGAGGACGTCCGGGTAGGGCGCGGCCTTGTTGCGGCGGTAGGCGGAGTTGGGGACCTTGGCGACGGCCGAGTAGTAGGTGTCCAGGGAGTCCAGATAGCCGGGCCAGGTCTCGGTGCCGCTGTTGCCGGCCTCCAGGACGAGGACCTGCCAGCCCTGGTCGCCGAGGCGTTTGGCCAGTGCGCTGCCGACCCAGCCCGCGCCGACGATGATCACGTCGTAGCGGCGGCGGGCGGCGGCCTCCGCGGGGACGGGGGCGGTCATGAGGTGGCCTCCTCGGGGGTGGCGGCGACGGCCTCGCGCGCGGCCGCGGCCGCGGTGGGCACGGCGGACGGCGGGATGTGGCGGCTCAGGCGGTGGCCGGGGATCAGCTCGTCGGGGATCTCGTCCGGGGCGACCTCGTCGGCCAGGCCGGTGCGGTAGGGGACGTCGGCGAGGCCGAGATCGGTGCGGAGCTCGTCGACGCTCTGCCAGGTCGGCGCCGGTGGTTCGACCGCCCAGGTGCCGAAGCCCGGCGGTTTGGCGCCCGCCGGGTGGCCGTGGAAGGTGCGCCACACCAGGCCCTCGACGTAGGCGCCGGGCGAGGCGACGGACTCGGTGTTGGCGACCTCGCGCCCGAGCGTGGAGTGGGCCGCGGGGGCCAGCCGGGGCCAGGCGCCGGTGTACCAGAGGTAGATCAGCGCGCGGGCGACCTCGCGGTGCGGGAGGTCCAGGGCCTGGGGTCCCTGGCCGCTGGTGACGGCTTCCTTCCACTTGGTCCAGAACGTCGTGAACTGGGCGTCGCCCACCTGGCCGCGGGCGGTGTCCAGGTAGAGCCGGGCCATGCCGGTGGCGTACAGGTCGAATGCGGCGAAGCCGGTCAGCGGCACGCAGTAGGTGACGAAGTCGGCCAGTTCGTCGGCTGGTTCGTCGGCTGCTGGATCCGCTGTTCCGCCTGTTGCTGCGGGGTCGGTCATCGCTCTCCTCCCGGGGCGGCATATTCGGGAGTCATGCTTCTCGCGCCCGGCGGGCGTATGCCGACAAGGGTGGATAAACCACTGGAAGGCGTATGACGGGGGATCAGTTGGTGCCGCAGCCACCGGCGTACGCGGGAGCCCCCGCTGCCGTGCGTACGGCAGCGGGGGCTCCTGGTGCGGCCCGGTGGCGGTCCCCTCCCCCGAACGGAGCCGGGGAGCGGGGGTCACACGCCGGCGGGCTCCGGGGTGCGGTCGGCCTCCTCGGGCCGCGCGCCGGACTTCGAGGCGCGCTTGGCGGCCTTCTTCTTCGCCCGGCGCTCCTTGCGGAGTTCGATCATCGCGTAGAGCGTCGGGACGAGGAGGAGGGTGAGCAGGGTGGAGGTGATCAGACCGCCGATCACGACCACGGCCAGCGGCTGGGATATGAAGCCGCCGTCGCCGGTGATGGACAGCGCCATCGGCAGCAGCGCCATGATCGTGGCCAGCGCGGTCATGAGGATCGGGCGCAGGCGGTGCCGGCCGCCCTCGACGACCGCCTCGACGACGCCGTAACCCTGCGCGCGGTACTGGTTGATCAGGTCGATCAGCACGATGGCGTTGGTGACCACGATGCCGATCAGCATCAGCATGCCGATCATCGCCGGGACGCCCAGCGGGGTGCCGGTGGCGACCAGCAGGCCGATCGCGCCGGTCGCCGCGAAAGGTATCGAGACCAGCAGGATCAGCGGCTGGATCAGCGACTTGAAGGTGGCCACCAGGAGCATGAAGACGATGGCGATGGCCGCCAGCATCGCCAGGCCCAGCGAGGAGAAGGCGTCGGTCTGGTCCTGGGAGACGCCGCCGATCTTCGCCGTGGCGCCGTCCGGCAGCTTCAGCGCGTTGATCCTGCTCTGCAGCTCGGCGCTGACCGCGCCGGTGTTGTCGCCGGTCGGCTTGGCGGTGACGGTCGCCGAGCGGGCGCCGTCGATCCGGGTCATCTGGACCGGGCCGGGCACGGTCTTCACCGTGGCGATGGTGCCGAGTTCGACCGGGCCGGCCGGCGTCGGGACGGCGAGGTGCTTCAGCTCGTCCTCGGTGGTGGCCGGGTGGGCCGACTTGATGACGATGTCGCGCTCGGTGTCGTCCAGGACGGCCTTGCCGCTGGTGGTGCCGCGGATCGCCTGGGCGACCGCGCCGCCGAGCATGGTCTGGTCGTAACCGGCCTCGGCCGCCTTGGCGTTGGGCTTGACGGAGATCCGCGGCACGCTCTGCGCCAGGTCGCTCTGGACGTCGGTGACGTCGTCGAGCCCGGCGACGGCCTTGCGGACCTGCTCGCTGGCCTGCTGCAGCACGTCGGCGTCGCCCGCCTTGACGACCACGCTGAGGTCCTGGTTGCCGAAGCCGCCGCCGGCGGTGACGGTGGTGTCGCCGATGGACTTGCCGAGCTTGTCGAGCGAGGCCCGCAGGTCGTCGGTGACCTTGCCGGAGTCCGCGGAGTCCTTCAGCTTCAGCTGGTAGGAGGCCTGGTTGGCGCCGGTGCCGCCGCCGAAGGCCGCCATGAAGCCGGAGGAGCCGACGGTGACCTGGTAGTCGGCGATGTCGTCGTTGGCCGCGAGCAGCTTCTCGACCTTCTTGGCCTGGGCGTCGGACGCGCCCAGGCTGGTGCCGGGCTTGAGCTCCTGCTTGAGGGTGAGGGTGTCCTGGTCGCCCTGGTCGAAGAAGTTGGTCTTCAGCAGCGGGCCCATGGCGAACGTGCCGACGAGGATGACCACGGCGATCACCAGGCTGGTGATCCGGCGGCGGGTCGCGAAGCGCAGGACCGGGACGTAGAGGCGCTGCAGCGGGCTCCGGGTCTCCTTCTCCTCGGCCTTGCGGCGCAGTTCGTCCGCCGTGGTGCCCTCCGGGACCTCGGGGGCGCGCAGGAACCAGTACGACAGGACCGGGACGACCGTAAGCGAGACGACCAGGGAGGAGAGCAGGGCGACGGTCACCGTCAGGGAGAAGGAGCCGAAGAGGGCACCGACCATGCCGCCGACCACACCGATCGGGAGGAAGACCGCGACCGTGGTGAGGGTGGAGGAGGTGATCGCTCCGGAGACCTCCTTGACGGCGGAGAGGATGGCCTCGCGGCGCTCCTCGCCGTAGCCCAGGTGCCGCTTGATGTTCTCCAGCACGACGATCGAGTCGTCGACGACGCGGCCGATCGCGATGGTCAGCGCGCCGAGGGTGAGCATGTTCAGGGAGAGGTCACCGGTCCACAGCACGATCAGGGTGATGACGACCGAGAGCGGGATGGAGACCGCGGTGACCAGCGTCGAGCGGAGGCTGAGCAGGAAGACCAGGATGACGATGACGGCCATGGCGAGGCCCAGCAGGCCCTCGGTGGTCAGCGAGTCGATCGACTTGGAGACCGCGGGGCCCTGGTCGGAGGCGACCGTGACCTCGGTGCCCTTGCCCAGGTCCTTGCGGATGTCGGCGAGCTTGTCCTTGACCGCGTCGGAGATCGCGACCGCGCTGCCGTCCTGGTCCATCGTCACCATCACGGCGAGGCTGGGCTTGCCGTTGGTGCGGGTCAGGGAGGTCGGGGTGGCCGGCTCCTCCTTGACGCCGGCCACGTCGCCGAGGCGGACCGGCTCGGCGGCGGACCGGCCGGCGCCGGCACCGCTCGCGCCCGCCCCCGCGGCCGGCGCGATGGTCAGGTCCTTGATCTGCTGCACCGAGGTGAACCCGGCGCCGACCTGGACGGTCCTGCTCTTGCCGCCCTCGGCGAAGGAACCGGCGGGCACCGAGGTGCCGCCGGCCTCCAGCGCCTTGCCGAGCGCCTGGGCGTTCAGCCCGGCGGCGGCGAGCTTGCGCTCGTCGGGGGTGACCGCGACGATCCGGTCCTGGACACCGTCCACGGTGACCTGGCTGACGCCCTCGATGTTCTTCAGGTCCGGCACGACGCTGCGGTGGAGCTGGTCGGCGAGGCTCTGCTGGTCCTTGGCCGAGGAGGAGACGGCGAGGACGACGGTGGGGATGTCGTCCGTCGAGCCGGCCACCACCTGCGGGTCGACGTCCTTGGGCAGCTTGGCGCGGGCGCGGTTGACGGCCTGCTGGACGTCGGCGACCAGCCGCTTGGAGTCGTTGCCGTAGTCGAACTGCGCCATGATGACGCCCGAGCCCTCGCTCGACGTCGAGGTGACGCTCTTGATGCCGTCGACCGCCTGGACACCGTCCTCCAGCGGCTCGATCACCTGCTTCTCGACGACATCGGGCGAGGCACCCTGGTAGGGCGCCAGCACGGAGACCATCGGAAGCTCGATGGAGGGCAGGAGCTGCTGCTTGAGCTGCGGGATCGCGATGGCGCCGAAGGCGATCGCGACGATCGACATCAGCGCTATCAGGCCCCGTTGTACGAGGCTGAGTCGGGACAGCCAGGACATGGGTGGGGTCTCTCTCTTCTGTTCTGAAGGCGGTCTGGGCTGGACGGACCGTCCCGGTGTGCGGACGGCCGAGGACGGCGGGGCCCACGCGGGCCCGACGGCCGGGGCAGCAGGCGCCCCGGGGCCTTCGCGGGCCCAGATACACCTTCGGCCATGGCCGGGGCGGTTTTCCTCGCTCGCAGGTCGGTTTCCGGCCCGCGCCCGTACCGCGTTCGGAGTAGGGCTACTGCGCCCTCACTGCACCCGTGGGCGTACGAGTCCCGACTCGTAGGCGATGACCACCAGCTGGGCGCGGTCGCGGGCCCCCAACTTGGCCATCGCGCGGTTGACGTGCGTCTTGACCGTGAGCGGGCTGACCGCCAGCTGCTCGGCGATCTCGTCGTTGGACAGGCCGCCGGCCACCAGGACCAGCACCTCACGCTCACGGCCGGTCAGGCTCGCCAGCCGCTCCGTGCCCCGGTCTCCGGGGCCGCCGTCGGCCGGACTGCCGCCCTGGGCGAGGAACTTGGCGATCAGTCCCTTGGTCGCGGCGGGCGACAGCAGCGCCTCGCCGGCCGCCGCGATCCGGATGGCGCCCAGCATCTCGTCCGGCTCGGCGCCCTTGCCGAGGAAGCCGCTGGCGCCGTTGCGCAGCGACTGCACCACATAGTCGTCGACCTCGAAGGTGGTCAGGATCACCACCCGGACGTCGGTGAGCTGCGGGTCCCGGCTGATCATGCGGGTGGCGGCCAGGCCGTCCACACCGGGCATCCGGATGTCCATCAGGACGACGTCGGGGCGCTCGGCCTTCGTCAGCTCGTAGGCCTGGGCGCCGTCGGAGGCCTCCCCCACCACCTGCATGTCCGGCTCGGAGTCGACCAGCACCCGGAAGGCGCTGCGCAGCAGCGCCTGGTCGTCGGCGAGCAGCACCTTGATCGTCATGCGTTCTCCCCCGTACGGACGGACTGCAGTGGAAGGGTCACCCGCACCTGGAAGCCGCCGGCCGCGCGGGGGCCCGTGACGACCGTGCCGCGCAGCGCGAAGACCCGCTCGCGCATGCCGATCAGGCCGTGGCCGCCGCCGCTGTCCCCGGGGGCGGCGGCCTCGTCCGCCGGCCGCTCGCCGCTCCGCTGGCGGGGTACGCCGGCCCGGCCCGCGCCGTCGTCCAGGACGGTCACGGTCAGCGCGCTCTCGGAGTGCCGGATCCGCACCGTGGCGCGGGCGCCCTCCCCGGCGTGCTTGTGCACGTTGGTCAGCGCCTCCTGGACCACGCGGTAGGCGGTGAGGTCCACGGAGGCGGGCAGCTGCCGGGGCTCGTGCGGGAGGTCCAGGTCGACGGGGATACCGGCGCGGACGAAACCCTCGACGAGCTGGTCGAGGACGCCGAGGCCCGGTGCCGGCTCGGTCGGCGCCTTGGGGTCGTCGGACTGGCGCAGCAGGCCGACCGTGGCACGCAGCTCCTCCAGCGCCGAGCGGGACGCCTCGCGGACGTGCGCCAGGGCCTGCTTGGCCTGGTCGGGGCGGTTGTCCATGACGTGCGAGGCGACCCCGGCCTGGACGTTGACCAGGGCGATGTGGTGGGCGACGACGTCATGGAGGTCGCGGGCGATGCGCATCCGCTCCTCGGCGACCCGGCGGCGGGCCTCCTCCTCGCGGGTGCGCTCGGCGCGCTCGGCGCGCTCGCGGATGGCGTCCACGAAGGCGCGGCGGCTGCGCACCGCGTCACCCGCGGCGGCGGCCATGCCCGTCCAGGCGAAGATGCCGAGGTTCTCCTGCGCGTACCAGGGGCGGGGCCCGTAGAGCATCGAGGAGGCGGTCAGCACGACCGCGGTCAGCGCGCCGAGCCGCCAGGTCGTGGGCCGGTCCGTGCGCGAGGCGAGGCTGTAGAGCGCGATCGCGGCGGCGCCGACCACCGGGGCGCGCGGGTCGCCGGCGCGGACGAGCAGCTCGACGATGGTCAGGGTGCCGGTGGCCGCCAGGACCGTACGGGGCAGCCGGCGGCGGAACACCAGGGTGGCGCAGGCCAGCGCGGCCAGCACCACGGCCGAGGCGGAGAGCCGGTGCGGCGCCCACTGCGGGCCGTGGACGCGGTGCGGGTCGACCACCGCGCCGAACAGGATGCACGCGAACACGGCCGCCGCCAGGGCGGCGTCGACCGCGAGCGGATGCGTCCGGTGCCACTGGAAGCGGCCGGTGGCGCGGGGCGCTTCCGGACCGGGGTCGAGGGGACTCACAAGAGGAAACGGTAGCGCCCCGGTCCGAGAGGGGACCGGGGCGCCGTGTGCCGTATGCGCTGGAGTGGAGCTGGGGGCGGGCGGTCAGCCCGGAATGAGGCCGTCGTCGCTGAGCATCTCCCGGACCTCTGCGAGGGAGGCGTCCGGGGACGGCAGGATCAGCTCGGACGGTTCGAGGGCGTCGTCGGGAAGCGGCGTGCCCATACGGCGCACCGCCTCCAGGAGGGCACCGAGAGTGCGCCGGAAGCCTTCCTCGTCGCCGCTCTCCATCTCCTCGAGCAGCTCGTCGTCCAGCTTGTTGAGCTCGATGAAGTGGGCGTCGTCCAACTTCACCTGGCCCTCCCCCATGATCCGCACGATCACGACGGTCTCCCTCGGTCCGGTCCCGACGATCCCTGCGAGGCTAACCCCCGGCGACCGTCACTGCTTGTCGAAACGCGGCTGGTCCTGCTGCGGCGCGGGCTGGCCCTGGCCGCCCTGACCGCTTTCGAGGGCCTGCTTGCCGGCCGACGGGCCGCCCGCGAGCTCGGCCTTCATCCGCTGCAGCTCCAGCTCGACGTCGCTGCCGCCGGAGAGCCGGTCCAGCTCGGCGGTGATGTCGTCCTTGGCCATACCGGACGGGTCGTCCAGCGCGCCGGAGGCCATCAGCTCGTCGATGGCACCGGCCCTGGCCTGCAGCTGCGCGGTCTTGTCCTCCGCACGCTGGATCGCCAGGCCGACGTCGCCCATCTCCTCGGAGATGCCGGAGAAGGCCTCGCCGATCCGGGTCTGCGCCTGGGCGGCCGTGTACGTGGCCTTGATCGTCTCCTTCTTCGTACGGAAGGCGTCGACCTTGGCCTGCAGCCGCTGCGCCGCGAGCGTGAGCTTCTCCTCCTCACCCTGCAGCGTCTGGTGCTGCGTCTCCAGGTCGGTGACCTGCTGCTGCAGCGCGCTGCGCCGGGTCAGCGCCTCGCGGGCCAGGTCCTCGCGGCCGAGCGCCAGCGCCTTGCGGCCCTGGTCCTCCAGCTTGGCGGACTGGCCCTGGAGCTGGTTGAGCTGCAGCTCCAGGCGCTTGCGGGAGGTCGCCACGTCGGCGACACCGCGGCGTACCTTCTGCAGCAGTTCCAGCTGCTTCTGGTACGAGTAGTCGAGGGTCTCGCGCGGGTCTTCGGCCCGGTCCAGGGCCTTGTTGGCCTTCGCGCGGAAGATCATCCCCATCCGCTTCATGACACCATCGCTCATGGGCCTCGCGCGCCCCCTTCTGACCGAGTCGCCTCGGGCTTAGGCTCCAGCACATCTACAGACCCCACAGTACGGGCCCTGGTTCCATTACCGCACTGTTCGCGCCCGGATGCGCTCATCCTCCAGGACGATCGCGGAGCGCGTCTTCTCCCGCGCAAGGAGTAGGCGCCCGGCACGGTGGGCCCGGATGCGCACCGGATGGGCACCCGAACCAGACCCACCCACCGGCCGAAACCACCAACGACGCCTGCCCCGGCTCGCCACGCCGCGCCGCGGGGGAACACCTGAGCACGCGAACCAAACCCACCCACCAACCGCAACCACCAACGGCTCCCGCCCCGGCCCAGCACGCCGCGGGGGAACACCTGAGCACGCGAACCAGAGCCGCCTACTGACC
>NZ_JBHYJC010000028.1:0-78696 GCF_042749045.1 Streptomyces sp. NPDC059008 | reverse complement strand
GCAACCACCAACGGCTCCTGCCCGGCTCGCCACGTCGCGGGGGAACGCCTCAGCACCCGAACCCAACCCACCCACCAACCGCAACCACCAACGGCACCCGCCCCGGCCCGCCACACCGCGGGGGAACACCTGAGCACCCGAACCAAACCCGCCCACCAACCGCAACCACCAACGGCTCCTGCCCGGCTCGCCACGTCGCGGGGGAACGCCTCAGCACCCGAACCCAACCCACCCACCAACCGCAACCACCAACGGCTCCTGCCCGGCTCGCCACGTCGCGGGGGAACGCCGTTGCCTTATCGTGCCCCGCCGGACCCTCGCCCTCGCGCGGCGACCACGTACCCTTGGGTGTTGTGTTCCGAAGCCGTTCGAAGGATGAGCAGGCCGCGACCGCCAAGGTGACCGCGGACCAGCCCCAGCAGCCCCGCGACCCGCAGGCCCCCAAGGGCCGCCCGACGCCGAAGCGCAGCGACTCCCAGTCGCAGCGCCGCTCCCGTGCGCAGACGCCGACCAACCGCAAGGACGCCGCCAAGGCGCAGCGGGAGGCCCGCCGTGCGGACATGGCCCGCCAGCGTGAGGCAATGGCCAGCGGCGACGAGCGGTATCTGCCGGTGCGCGACAAGGGACCGGTGCGCCGGTTCGCCCGTGACTACGTCGACTCGCGCTGGTGCGTCGCGGAGTTCTTCCTGCCGATGGCCGTGGTGATCCTGGTGCTCACCATGATCCGGGTGCCCTCGATCCAGAGCATCGCGCTGCTGCTGTGGCTCGTGATCATCGTGCTGATCGTGCTCGACTCGGTCCTCATCTGGTTCCGCATGGGCAAGCAGCTGCAGGAGCGGTTCCCGAAGGAGAACGTCAAGGGCGTGAAGGCGTACGCGGTGATGCGGACGCTGCAGATGCGGCGGCTGCGCCTGCCCAAGCCCCAGGTCAAGCGGGGCGAGCGGCCGTAGCGGCCGGTTTGGTCTTCCGGGTGCGGGGCCGGGTCCGTTCGGACCCGGCCCCGCACCCGTTCGGCGGTCAGCCCTCTTCGGCGGCGGCGTGCAGGCTCATGGGCGCCGCGTAGATCTCCGTGCCGTCCTCGAAGAGGCGGACCTGGTCGACGCCGCCGTCGAGGAGGTCCTTCCACTCCTCGCCGATCCAGGACTCCGCGTCGCCCTGCGTGGTGAACTCCTCCGGTTCCACGGGCGGCGCCGTCTCCGTACCGTCGGTCTTCTCGAACCGCCACGTCCACACCATGTGCGCCTCCTGGATCCCACCGAGTACGTGTCTGTGCCACCGCGGACCGCGTCTCGACGCACTCCGCAATGTCGTGCTTCCGTGCTGATCGGCAGCTTAACGGCCTTGTTCCGGTGCGTGGTGGTGAGCCGGGGCGGAGCCGTTGGTGGCTGCGGTCCGGCCCTGCCCCACCCCGCCGTACGGGAACATGCCGTACCGGATTGGCCGTGTCGGGAGGTGCCCCCGCCGCGCCCGGCGGGGCGGGACGCGAGAAACTCGGCGGTGTGGATGTGACTCTCCTCGGCACCGGGGCCCCACGGGGCCTGCCGCGCCCCGGCTGCCCCTGTGCCCGCTGTGCGACCGCCGTCGGCGACGAGGCACGGGCGGCGACCGCGCTGCTCGTCGACGGTGCGCTGCTGATCGATCTGACACCCGGCCCGGCCTTCGCCGCGGCCCGTGCCGGCAAGTCGCTGGCCGGCGTACGGCAGGTGCTGCTGTCGCATCCGCACGACGGGCCGGTGATGGAGGTGCCGGCCGGGCTGCCCACGCCGGGCCGGGTCGCCGACGGGCGGGAGCTGGCGCTGCTCGACGGGCACCGGGTGCGCGCCCTGGCGGTGGACATCCCGGGGACCGGGTACGAGATCTCCGGCCCCGACGGTGAGCGGCTGCTGTATCTGCCGCCGGGTGCGGCGCCGGCCGGGCTGGGCGACGTCAACGGCGTGGGCGCCGGCCAGGAGGGCGTGGGCGGCAGCGGTCCGTACGACCTGGTGCTGCTCGACGTACTGGAGCGGCCGGACGCGCTGGCCCGGCTGCGGGCGAGCGGGGCGGTGGACGCGGCGACCGACGTGGTGGCGGTGCACATCGACCACGGTGTGCCGCCGGGGCCCGAACTGCACCGCCGGCTGGCGGCGGTGGGCGCCCGGGCGGTGGCGGACGGCGGCTCGCTGGTGGTCGGCGAGTACCACGCGGTGCCGGATCTGCCGCGGCGCACGCTGGTGCTGGGCGGGGCGCGCAGCGGGAAGTCGGTGGAGGCCGAGCGGCGGCTCGCGGCGTTCCCCGACGTGCTGTACGTGGCGACCGGCGGCACCCGGGACGGCGACGAGGAGTGGGCGGAGCGGATCTCGCTGCACCGCGAGCGGCGGCCGAGCAGCTGGCGCACCGTCGAGACCTGCGATCTGGTGCCGCTGCTGGAGGCGGCCGGGCCGGACGGGGAGGCCGCCTGGCCCGGCCCGGACCCCGGCAACGACCGGCCGGCCGACGCCTCGCCGCTGCTGATCGACTGCCTCGCGCTGTGGCTGACGCATGCGATGGACGAGGTCGGGGCATGGGACGACGCGACCTGGGAGGCCGGTGGCCGGCGGGCGCTGCGGGAGCGGGCCGACGCGCTGGTGGCGGCGCTGCGCCAGACCCACCGGCCGGTGGTGGCGGTCAGCAACGAGGTGGGCTCGGGGGTGGTGCCGGCGACCGCGGCCGGCCGCCGGTTCCGCGACGAACTGGGGCGGCTGAACGCGGCGTTCGGCGCGGAGTGCGAGCAGGTGCTGCTGGTCGTCGCGGGCCAGGCGCTTGCGCTGCGTGGATGACGGTTGCCCCGAGGCGCCCGTGTCCGCTTGCCCCGGGGCGTGGTGGCGGGTGCTGTTGACCCTTGACACCTCCCCCTCGTGAACAAGGGGGATTCCTAGCTCACGCCGCCTGCGGTCCGGCGGACCAGCAGGTCTTACACGATCAGCACTAGCCGGGTACGAGACCAGCCCGGACCAGCATCACGCGGGCGGAGTTCTTGTCTCTGGGCGAGACGGCTCCGCACGCGGTGCAGGCATACGTTCTCTCGGAAAGAGGTAGTGCGTGCTTGGTTCTCGCTCCGCACTGCGCACAGTCCATGGTGGTGTGCGCGGGGTGTACCAGATGCACGGCGCGGCCGTGCTTGCGGCCCATCTCGACCAAGGCCTTCTTCGTGGTGCTGATCGCCGCGTCAGCGGCCTTGCGGGCCATGGTGGTACGGCTGAGGAACTTCGGACGGAAGTCCTCCACGGCGAGGGCGTCATGGTCGCGTACGACCTTCTTCGCCCACTTGCGGCCGGTGTCCTGGCGCTGGCGGGCGATCTTCTTGTGCAGCTTCGCCCGCAGCTTCTTCGCCTCGCGGTAGCCCTTCGAGGCGGCGTGGCCCCTCTTCGGCTTGCGCCGGGCCATCATGCGGTCGTACCGCGTCAGATTCGCCGCAGCCTTCGTCCCGTGCTGCGCGTGGGGAAGGTCGTACGCGTCGGACGTGGTGGTCGCGGTCTCCTTGACGCCCCAGTCGATGCCGATCACACGGCCGGTCGTGGGCAGGGTCTCGGTCGGCGCGAGGACGACAAAACTCGCCCACCAATGCCCCACAGTGTCGCGGTACACGCGCACGCTGGACGGCGGCATGGGCAGCTCACACGACCACACCGGGCGTACGACGATCCCGCCCGCGAGGTGCAGGCACCCGTCTTTCCACCGGAACCCTCGCCGGGTGTAGTTCAGTGTCGGAAGGGCATCGCGCTTCTTCTTGTACCTCGGCATCCCGGCCCGCTGCCGCATCGGCAGCCGGTCCTTGATGTCCTTAAGGGCCTTGGCTCGGGACCTGCCGAAGTCGCGTATCAGCTGCTGCTGGGGAACCGAGCTGCCCCCACGCAGCCACGGCGTCACCCTGCGGGCGTCGGTCAGCATCCTGTCGAGCCGAGCCGGCCCGCAGGTCAGCTTCTCACCGGTGGCCTTCGCTGCCTGGTGGACCTGCTGGGACTTCGCGACGCACTCATTCCACACCCAGCGGCACCGGTCCCACTCGGCCTCGAGTGCGCGCCGGGCCGTCACCGACAAGCGAACACGGAAGGTGTACCGGGCGTGCCCGGCGATCTCCGTCGTCGCTTCTGTCGTCATGCACCCGAAGCTACCCGGGAGGACTGACAGTTGAGCCATAACGATCTTCGCGGTGCCCCTCACCAGCACGGATCGCGGACACCGAATCACCCGACGACTATCCGACTCTCCCTTCCCCGCCCGGCGGGAAGCCGGATTCTCCCCCGCAAGCGGCAGGTGCCCCCACCCCAGACTGAAGCCTGGGGAATCCTCCAGGAGGTTCGGTGACCGGAACCGAGCTGACCGACGCGGCCGTCCGTGCCTACCTCGCGCGACACCCCGAGGCGACCGTGGTCGCCCTCGGCGAGGGACTGGGCACCGGTTTCTGGCGGCTGGACAACGGGCGGCTGAACTGGCTGACGGTGCAGCCGGCGGAGTCCGCCGCGCTGCGCCGGATGCTGCTGCCGGACGGCGCCCGGCGGCGTACGGTCGCCGGCGCGATGGCCGATCACCGCTGGCTGGACGCGGTGCGCGAGCCGCAGCGCGGGGTCATCGTCACGGCCCCGGGCGGGCTGCTGCGGCGCTCGCCGCCCGGGGTGCGTGCGCTGCTCGCGGCGTGCGCGGAGCGGTTTCCCGGTGGTGCGCTGGTCTTCGACGCGCTGCCGCGGCGGGATCTGCCGCGGCTGGCGGGCGCGCACCCGGGCATCGTCGCCGTACGTGAGCGGCGGCCGGCGGGGCTGCGGCACCGGCTGGCGGGGTTGCGGGCGGGCACGCCGACGGTGTGCGAGCTGCACTTCGCGGTGCGGTGAGCAGAGCTTCACCCCCCCACGGCTACCGCCCCGGCCCCGCCCCAGCCACCGCCCGATAAGCGTGACCAGGCCGCACTTCACCACCCGTGAACAAAGCTCAGCCCCCCCGGCCCCGCCCCAGCCGCCGCCGGATAAGGGTGACCAGGCCGCACTTCACCACGCGTGAACGAAGCTCAGCCCCCACGGCCCCGCCCCAGCCGCCGCCGGATAAGGGTGACCGGTAATCTGCGCCCAATGAGCAGCCTGAACCTCGATGAATTCGCCGAACTGATCGAGCGCCCCGACGGCGGGGCGCGCCGTGACGCCGAGGAGCGGCGGGCGCGGCTGGCCGTGCCGCCGGGGGCGCTCGGCCGGCTCGACGAGCTGGGCGAGTGGCTGGCCGCCGCACAGCAGCAGGTGCCGGTGCGGCCCGTCGAGCGGCCGCGGGTGCTGCTGTTCGCCGGGGACCACGGGGTGGCGGAGCTGGGGGTGTCGGCCCGGCCGGCCGGCGGCACCCGGGACCTCGTACGGGCCGTGCTGGACGGTGCGAGCCCTACCGCGGTGCTGGCCCGCCGGCTGGGGGTGCGGCTGCGGGTGGTCGACATGGCGGTGGACTGCGATCCGCAGGAGCTGCCCGAGGAGGTGACCCGCCATCGGGTGCGGCGCTCCAGCGGCCGGATCGACGTCGAGGACGCGCTGACGGCCGAGGAGGCCGAGGCGGCGTTCCGGGCCGGGATGGCGATCGCGGACGAGGAGGCGGACGCCGGCACCGACCTGGTGGTGCTGGGCGATCTGAGCGTCGGCGGCACGACGGCCGCGGGCACGCTGATCGCCGCGCTGTGCGGCACGGACGCCTCGGTGGTCACCGGGCGGGGCGGGGCCCCGATCGACGACCTGGCCTGGATGCGCAAGTGCGCGGCGATCCGCGACGCGCTGCGCCGGGCCCGACCGGTGCTCGGCGACCAGCTGGAGCTGCTGGCCGCGGTCGGCGGCGCGGACCTGACCGCGATGACCGGCTTCCTGCTGCAGAGCGCGGTGCGGCGGACGCCGGTGATCCTGGACGGGGTGGTCTCGGCGGCCTGTGCGCTGGTGGCGCAGCGGGTGGCGTTCCGGGCCCCGGACTGGTGGCTGGCCGGTCAGGCGAGCGGTGAGCCGGCGCAGGCCAAGGCGCTGGACCGGATCGCACTCAACCCTCTGCTCGACCACGGCGTCAGTGCGGGTGAGGGGACGGGGGCGTTGCTGGCTCTGCCATTGGTGCAGGCCGCCGCGGCCCTGGCGGCAGAACTGCCCGTACGCGACTGACGCGGCGCCGGCCGGCAACGGCCGGCCGCCGTGCCGAGCGATCGGACGGGCGTCCCGCGCAGGGACGCTCGTGACTTCACGCCCGTACCGGACCACCGGCGGCGCCCCATAAGATCACGCTTTACACGTTTTTTATGGGAGACATCGCTTGCGTCCGGATGAAGACCACGAGGACCGCCGCCGCGGTCGCTGGTCACAGCGGGGTGCCGGGTTCGGCATCTGGTACCTGCGTACCGTCACGTTCATCAACCTGCTGAGCGCGGTGTGGGTGTCGTTCGGCAACGACATCCGCCGGCACAACATCGAGGAGTACTTCACCCCGTATCTGCTCACGGCGGGCTTCGCGTCCGGCGCCTTCTCGCTGTTCCTGTCGGTGACGCTGCGGCGGCGCAAGCGGGCGGCGTGGATCTTGAACCTGGTGTTGTCCGGGCTGCTGTCGCTGCTGTTCGGCTTCGCGCTGGCGGCCGCCCCGGAGTTCCGCGGCCATCCGCAGAACTGGGTGTCGCTGCTGGTGACGCTGCTGTTCACCGCCGCGCTGGTGGTCGGGCGCCGGGAGTTCTACGCCAAGGGCGACCGCTCGAACCCGAAGCTGGCGGCCCTCACCGCGGTCGGCGGGCTGCTGGTCACCTCGCTGCTGGCGGCGCTGCTGGTGACCGTCACCAACACCGCGCAGGACGCCTCCTCGACGTTCGTCCAGCGCTGGCGCTACGGGCTGATGCGGCTGGTGTCGCTGGCCCCCGACGACCGGCACTTCCCCGGGATCACCACCCCGAACTGGGTCAATGTCGCGATCAACGTGCTCAGCGCGCTGCTGCTGGTGGCCGTCCTGTGGGCGGCGTTCCGGTCCGTGCGCAGCACCGAGGCGATCACCGAGGACGACGAGGAGCGGCTGCGCGCCCTGCTCGCGCGGCACGGCGCCCGCGACTCGCTGGGCTACTTCGCACTGCGCCGCGACAAGAGCGTGCTGTTCTCCCCCAGCGGCAAGGCCGCGGTCACCTACCGCGTGGTGGGCGGGGTCTCGCTGGCCTCCGGCGATCCGCTGGGCGACCCCGAGGCCTGGCCCGGGGCGATCGAGGTGTGGCTGGCCGAGGCCCGGGAGCACGGCTGGGCGCCGGCGGTGATGGGGGCGAGCGAGGAGGGCGGCACGATCTACGCCCGGCACGGGCTGGACGCGCTGGAGCTCGGCGACGAAGCGATCGTGGAGACCGCGGAGTTCACCCTCGGCGGCCGGGCGATGCGCACGGTCCGGCAGGCGTACAACCGCATCGAGCGGGCCGGCTACACCGTCCGGATCCGCCGCCACGAGGACATTCCGACCGAGGAGATGGACCGGCTGCTGCGGCTGGCGGACGACTGGCGCGACGGGGAGACCGAGCGCGGCTTCTCGATGGCGCTGGGCCGGCTCGGCGATCCGGGCGACGGGCGCTGCGTGATGCTGGAGTGCTCCGACGCCGAGGGGCGGCTGCGGGCGCTGCTGAGCTTCGTGCCGTGGGGCGAGAAGGGCCTGTCGCTGGACCTGATGCGACGTGATCGCGACTCCGAGAACGGGCTGATGGAGTTCATGGTCCTGGAGCTGATCCAGCGGGCGAAAGAGGTGGAGATCACTCAGCTCTCACTGAACTTCGCGATGTTCCGCTCCGTCTTCGAACGCGGATCGCGGCTCGGCGCGGGCCCGGTGCTGCGCCTGTGGCGCTCGCTGCTCAGCTTCTTCTCCAGGTGGTGGCAGATCGAATCGCTCTATCGCGCCAATGCGAAATACCGGCCGATCTGGGAGCCGCGGTACATGCTCTTCGAAAAGAGCACCGACCTGCTGCGCATCGGCATCGCCGCAGGCCGGGCGGAAGGCTTCCTGGAAGCACCGGGTCTGCCCAAGTGGCTGAACCGCAAGCACCTGGAGAACGTGAGATGACCGAGGCTGGGGTGGGGCGGCCGGAGGGATCCGCCCTGCGCCGCGCCGCGCGTGCCGAGTGGGGCCCGCTGTGGGGGACGGTCCGGTCCGCGCTGGCCGCATCGAAGCTGCGGGCCATTCCGGTGACGCTCGCCGCGGTGTGCCTGACCCTGGTCTTCCAGTACGTGCAGAACCAGCCCTGGGGCTATCGGACGGTCCAGGACATCGGGTCCGTACAGGCCTGGGAGCATCTGTGGGTGGCGCTGCTGCGCACTCCACTGTCGCTGTTCGTGCCCGCGCTGGACCTCCCGGTGTGGGGCGCGCTGGCGCAGATCCTGGTGGTCTTCGGGATCGCGGAGATCTGTGTGGGCTGGCGGCAGACGCTGCTGGTCGCCTACCTCGCCACGCTCGCCGGGACGATGTACGCGCGGATCGGCATCTGGATCGGCCCGCAGAGCCCCATCGGACTGCCCGATTCGGACAAGTACGTCATCGACACCGGGCCGTCGGCGGCCGTGGTGGGGCTGGCGGTGTACGTCTGCTGGCGCTACCGGGCGTGGTTCACCGGTTCGCTGGTGGTGCTGGCGATGCTCTTCGAGGTGGTGTTCGTCAAGAACAACCTGGCCGGCAAGGAGCACGTCGCGGCGATTCTGGCGGTGCTGGTGGTGTGCGGGCTGTGGGAGGCCACGCGGCCCAGGAAGCCGCGGGACGCGGCTCGGATCAGCGGCTCGGGGCGCCGCCGATGAGGTGCTCGACCTTGCGGCGCAGCCCCGACCAGCGGCGGTCGTGGCGGTAGGCGCGGACCTGTGCGCGGGCCCGCGCCTTGGGCCGTTTGCGGTAGAAGCGCCTGGCCCAGGGCGAGTTGGGCCGGGCCAGCCGGAGCGCGCCGAAGAGCGCGACGAACGGCACGAAGACCCCGATGACGGCGATCCGGGCCTTGCCCTTGACGAGCGCGACGACCGCGAGGAGGAAGTTGCCGGCCACGGTCCGCACGACCGTGAGGCGGTCGACGGTCTCGTCCGGGCTCAGTTCGTTGACGCCGAAGGGCAGAAAGCCGCCGAGAACCAGGGCGACCAGCGCGGCGGTGAGGATGACGATCTCGACGCTCTTGGTCCCCTGCTCGGTCCAGTAGACGTCGTCCAGGTGGAGGATCAGCGCGAACTCGTCCAGGACGAGTCCGACGCCGACGCCGAAGAGCACCGCCGCGGCTCCGGCGCCGAAGCCGCGCCGGCCGCCGGCGAGGGCGATGAAGCCGCCGACGACCATCAGGATCACTCCGGGGACGACGTGGTGGACGTGCAGGCCGCCGGGTGAGATGTCGCGGAACGGGCCCCGGCCGGCGCGGATGAGACGGGTGATGACCCGGGTCACCAGGAAGGTCAGCACGAACGAGGCCAGGGCGAGCAGCAGCGGCAGTTTCCCCGGCTCGACGATGTTGCGGTACCACCAGTGGCCCATCCCACACGCTCCCCAATTGTCGCGTAAGGCCATTTAACGGCCAGTTGACGGCAATTCCCCGCCGGGGTCGGCCGGATAGCCTGCCGCGGTGAACGAGACCCCCGCTCCCCCGACCGCCGCCGACGCCCTGCGCTTCGCGTTCGGGACGCTGACCGTGCTGCCGGTGCGCGTCACCCGCTTCGACCGGGCCGCGGCGCGCGGCGGGATGCTCTGCGCACCGCTGGCCGGGCTGGTCGTCGGGCTGTGCGCGGCCGCGCTCGGCGGGGCGCTGCTGCTGCTCGGCGGCGGGGCGCTGCTCGCCGCGGTCGCCACCGCCGCGGTGCCCGCCGTACTCACCCGCGGCCTGCATCTGGACGGGCTCGCCGACACCGCCGACGGCCTGGGCAGCGCCAGGCCCGCCGAGGACGCGCTGCGCATCATGAAGCAGTCCGACATCGGCCCGTTCGGGGTCATCACGCTGCTGTTCACCCTGCTGGCCCAAGTGGCCGCACTGAGCGAGCTGTACGCGACGGGCTGGGCGCACGGTGCGCTGGCGGCGGCGGTCGCGGCGGTCACCGCGCGCGGCGCGCTGACCCTCGCCTCCCGTACGGGGGTGCCGGCCGCCCGCCCCGAGGGGCTCGGTGCGGCGGTCGCGGGCGCCGTTCCCGTCCGTGCGGCGCTGCTGTGTGCCGCGCTGGTGGCCGCCGGGTGCGCGGGGGCGGGTGCCGCCTTCGGCGGGTACGGCGCGCTGCACGCCGGGCTCGCGGCGCTGCTCGGGCTGGGACTCGGCGAACTGCTGCTGGGGCACTGCCGGCGACGGTTCGGCGGGGTGACGGGGGATGTGTTCGGCGCGCTCGCGGAGAGCGCGGGACTGGCGGCGCTGGTCGTACTCGCCCTCGGGTGACCGGCGCCTCGCCCAACTCCCTTTCGTTACTGGCCAGTTCACCGAATGCGGGGACCGGGGGCGTACCTACCGCCGTGACCGTTATGCACCCACGCCGCATCGGGTGCGGCAGCACACCGGGCCTCGCGGCGCCGCCGAGCGTAGGCTCGGCCGCAGCAGCGCCCAAGGCGCACAACGGATTCCCGGACAGGAACAGGACTCTCATCACCGTGACTGCACTGACCCTCAGTACTTCGTCCGCCGCAACGGTGCGCGCGGATGCCGTCGTCGTCGGCGTCGCCAAGGGCGCCAAGGGCGTCGTGGTCGCCCCCGGCGCGGAGGCCGTGGAGGCGGCCTTCGGTGGCAAGCTCGCCACCGTGCTGGAGACCCTCGGCGCGAGTGGTGCCGAGGGCGAGGTGACCAAGCTGCCCGCCGCCGACGGCCTCAAGGCTCCGGTCGTGCTGGCGGTCGGCCTGGGCGACGCCCCGGCCAAGGGCGAGGCCTTCGACAACGAGGCGCTGCGGCGCGCCGCGGGCAGCGCCGCCCGCGCGCTGTCCGGCAGCAAGAAGGCCGGCTTCGCCCTCCCGGTCGAGGACGCCGAGGCCGCCGCCGCGGTCGGCGAGGGCGCGCTGCTGGGCGCGTACGCCTTCACCGCGTACCGCTCCAACGGCAACGGCAACGGTGCCAAGGGCGGCAAGAAGAGCGACAGCAAGTCGGCACCCCTGGGCGAGGTCGCGATCCTCGGCGGCAAGCCGCGCGACAAGGAGTTCAAGGCCGCCGCCGAGCGCTCCCAGGCGCTGGCCGCGGAGGTCAACCGCGCCCGCGACCTGATCAACACCCCCTCCAACGACCTGGACCCGAAGTCCTTCGCCGCCCAGGCGCAGGCCGCGGCCAAGGAGTTCGGCCTCAAGGTCGAGGTGCTGGACGAGAAGGCGCTCAAGAAGGGCGGCTACGGCGGCCTGATGGGCGTCGGCCAGGGCTCGGAGGCGCCGCCGCGGCTGGTACGGATCGCGCACACGCACGCCAAGGCGACCAGGACCCTGGCCCTGGTCGGCAAGGGCATCACCTACGACTCGGGCGGCATCTCGCTCAAGCCGGCCGGTCACAACGAGACCATGAAGTGCGACATGAGCGGTGCGGCCGCCGTCTTCGCCGCGGTCGTGGCCGCCGCCCGACTGGGGCTGGAGGTCAACGTCACCGGCTGGTTGGCGCTCGCGGAGAACATGCCGTCCGGCTCCGCCACCCGCCCCGGTGACGTGCTGACCATGTACAGCGGCAAGACCGTCGAGGTGCTGAACACCGACGCCGAGGGCCGCCTGGTCCTGGCCGACGCGCTGACCCGGGCCTCGGAGGAGTCGCCGGACGCCATCGTGGACGTCGCCACGCTGACCGGCGCGATGGTGCTGGCGCTGGGCCACCGCCACTTCGGGATCATGTCCAACGACGACGCCTTCCGCACCTCGATCTTCGAGATCGCGGAGGAGGTCGGCGAGCAGGCCTGGCCGATGCCGCTGCCCGACCACCTGCGCAAGGGCATGGACTCCCCGGTCGCCGACCTCGCCAACATGGGTGACCGGATGGGCGGCGGCCTGGTCGCCGGCATCTTCCTGAAGGAGTTCGTCGGCGAGGGCATCGCCTGGGCGCACCTGGACATCGCGGGCCCGGCCTTCCACGAGGGCTCGGCCTGGGGCTACACCCCCAAGGGCGGCACCGGCTCCGCGGTGCGCACCCTGGTCCGGCTCGCCGAGCGCACCGCCGCGGGCGACCTCGGCTGACGCCGGCGCCGTCGCACCTGATATGTCCGTACGGCCCCGAGCTCACCGCCCGGGGCCGTCGGTGTGTGCGTTTGCGTACATGTTCGCCCTCAACGAAATCCCCCCGCCCGTCGCCCGCCACCACCCTTCCCAGGCGGCGCTGCGCGCCACTGCACCGTTTTACGCACCAGTAACCCCGTCGAGGCGGCCGATCGGCCGCCCAGAGCCCGGCCCGCCGTCCCGGCTTCGTTGAACAAGTGCGAAGATGGGTTCTCGGCAGGACAGGGCCCCCCTTACCCAGGGCCGAAGTAAAAGCGGCCGAACAACAGCCGCGGCCCGGTCATCGACGACCGGCTCCGGCGCACCCATGCATGGAGGACGTGACGTGGCGAACGACGCCAGCACCGTTTTCGACCTAGTGATCCTCGGTGGCGGAAGCGGTGGTTACGCCGCTGCCCTGCGCGGGGCGCAGCTGGGCCTGGACGTCGCCCTGATCGAGAAGAACAAGCTCGGCGGCACCTGCCTGCACAACGGCTGCATCCCCACCAAGGCGCTGCTGCACGCCGGTGAGATCGCGGACCAGGCTCGTGAGGCCGCCCAGTTCGGTGTCAAGACCTCGTACGAGGGCATCGACATCGCGGGCGTCCACAAGTACAAGGACGACGTGATCTCGGGCCTGTACAAGGGCCTGCAGGGTCTGGTCGCCTCCCGCAAGGTGACCTACATCGAGGGCGAGGGCCGGCTGTCCTCCCCGACCTCCGTCGCGGTCAACGGCCAGCAGGTCCAGGGCCGCCACATCCTGCTGGCGACCGGCTCCGTGCCGAAGTCGCTGCCGGGCCTGGACATCGACGGCAACCGCATCATCTCCTCGGACCACGCGCTGACGCTGGACCGCGTCCCGGAGTCCGCGATCATCCTGGGCGGCGGCGTCATCGGCGTCGAGTTCGCCTCGGCGTGGAAGTCCTTCGGCACCGACGTCACCGTCATCGAGGGCCTCAAGCACCTCGTCCCGGTCGAGGACGAGAACAGCTCCAAGCTGCTGGAGCGGGCCTTCCGCAAGCGGGGCATCAAGTTCAACCTCGGCACCTTCTTCGACAAGGCCGAGTACACCGCCGACGGCGTCAAGGTCACCCTCGCCGACGGCAAGACCTTCGAGGCCGAGGTGCTGCTGGTCGCGATCGGCCGCGGGCCGGTCTCGGCGGGCCTGGGCTACGAGGAGCAGGGCGTCGCGATGGACCGCGGCTACGTCCTGGTCGACGAGTACATGCAGACCAACGTGCCGACGATCTCCGCCGTCGGTGACCTCGTTCCCACCCTCCAGCTCGCGCACGTCGGCTTCGCCGAGGGCATGCTGGTGGCGGAGCGGCTGGCCGGCCAGAAGGTCGTCCCGATCGACTACGACGGCGTGCCGCGCGTGACGTACTGCCACCCCGAGGTCGCTTCGGTGGGTATCACCGAGGCCAAGGCCAAGGAGCTGTACGGCGCCGACAAGGTCGTCGCTCTGAAGTACAACCTCGCGGGCAACGGCAAGAGCAAGATCCTCAAGACCACGGGCGAGATCAAGCTCGTCCAGGTCAAGGACGGTGCCGTGGTCGGCGTCCACATGGTCGGTGACCGTATGGGCGAGCAGGTCGGTGAGGCCCAGCTGGTCTACAACTGGGAGGCCCTGCCGGCCGAGGTTGCGCAGCTGATCCACGCGCACCCGACGCAGAACGAGGCTCTCGGCGAGGCCCACCTGGCCCTGGCCGGCAAGCCCCTCCACTCCCACGACTGACCCCAGTCCCGGGCGCGACCACATCCCGCAATTCGTAAGGAGCAACCGAAACCATGGCGGTTTCCGTAACCCTGCCGGCGCTCGGCGAGAGCGTCACCGAGGGCACCGTCACTCGCTGGCTGAAGGCCGAGGGTGAGCGCGTCGAGGCCGACGAGCCGCTGCTCGAGGTCTCGACCGACAAGGTCGACACCGAGATCCCGGCCCCGGCCGCCGGCGTCCTGTCCGCCATCAAGGTGGCCGAGGACGAGACCGTAGAGGTCGGCGCCGAGCTGGCCATCATCGACGACGGCACCGGTGCGCCGGCGGCGGCTGCGGCCCCCGCCGCCGCCGAGGCCCCCGCGGCCCAGCCGCAGCCCGAGCCCACCCCGGCTCCGGCCGCTGCTGCCGCCCCCGCCGCCGCCCCCGCGGGTGGTGCCGAGGGCACCGACGTCGTCCTCCCCGCGCTCGGCGAGAGCGTCACCGAGGGCACCGTCACCCGCTGGCTGAAGGAGGTCGGCGAGGAGGTCCAGGCCGACGAGCCGCTGCTGGAGGTCTCGACCGACAAGGTCGACACCGAGATCCCGGCCCCGGTCTCCGGCACCCTGCTGCAGATCGTCGTCGGCGAGGACGAGACCGCCGAGGTCGGCGCCAAGCTCGCCGTGATCGGTGCCGCGGGTGCCGCTCCGGCCGCCGCGCCCGCCCCGGCCGCTCCGGCTCCCGCCGCCGCCCCGGCTCCGGCTCCGGCCCCCGCGCCGGCTCCGGCCCCCGCCCCTGCCCCGGCGCCCGCTCCGGCCGCCCCGGCTCCGGCGCCCGCTCCGGCTCCGGCTCCGGCCGCCGCCCCGGCGCCCGTCACCCCGGCCCCGGCCGCCGGTGAGGGCGAGGGCGCGTACGTCACCCCGCTGGTGCGCAAGCTCGCCGCGGAGAGCGGCGTCAACCTCGCCACGGTCAAGGGCACCGGCGTCGGTGGCCGGATCCGCAAGCAGGACGTCGTCGCCGCCGCCGAGGCCGCCAAGGCCGCCGCGCCGGCCGCCGCCCCGGCCGCGGTGTCGAAGGCCCCGGCCATCGAGGCGTCCCCGCTGCGCGGTCAGACCGTCAAGATGCCGCGGATGCGCAAGGTCATCGGCGACAACATGATGAAGGCCCTGCACGGCCAGGCGCAGCTGACCTCCGTGGTCGAGGTGGACATCACCTCGATCATGCGGATGCGCAACAAGGCCAAGGACGCCTTCGCGCAGCGTGAGGGCGTCAAGCTCTCCCCGATGCCGTTCTTCGTCAAGGCCGCCGTCCAGGCGCTGAAGGCCCACCCGGTCATCAACGCCCGGATCAACGAGGACGAGGGCACCATCACCTACTTCGACACCGAGAACGTCGGTATCGCGGTGGACGCGGAGAAGGGCCTGATGACCCCGGTCATCAAGGACGCCGGTGACCTCAACATCGCCGGTATCGCCCGCAAGACGGCGGACCTGGCGGGCAAGGTCCGCGCGAACAAGATCACGCCGGACGAGCTGTCCGGTGCGACCTTCACCATCAGCAACACCGGTTCGCGCGGCGCCCTGTTCGACACCGTCATCGTGCCCCCGAACCAGGTCGGCATCCTGGGCATCGGTGCGACCGTCAAGCGCCCGGTGGTCATCAACCACCCGGACCTCGGCGAGACCATCGCGGTGCGCGACATGACCTACCTCGCGCTCTCCTACGACCACCGTCTGGTGGACGGCGCGGACGCCGCCCGCTACCTGACCACGGTCAAGCAGATCCTGGAGGCCGCCGAGTTCGAGACCGAGATCGGTCTCTAGCAGTCACTCAGGCGACTGAGGGCCACCACGAGACCGGGATCGGTCCGTAAGGCTCATCGGCCACACGCGTGCCCCCGTCCGGAGCTCCGGGCGGGGGCACCGTCGTACCCGCCCCGGCCCGCTACTGTGTCGTCACCGCGATCCGGGGGGAGCCGATGCGCGAACGAGTGGACGACTTGGTGGTGGTGCTGCCGGGCATCCTGGGCAGCCGGCTCGTGGACGCCGACGGCCAGGAGGTGTGGGGGCCGTCCGGCGGAGCGGTATGGCGGGCCATCCACACCTTCGGGCGCTCCGTGAAGGCCCTCACCCTGCCGTCCGACCTCGGGGACGACCACCCCGGCGACGGGGTGCGCGCACACGGCGTCATGCCGACCCTGCACGCGCTGCCCGGAGTGGGCCCGGTCGTCGACGGGTACACCGGGCTGCTGGACTGGCTCGAAGGGCTCTTCACGCTGCGCCGTCGCCGCCCCGGCGAGGGGGACGACGTCCCGGCGAACCTCCTGGCGTTCCCCTACGACTGGCGCCTGTCGTGCCGGTACAACGCCGAGCGCCTCAAGGAACGGGTGGAGCGGGCCCTCGCGCAGTGGCGCGACTCGGCACCGCGGCGCCGGGCGGCCCGGGTGGTCTTCCTCTGCCACTCCATGGGCGGGCTGGTGGCCCGCCACTACGTCGAGTGCCTCGGTGGCTTCGAGATCACCAGGCGGGTGGTCACCCTCGGGACACCGCACCGCGGGTCGCTCAGCGCGCTCGTCCACTTGGTCAACGGGCTCCGCGTGGGCTGGGGGCCGTGGGCCGTCCACCTCACCGACTTCGCCCGCAGCCTGCCCTCCCTGCACCAGATCACCCCCGACTACGCCTGTCTCGTCCAGCCGGGCGGCCTGCGCCACCCGCGGGAGATCACGGGGCTGGTGGGCGTGGACGAGAAGCTGCTGCGCGACGCGAGCGCGTTCCACGCGGGGATCCGGCGGGCGGCGGCCACCCGCCCCGGTGCCGGGGCCGCGCTCCTGCCGGTCGTGGGGGTGCGTCAGCCCACGCCCACGACGGCCGGGATCGCCGGTGAACGGCTTCGGCCGCAGGACACCATCGACGGCCTCGACGAGGGCGGAGACGGCCGGGTACCCCGGCTCTCGGCGGCACCGGCCGGCACGCCGACCGGGTACACCCCCTGCGAGCAGCACGGCTCGCTGCAGAACGGGCGCGGCGTACGCGACGCCCTGTGGGGCTGGCTCGCGGCCGAGCCCCCCTACCACCGGACACCGCTTGACGATCCGGTCCCCTTGAGCGTGCACGCCCCGGAGCTGCTGCCGGCCGGCGCGCCCTTCGACCTGGCGGTCACGGTCCCGCCCGAGGTGCCGGGCGGGGACGAACTCGCGATCGGCGCGACGCTCCACCCCGTGGAGTCGGGCCGCCCGCTGCGGCACACGCTCGGCAATCGCGGCGACGGCCGCTACTCGACCACCTTCCCCGCCCCAGCCCCTGGTGCCTATCGCGTGGCGGTGGGCGTGACCGGCCGTCAGGACTCGTCGGTGACGGCGCTGCTGCTGGTGGGCGAGGGCGATGGGTGAGCGCGGCCGCCACGGCACCGCGCTGGGCGTCGTCGTCGAGTCGTACGACCGGCCGGCCTTCCCCGTCCTGCCCGGCGCGCGGCGGCAGATGAGCGAACTGTGTGCCCTCCTCCAGGAGTACGGCTACGCCCCCCGGCTCCTTGAGGACCCGGGGCGCGACGAGGTGCGCGACGCGGTGCGGTCGTGGTCGGATCGGTGGCGGGAGGACGGCCGCCACGGGCCCGCGGTGGTGCTGTGGTCCGGGCACGCCGAGCTGTCCCACGGCGCGTTACGGCTCATCACCCGCGACACCGCCGACATCGGGGACGAGGAACAGACCTACTCCACCGAGCTGCTGGCGTCGGCCGCCCTGCGGTGCGGCGCCGACCAGATCCTGCTCGTGGTCGACACCTGCCACTCGGGGGCCGGCGTACTGCCCGCGCTGCGCAAGGCCCTGCAGACCTGGGCGGAGCGGACCCTGCCCGAGGGCCGGTCCGCCTGGCTCGGGGTGGTGGCGAGCTGTCAGCCCGAGGAACGGGCCCACGGCCGCGGCGTGCTGCTGGACACCCTCACCCGGGTGCTGCGCGAAGGGCCCGGCGGGTCGGCCTACCGGCACGAGTGGAGCGTACGCAACCGAGGGGTGACCGGCGCGACGGTGGTCGAGGCCGCCCTGGCCCAGTGGCCGCAGGACAGCCAGCGGCCGCTGTTCGTCAGCTCGGGCAGCGCACGGCCGATCTTCCGCAACCCCCGGTGGCGCCGGGAGGCCGGAGAGGACCTGGTGGAGCATCTGGTCCTGGCCGCGCGCGGGGCCTCCGGCGCGGAGGAGGGCTGGTTCTTCACGGGACGCCGCCGCGTGCTGGAGTCCATCGTGTCGTGGATGCGGGCCGCCCGGCCGGGCCTGTTCCAGGTGACCGGCAGCGCCGGGTCCGGCAAGTCGGCGGTGCTCGGCCGGATCGCCACCCTCTCCGACCCCCGGCAGCGCGCCGCCACGCTCGCGCACGGGGCGCTCGGCGACCTCCCCGACCCCGGCGAGGGCAGTGTCGACGCGGCGCTGCATCTGCGCGGGCTGAACGCACAGCAGATCGCGACGGCCCTCGCGGACAAGCTGGGCCTGCCGGTGCCGCGGACCCCGTCGGCGCTGATCAAGGAGCTGGAGGATCCCGACGCCGCCGGGGAGCGGCCGCCGCTGATCGTCCTGGACGGACTGGACGAGGCCGCCCCCGAGCAGTCCGAAGCCATCGTCGAGCAGCTGCTGGCACCGCTGAGCCGGGTGGCGTCGGTGCTGCTCGGGTCCCGCGACCGGCCGTTTCGTCCGCACGGCGCCCACCGGCCCACGCTGGACGACGCGCTCACCCGGTTCGTCAGCACCACGGAGCTGGTCGGTCTCGACGAGGAGCCGGACACCGCCGAGGACGTGGCGGCTTATGTGGGACTGCGACTGCGGTCGGAGGGCGTCGCCGAGCACCGCATCCGCGACGTGGCCCCTCGGCTGGCCGAGCGGGCCGTGGCGAGCGCCGGCGGCTTCCTCTTCGCCCGCCTGGTCACCACGTCCCTGATCCGCAGATGGCGCGAGCACGGCGAGGAGGCGTGGCACACGGCGCTGCCCGCCTCGATCGCGGCGGCCTTCGAGGAGGACCTGGACAACGGCCCCCCGCACCGCTCACTGGGCACGCAACGCCCCGCCGCGGCCCGCGAGTTGCTGACCGCGCTCGCCTGGAGCGCCGACAACGGCATGCCGGCCGGAGGCGTCTGGGAGATGGCCGCGTCGGCCTGCAGCCATGACGGCTGGACCTACCAGGCGGCCGATCTGGACTGGGTCCTGACCGCCTACGGCCAGTACATCGTGGAGGACACCGACGGTCTGCAGGCCGTCTACCGCCTCTACCACCGCGAGCTGATGAACCATCTGCGGTACGCCTCGCTGCGGGAGACGGACGGCGGGGAGGCGATCTGCCGGGCGATGGTCGCGCGGCTCCGGGACGGCTACGAGCGGGGCGTCCCGAAGGAGCAGCTGCCGCCCTACCTGTTCTACGCCCTGGTCAGCCATGCGCTGATGGCCGGCGACCTGGGGATCGCGCTGCTGCGGGAGATGGTCCCGCTCGACGAGCAGACCTTCCTTCCCGCCCTCGCGGTCGCGCTCAACGACCACGCGCTGATCGTGACCGCCTCGGACGGTCCCCGGGCCGCCCTCGCCGAGGCCGAAGAGGCCGTCGCCATCCGCAGAGCGCTGATGCCCGCCGCCCCGGAGACCCATCGTCTGTTCTTCGCCGGCTCCCTGTTGCAGGTCGCCCAGTGCCGTTCGGATACAGGGGACCGGGAGGGCGCGTTGTCGGCGGCCCGGGAGGCCGCCGACGCCTATCGGGAACTCGTCAGAGCGAGCGCCGCCGACTACCTGCCCGGCCTCGCCGGATCCCTGCACCTCCTCGCGCGCTGCCTCAGGGACGCCGGAGACCGCGAGGGCGCGCTGGCCGCGGCGCACGAGGCCACCGAGGCCTACCGGAAGCTGTCCACCACGGTCGGTGCCGCCTACCTCCCCAATCTGGCGGACTCGCTCCACATCCTCGCCAACCGGCTCGCCGGAGCCGGTGAGTTCGCACCCGCGCTGGCCGCGGCCAGGGAGGCGGTGGAGGTCAGCCGGCCCTTCGCCGAGGCCGATCCGGCGGTGTACCTCGAGGGATTCGCGATGTTCCTCAACACCTTCGCCATCTCCCTCGCCCGGACCGGCGCCTACCGGGCCGCGCTGCGGCCGGCGGTGGCGGCCGTCGAAGCCCATCGCGAACTCGCCGGGACGGACCGTGCCGCCACACTTCCCGGGCTCGCCGTCTGCCTGCACAACCTGTCGCTGTGCCTCAGTCGCGCGGGAGAGCCGGAAGCGGCCCTCTCGGCGGCGAACGAGGCGGCCGAGACCGCCCGCGAACTGGCCGTGGCCGACGCCGTCGAGCATCTGCCCCAGTACGCGGTCGCGCTCGGCAACCTCAGCGACCGTGCCGCCGACTGCGGCCGCGACGAGGAGGCGCTGGCCCTCGCGCAGCGCTCCACGGAGATCTGCCGGGAACTGGTGGGCCTGAGCCGCGAGACCCACCTCCCGGCGCTGGCCTCCGCACTGCACCACCTCTCCCTCCGGTTGACCGCGGTCCGGCAGGACGCGGCCGCGCGGGCGTCCTCCCAGGAGGCCACCGATCTCTACCGCGCCCTGGAGGAGGAGAGCCCCGGCAGGTACCGGCACGAGCTCGCCACCTGCTGCGAGACCCTCGCGCTCCGGCTGGCCGAGCACGGGGAGACCGCGACGGGCCTGCCCCTGGCCCGCGAGGCGGTGGACCTGCGACGCGCACTGGCCCGGTCCGCGCCGATGCCCCCGCGCCTGTCCTCCCTCGCGGGCGCGCTGGAATCCCTCGCGGAGTGCGAGGCGGCCTGCGGCAGCGCGGCGGCCGCCCATGACGCGGCGACGGAGGCGCTCGGTTTTCGCCGCCGGCTCGCCGAGGCCGACCCCGCCGCCCATGTCCCGGCGCTCGCCAACGCCCTGTGGCAGCATGCGGATCAGCTGGCCCGGTCGGCGGACCGCCGCGGCGCCCTGGGCCCGGCCCGGGAGGCCGTGGCCCTCCTCCGTCCGCTGTGCGGGCCGCACTCCACGGCTTACCGGCTGTCCCTGGCCAACGCGCTCAGTACGCTCGCCCGTGCCGAGTCGATGTGCGACCACGCCCAGGAGGCGCTGGCCGCGGCCCAGGAGGCCGTCGACACCTACCGCGCGCTGGGCCGGGACGGCTCCGGCACGCGCCGGCGCTCCGTCGCCGGCTCGCTGCTGAACCTGGCCCGCTGTCAGGCACGGGCCAAGGACCCCTCGGCCGCGGCGGCCTCGGCCCGGGAAGCCGTCGAGGGCTTCCTCGAACTCGCGCGGAGCACCCCCGGCCCCCACCTCGACAATGTGCTGACCGCGCTGGCCGAGTTGACCGACTACCTGTCCGAGATCGAGCAGATCACCGCGGTCCGGCCCTTCTACGACACCGCCGTCGACGTGCTGTCGGACCACCCGGCCGTCGTCCGCCGGCTGCGGTACGAGCGCACCATGCTGCTGCTGTACGAGGACGCCGTCGGCACCGGGACCGACGAGCTGATCCGGTTGCTGACCGAGGCCCCCGAGGTGCGCGACGAGGTCACCTTCGACGCGCGGGGTTCCTTGCGCCACCCTCCGGACGACGACCACGACCGGGTCCGCGCCGCCTGGGTCGACGCCACGGGGAGCGCCCCGCCGGCCTGGCTGGCCCTGCCCTCCTGGGCCTTCTCGCTCGTCTACGACTGGCTCGGCTGCCCCGACTGGACCGCGGCCCGTCGCTTCTGGGAGCAGCACGAGGAGCGCCTGGCGACCCCGGAAGTCACCGCCGCCCTGGCGGAGGTGGCGATGGTCGAGTGGGCCGAGCAGGACGCCGGACACCTGCTGCGCCTTGTGCGGGGGATGCCCGCGACCGGCGCGGACGCCGCGTTCCTGCCGTTCGTGCTCTCCGACCGGCTGGGCGCCTGGGTCCTCGACGAGCCCCGCACCGAGGTCCACGACGCCGTGCTGCACCTCGCCCGGCACGACGGCATCGACGCCGCACAGCGCTGTCTGGAGGGACCACCGGACCTCGCGCGGCGGGCCCGGCAGGCCGGTGTCGCGCTGGATGCCGTGACCCTGCGGCACTGCGCCGTCCTTGAACGTGCTTTCCTGGGAGATCACTACACGGCGCGGGTCCACCTCGCCGTCGCGGACATCCTCGCCGGCACGGCAGCGCCCGCCGCGGCGATGCCCTCCGCGCCGGACGAGGCCGTCAGGGACCGCGCGATCGAGGACCTCGTCGAGATCATGACGCGGCAGCCCGGCCACGCGGTCCCCCTGCGCGGTCTGCTCACGTCGGTCCTCGCCCGTGACCTGGATAATGACGTCCGACCGCTCGGCCCTTGAAGGAGCACGTCATGACCCCGCCCGTCGTCCATTCGCTGCGCGAGCAGATCCGCGAGCACATCCTCGAGGGGATCGTCAGCGGCCGCTGGCAGCCGGGTGAGCGGATCGTGGAGCGGCGGATCGCGGTGGAGCTGGAGGTCAGCCAGACGCCCGTACGGGAGGCGCTGCGGGAGCTGGAGTCGCTGCAGCTGATCGAGTCGGCGCCGAACAAGGGCGTACGGGTGCGGAATCTGACCGCGGCCGACCTCAAGGAGAGCTACCCGGTGCGGGCCGGGCTGGAGCAGGTGGCCGCGGAGCTGGCGGCCGGGCGGCTGGCCGAGGACACCGCGGCGCTGGAGCGGGAGGTGGCGGCGCTGCGCGAGGCGGACCGGGCCGGTGACGGCGAGGCGCAGGTGCGGCACACGGTGGCCTTCCATCGGGAGATCGTGCGGGCGGCCGGCAACGCCGTGCTGCTGCACACCTGGGAGTCGCTGGGCATCGAGGTCTGGACGACGCTGTCGATCCGCTGGTTCAGCCCCGAACCGCGGGCGCACGCACAGGATCATCAGGAGATCGTGGACGCGTTCCGGCGCCGCGACCCGAAGATCGGGACCCTGCTCAAGAGCCATGTGCTGAGCTGCGCTCCGAGGGTCTGAGGGCCTTCGGACCGGGCTCCGCGGCCCCCCTTTCTTGCTGGCACGGCGTGCCCCAAAATGCGGCACCCCGTGCCGACCTGCAGCGATTCGCTCGTTGAGCGTTGATCGATCATCGATCAGAGGCGTATCGTCTTCTGCCGGGGCGCGACACCCTGCCTGCCGAAACTGCCGAACTCGCACATCGGTGTCGTCGAGATCCCGCCGTACACGCCTCCGGGCGCGCGGCCCGGACTCGACGACACCCCCGAGCCTCCCGTCCGGAAAGGGGCCACCCATGCCCGAACCCGTGCGCCTGCCGTACAGCCAGCTCGACCAGTTCCCGGACCGTGACCCCGAGGAGACGGCCGAGTGGCGCCAGTCCCTGGACGCCGTCACCGAGGCGGCCGGTCCGCACCGCGCCGCCTATCTGATGCGCCGCACCCTGGAGAACTCGGGGCTGGCACTGCCCCAGCTCCTGGAGAGCGACTACCTCAACACCATCCCCACCGCCGCCGAACCCGCCATTCCGGGTGACGAGGCGATGGAGGCCCGGATCGCCGCCTGGAACCGCTGGAACGCGGCCGCGATGGTCTCCCGCGGCTCCAAGTACGGAGTCGGCGGACACATCGCCACCTTCGCCTCCGCGGCCTGGCTCTACGAGACCGGCTTCAACCACTTCTTCCGCGGCAAGGAAGGCGACGGCAGCGGCGACCAGCTCTACATCCAGGGCCACGCCGCGCCGGGCATCTACGCCCGCGCCTTCCTCGACGGCCGCCTCACCGAGGAGCACCTCGACAACTTCCGCCGCGAGGCCGGCGGCAAGGGCATCCCGTCCTACCCCCACCCGCGGCGGCTGCCCTGGCTGTGGGAGTTCCCGACCGTCTCCATGGGTCTGGGCCCGCTCTCCGCCATCTACCAGGCGCGCTTCAACCGCTACCTGACCAACCGCGGCATCAAGGACGTCTCCGACTCCCACGTCTGGGCGTTCCTGGGCGACGGCGAGATGGACGAGCCCGAGTCGACGGCGGCACTCGCACTGGCGAGCCGCGAGGGCCTGGACAACCTCACCTTCGTCATCAACTGCAACCTGCAGCGCCTGGACGGCCCGGTCCGCGCCAACTTCAAGATCGTGCAGGAGCTGGAGGCTCAGTTCCGCGGCGCCGGCTGGAACGTCGTCAAGACCCTGTGGGGCACCGCCTGGGACGAGCTCTTCCGGCTCGACACCACCGGCGCGCTGGCCCGCCGTCTGCGCGAGGTGCCCGACGCCCAGTTCCAGACCTACGCGACCCGCGACGCGGCCTACATACGCGACCACTTCTTCGGCGCCGAGCCCGCCCTCGCCGAGATGGGCAGGCTGCTGGGCGACGACAAGATCCTGGAGTGCTTCCACTTCTCGCGCGGCGGCCACGAGGCACGCAAGGTGTACGCGGCGTACCGGGCCGCCGTGGAGCACAAGGGCGCCCCGACCGTGATCCTCGCGCAGACGGTCAAGGGCTTCACCCTCGGCAAGGGCTTCGAGTCCAAGAACGCCAACCACCAGATGAAGAAGCTGACCGTGGACGAGTTCAAGGTCATGCGGGACCTGCTCGAACTCCCCATCTCCGACAGCGACTTCACCGACGGCCAGGTGCCCTACGGCCACCCCGGCGCCGACTCCCCCGAGGTCCGCTACCTCCAGGAGCGCCGCGCGGCACTCGGCGGCCCGGCCCCGGCCCGCCGCGTCCACCCCCTCGCGCCGCTGCCCGCCCCGGCCGACAAGGCCTTCGCCGCCTTCGACAAGGGCTCCGGCAACCAGTCCGTGGCCACCACCATGGCCTTCGTCCGCCTGGTCAAGGACCTCATCCGCGACAAGGAGACCGGCAGGCGCTGGGTGCCGATCGTCCCCGACGAGGCGCGCACCTTCGGCATGGAGTCGCTCTTCCCGTCCCTGGGCATCTACTCCCCCAAGGGCCAGACGTACGAGCCCGTCGACCGCGACCAGCTGATGTACTACAAGGAAGCCAAGGACGGCCAGATCCTCAACGAGGGGATCACCGAGGCCGGTTCGATGGCGGACTTCATCGCCGCCGCCACCGCGTACTCCACGCACGGCGAGACGATGATCCCCTTCTACATCTTCTACTCGATGTTCGGCTGGCAGCGCACCGCCGACCAGATGTGGCAGCTCGGCGACCAGCTCGGCAAGGGCTTCCTCGTCGGCGCCACGGCCGGCCGTACGACGCTGACCGGTGAGGGCCTGCAGCACGCGGACGGCCACTCGCCGATGATCGCGGCGACGAACCCGGCGGCGCTGACGTACGACCCGGCGTTCGCGTACGAGGTCGCGGCGATCGTCAAGGACGGTCTGCGCAGGATGTACGGGGAGAGCGCCCCCGGCGAGGACCCGAACGTCTTCTACTACCTGACCGTCTACAACGAGCCGATGCCCCAGCCGGCCAAGCCTGAAGGCGTCGACGAGGGCATCGTCCGCGGCCTGTACCGCTTCAACACCGCGGCCACGGCGGGGGTCACGGCACCCGCGGGCGCCCCGGCGATCCAGCTGCTGGCCTCCGGCACGGCGATCCACTGGGCGCTGGGTGCCCAGCGGATGCTCGCCGAGGAGTGGGGCGTGGCCGCCGACGTGTGGTCCGCGACCTCCTGGACCGAGCTGCGGCGCGACGCCATGGAGGCCGACGCGGCCACCCTGAACGGCGAGGACCGCACGCCCTACGTCCGCGAGGCGCTCAGCGGTGCCGAGGGCCCGGTGCTGGCCGTCAGCGACTACATGCGCCAGGTCCCGGACCAGATCGCGCAGTGGGTCGAGCAGGACTACACCTCGCTCGGCGCGGACGGCTTCGGCCTGTCCGACACCCGCGACGCGGCCCGCCGCCACTTCGGCGTCGACGCCGAGTCGATCGTGATCGCCGCACTGGCCCAGCTCGCCCGCCGCGGCGAGGTACCGGCCTCCGCGGTCAAGGAGGCCCGGGAGCGCTACGGCTTCTGAGGCCCTCCGAGCCCCTGGAGGACACCCCCCATCTCCCGTGCGGAGGCGACCTTCCCGCGCCCGGAGCCTCCGCACGGGATTCCACTGGCCCGGCCGGTCATGCCCTGATTACGGCCGGGCCTTCCCCACCCCCGACCCCGACCGGGCTGCCCGTTCTCGCCCCGCCCGGCGTTGTCAGTGCCCCCCGGCATCATGGGGGCATGCGTGCTGCACGGCTGATCAAGATGGTGCTGCTGCTCCAGACGCGGCCGTCGATGACGGGCGCGGAGCTGGCGCGGGAGCTGGAGGTCTCCGAGCGTACGGTCGTGCGCGATGTCCTCTCCCTCTCCGAGGCCGGGGTGCCCGTCTACGCGGATCGGGGCCGGGCCGGCGGCTACCGCCTCATCGGCGGCTACCGCACCCGCCTCACGGGCCTGGGCCGCAGCGAGGCGGAGGCCCTCTTCCTGTCCGGAGTGCCCTCCGCCCTGCGGGAGATGGGCCTCGCGGACGCCGCGTCCGCCGCCCGTCTGAAGGTCTCCGCCGCGCTGCTGCCCGAGCTGCGGGACGCCGCGACGGGCGCCGCCCAGCGCTTCCACCTCGACGCACCCGCCTGGTACCAGGAGCCCGAGACCCCCGCCCTGCTGCCCGGTTTCGCCGACGCGGTCTGGGACGACCGCCGCGTCCGCGCCCGCTACCTCCGCAGGGACACCACGGTGGAGCGGGAGTTGGAGCCGTACGGCCTCGTGCTGAAGGCGGGGGTCTGGTATCTGGCGGCACGGTCCCAGGGGGACTTCCGGGTGTATCGGGTGGACCGGTTCACCGCCGTCGAGCCCGCCGGGGACGACGGCGGTGACGGGAGCGGCGGCAGCGGCGCGGCCCGGTTCACCCGCGACGCCTCCTTCGACCTGCCCGCGTTCTGGGCGGAGCGGGCCGCGCAGTTCGCGCGCTCGATCCTGCGCGAGGAGGTGGTGCTGCGGCTCTCCGCGCGCGGTGTGCGGCAACTGCCGTACGTCACCGAACGCGCGGCGGCCCGCGAGGCGATCGACACGGCGCGGGCGGCCGGCGGTCCCGATCCGCAGGGGCGGCTGACCGTCACCCTGCCCGTGGAGTCCGACGAGGTCGCCTACGCCCAGCTGCTGGCGCTCGGCCCGGAGGGCGAGGTACTGGCGCCCTCCGGGCTGCGCGAGCGCCTGGCGGCGGCCGCCCGCCGGACGGCGGCGCTGTACACCGAGCCGGGCGGACCGGGCGGTGCGGAGTCCGGCGGGCAGCGCGCCGGCTAGGGCGTGTCCGATGGGTCAGGGTCGGATAGGCCGCGGTGTCTGGTGCACTGCGTTCGCTGCGCGAACTCCGTCTCGGCTCCTCATGTGCTCCTTTGGATGCCGAGCTGCATCGCAAGGCGCCGGAGCGTCCCGATAGCGGAGCTATTGGGACGTTTCGGCAACGCCGCGAGGTGCCGTGCCAGACGCCGCGGACCCGGCCATGACCCATCGGACACGCCCTAGCGGTAGTCCGCCGCGCTGCCGTCCTTCCCGCCCAGGACCACGTCCTCGAAGTAGCCGGAGCAGTCCGGCCGGGAGCCGTCCGTGTCGGTGAAGTCGTACTCCTTCGCCAGTTGGCCGCTGGAGAGCGACCGACCGCTCCAGCGCTGCTTGTCCGGGTCGGCGGCCAGCGCCCGTACACCGCGGGCGATCAGCGCCGGCGATTCGGCGATGGCGAAGTGCGGCTCCTGGGCGACCGCGTCGCGCCAGGTCTCCTCCGTCACCCCGAAGTGGTCCAGCATCTCCTCGGACCGCAGGAAGCCGGGGGTGAGCGAGACGGCCGTGCCGCCGTACTCCTTCAGCTCGGCGGCGAGGCCGAAGGCGATGCGGTGCGGGGCGCACTTGGTGAGGTCGAAGCAGAGGTTGTCGCGGTAGGTGCGGTTGAAGGCCTCGGTGCCGTCGGTGATCTCGACGACCAGCCCACCGGGCCGCCCGATCAGCAGCGGCAGCGCGTAATGGCTGGTGATGACGTGGGTGTCGATGCCGAGGCGGAACATCCGCAGGCCCTTGTCCAGATCGAGGTCCCAGAGCCTGGTGTCGAACTCGATCAGCCGGTCGCCGCCCCACAGGCTGTTGACCAGCACGTCCAGCCGCCCCTGCTCCTGGCCGATGCGCGTCACCAGCGCCTCGACCTGCGACGGCTCCAGGTGGTCGGTCGGTACCGCGATCCCCGTGCCGCCGGCCGCGGTCACCAGCTCGGCGGTCTGCTCGATCGTCTCCGTGGGGCGGCCGACCTCGCTGACGCGCTCCCGGGTCGTCCGCCCGGTCACATACACCAGGGCACCGGCCCGGCCCAGCTCCACCGCCATCGCCCGGCCCGCGCCGCGGGTCGCCCCGGCGACCAGCGCCACCCGGCCGGTCAGGTCGGCCGCCACGGCCCGGTCCGCACGCCCTGCTCGTTCCTCATGGCCCGTCACGTTCTCGCTCCTCGCTGTCGGGTGCCGGATGCGGTGGCTCGGTCCCGCCACCGCACAGCGCGACCCTGACAGCGAATCCCGACACCTACTGTCGGGATTCGGATCCCCCGCACGACGTGCCGTCCGGCGGCCCCTACGGCTGTAGCGCGCGTACGCTCCGCCCGTCCCGCAGCCGCCCGACGACCTCGGCCCGCGCGTCCCGCCCCGCCGGTGCGGCGAGGGCGCCGGCCCTGCCGGTGGCCCGTACGCCGCCCGTGGCGTCGAGGCCGACCACCTCGCGGCTGCCGGCCGCGAGCAGGTACCACGTGCCCGACTTCGCCTGCCAGTGGACGTCCGCGACGACATGCGGTCCGAAGCGGCTGCAGGCCGCGGTGTCGACGGCGCGTCCGGCGATCCGCCCCGGGTCGGTGGGGCGCGGAGCGGGCGGCAGGAACTGGACGGCCACGGTGCCGGGGCCGCGCCAGGTGTCGGCGCGGGTGCAGACCCAGGTCGCCCTGCCGGCGCCCTCGGGAAGGGGCTGCTCGGCGAACGCCCAGTTGTCGACGGAGCGCACCCCGGCGCCGCGCAGGGAGCCCAGCCGGCAGGCCGTACGGGCCCAGTTCTGCAGCGCCGGCGGGTCGGTCGCCTCGCGCGGCCCCTCGACGGTGCTCCGCCCGACGGCGGGCGGCGGCGTATACGTCAGATGGACGGGCACGAGATCGTCGAGGTCGGCGAGGAGGAAGGCCGGCAGGGCCGCTCCCAGCCGCGTCGAGGGGCGGAATTGCGCCACCGGCCAGCGTCCGCATCCGGCGCCCGCCCCGGGCGGCGTGGCGATCCGGTCGGTGACCCCGTCGGGGGCGACATGCAGCCCGTGCGGCGGGGCTCCGGGCACCAGCAGGTCGCGGACGGCGACATCGGAGATCCAGGGGGCGAGGAGGTAGCGCATCCAGCCGTTCCCGCGGCCGATCACCAGCCCGGCGCTGGTGATCGGATCCGCGTCGTCGACGCGCGCGAAGTGCAGGGTGGGGGTGGCGTCCTCGGGCTCGGCGTAGCGGACCAGCCGCTCGCCGTCGTGGAAGACCACGACCATGACGTTGTCGATCAGGCCCGCGTAGAGCAGCTGCGGTGGACGGCCGGGCGGGCGGGCGGAGGTGCCGGCGGTCGCCGTGATCCGGGCGTCCTCGGGCGGGGCCGCCCAGACCCCCAGCGCCCGCGCCAGCAGCTCCTTGTCACCGGTCTCCCGGCCGCGGGCGGGCCAGGCGGTGAAGTCCACCCGGGAGGTGCCGGCCCACTGTTCGTTGGGGGTGCGCAGCAGCCGGGCCGGGTCCAGCGCCTGCTGGGCCTCGGTCGGGGCGCGGCCGGAGCGGTCGCCGTCGCCGCCCGGCACCACCGCCGCCACCCCCGCGCCGAGCGCCAGCACGGCCGCCAGCGCGAGCGAGGCCCGCACCCGCTGGCGGCGGCGCAGCAGGTCCGTCGGCCGGGTCTGCACCGTGCACGGGTCGAACTCCCCGGAGTTCAGCAGGGCGGCGGCATCGGCCCCGGTCTCCCGCTCCAGCAGCCCGGCCGCCCGCTGCGCCGCCTCCGCGTCCTCGACCCCGGCCCGCTCCAGTACGGCCCGCGCCGTGTCCTCGTCCAGGCCCTCCAGGTGCCCCAGCCCGATGGCGGCCCGCACCGGCGCCGGGACGGCGGACAGCGCCTGGTCCAGGGCGAGTTCGTCGGCGCCGCCGGCCCGCGGGAAGAGCCGCAGCCCCCAGACGACGGGCACGGCCGGCAGCCCCCGGCCGGGCCGGCCCTCCTGTGCCAGGGCCAGCCGCAGGATCCGCAGCCGTACGAGGTCGTAGCCGGACTCGGGCGCCGGGCCGCGCTGGGCCGGCAGCCCGCGGGCCGGGCGGCGGCGGCCGGCCCGCGGCAGGGCCCGCTGGACCAGTCCGTGGGCGGTCAGGACCCGGCGGTGGCGGCCCATCGAGGGGGGCAGCACGAGGTAGGCGAGGCGGACGAGTCGGGGGTAGTGCTCGACGATGGCCGCCTCGGCCCGTTCGACGTCGGCCCGGGTGCGTTCGTCCATGGGCATGGCGTGAAACAGCCCTTCGCGAAGTGGCGGATGTGCCGTCTATGCCGTTTTGGTCGTTGCACGCCTTCCAACGAGTGATTCTTGGGACGGTCACACGGCGGTTCGCCCGTGCGGGGCGCGAAGAGGGGCGGACGGGCACCGGTCCGGACGGCCGTCAGCGCGGCGTGCGGCCGTTCACCGATCCGGATAACGACACCGTCGCATCTGGGGTAGTCCGCATGCGTGGCACGGCGCCAAGGCGGATGCTGGAGCGGTGATGGAAGAGACGGAGTTCTGGGAGCTGGTCGACCACTCCCGCGCGGCAGCGGAGGGCGACCCGGAGGAGCAGGCCGACGCACTGGTCGAGCGGCTGCTCGGGCTCGACCCGGACACCGTCGTGGACTTCGCCCGCCACTTCGAGTCCCGCTACAACCGGGCGTACACGTGGGACCTGTGGGCCGCGGCCTCGATTCTGCTCGGCGGCGCCAGCGACGACGCCTTCGACTACTTCCGCTGCTGGCTGATCGGCCAGGGCCGGGAGGTCTTCGAGGGCGCGGTGCACGACCCGGACCAGCTCGCCGAGCTGCTGGACGACTTCGACGAGGCGGTGGACGGCGACGCCGAGGAGCTGGGGTACGCGGCCGACGAGGCGTACGAGCGGATGACCGGCGGGGTGATGCCGGACCTGGAGCTTCCGCCGCCGCCCCGCGAACCGCTCGGCGGCTACCTCGACTTCGACGACGACCAGAGCCTGGCGGAGCGCTTCCCCCTGCTGTGGGACCGCTTCAAGCCGTAGGGCGCGGCCGGCGCCGGGCCCCTCAGCGCGGCGGACGGACCGCAGATGTCGTCGCCGGCGGCGCGCTGCGGGCAGTATGGCCCCATGCGGATCGCGATCACCGGCTCGACCGGGCTCATCGGCACGGCGCTCGTACACTCCCTGCGCACGGACGGCCATGAAGTCGTCCGACTCGTACGGCGCGAGCCCACGGCCGCCGACGAGGTGCGCTGGAACCCCGCGGGCGGGCAGGTCGACACCGCCGGGCTGACCGGCTGTGAGGCGGTCGTCCATCTCGCCGGCGCCGGTGTCGGCGACCACCGCTGGACGGCGGCGTACAAGCAGGAGATCCGCGACAGCCGGGTACTGGGCACCCGCACCCTCGCCCAGGCGCTCGCCTCGATGGACACCCCGCCCCGGGTCTTCGTGTGCGGCAGCGCGATCGGCTACTACGGCGACACCGGCGACCGGCGTACGGACGAGAGCGCACCGGCCGGCGCGGGGTTCCTGCCGGAGGTCTGCGTGGCCTGGGAGGACGCCGCGAAGCCGGCGCAGGACGCGGGCATCCGCACCGTCTTCGCCCGCACCGGTCTGGTCGTGGCCCGTTCCGGCGGCGCCTGGGGCCGGCTCTTCCCGATCTTCCGGCTCGGCCTGGGCGGGCGGCTCGGCGACGGCAGCCAGTACTGGAGCTTCATCTCCCTGCACGACCACATCCGGGCGCTGCGCCACCTCATCGACACCGAGGAGCTGAGCGGGCCGGTCAACCTCACCGCCCCGGAACCGGTCACCAACCGCGAGGTGACCGCCGTGATGGGCCGCGCGCTGAACCGGCCGACGCTGTTCACCGTCCCGGCGCCGGTGCTGCGGATCGCCCTGGGGGACTTCGCCGAGGACGTGCTCGGCAGCCAGCGGGTGGTGCCGCGGCGGCTGCTGGAATCCGGGTTCGCCTTCGATCATCCGCGCATCCTGGAAGCGGTGCGGGCCGCCTAGGAGGCGTCCAGGCGGGGTAGACGCCCGGGTCCCGCGGGAGCCGTGGCCAAGGGCGCTCCGACGCGCCCCGGACGCCCCCTGCCGTACGGGCCGGCGCCTCCCTACCGTCCTCGCACACACCATCGGCATCCCGCGCGGCGGCACTGGGCATGACATCGGTGCGCCGCCGCTGGGACCGACCTCCGGGAGGGCATGTGCCGCGCATCGCATCGACCGTGGACGTCGTCATCGTGGGAGCCGGGCCGGCCGGTCTTGCCGCCGCCCGCCATCTGACCGGCGCGGGAGTGTCGGTCACCGTGCTGGAGGCCACGGAACGGATCGGCGGCCGGTCGGCCACCGACCGGCTCGACGGCTTCCGGCTGGACCGCTGCGGCCGCCCGCTGGCCGTCTCCGGCGCCGAGCTGCGCCGCACCCCGGGCCTCGGCGATCTGACGCTGCGTCCGTTCGCGTCCGGCCTGAGCGTCCACAACGGCCAGCGCAAGCAACGCATCAGCGCACCCCGGAGCACAAGGGGCGCACTTTCCGCGGCGCGCGCCCTCTTGCGCGCCGACCGATGTCCTCCGCAGCACACCGAGCACCGCACCGACCGCACCACCCCCGCCGCCCCGCCCCCGGACCGCCCGATCCGCGACGCCCTCGCGGGCCGTCCCGCCTTCCCGCCCCGCACCCATGACGCGTTCCTGCGGCCCCTGCTGGGCGCCCTGCTGTGCGATCCGCAGCTGCGCGGCTCCAGCCGTGGGGCCGCCGCCGCGCTGCGCGCCTTCGCGCACGGACGGCTGTGGCTGCCGGCCGGCGGCGCCTGCGCCGTGCCCGACCTGCTCGCCGCCGGGCTGCCGCCCGGCACGGTCCGTACGTCGGTGCGGGTCACCTCCGTCTCCACCACGGGCGTCCACACCGCCGAGCACGGCCGTATCCCCTGCCGGGCGGTGCTGGTGGCGACCGGCGCGCGGGACGCGGCCGAACTGCTGCCGGGCCTGCGGGTGCCCGCCTTCCATCCGGTGGCCGTCCTGCACCACACCGCGGGGGCGGTATCGGCGGGCCGCGCCGCGCCGTCCCGCGACACGGCGCTGATCCTGCCGACGGACGGCCCGGTCGGTTACACCTACCTCGCCGGCGCGATCGATCCGTCCCGTACGCCGCCCGGCCGGTCCCTGATCACCACGACCGTGCTCGGCGCCGCGGCGGCGCTGCCGCTGTCCGTCCTCGACAAGACGGTCCGGCCCCAGCTGGAGCGCGTCCACGGGGCGCGGACCGACGACTGGCGGCTGCTGACCGCCCATCAGGACCCGTACGCGGTACCGGCGATGACGGCCCCCTACGACCCGGAGCGCACCGTGCGCGTGCTGTCCGGCCTCTATGTGTGCGGCGACCACCGCGACACCAGCACGCTCCAGGGCGCGCTGAACTCGGGCCGCCGTGCCGCCCGCGCCGTCCTCCAGGACTTCGGGCTGCCGACGCTCACGACGGAGCCGGACACGCTGCGCGCGGCGGCCTGACCGGCTCGACCGGACCGCCGCGCACCGCCCGGCTCACCCGAGCGCCGCCACCCGTTCCCGGTACCCGCGCACCGCCGCCGCGTCCCGGTACGGCTCCAGGCGGCGCTCGAACTCCCTGACATACTCGTGGGCCCGTACGGACCGCATCTCGGAGGCCTGGAGCGCCGCCTCGGCGCCCAGCGTGCAGGCCTGCTCCAGCTCGCCCAGGCCCAGCCGCGCGGTCGCCAGCACCACCCGGCAGAACAGCCGGCTGCGGGCGAACCCGGCGGCGCGCAGCTGCAGGGAGCGCTCGGCGTGCTGGGAGGCCGCGCGGTACTGCTGGAGATCGCGATGGCAGTGCGCCAGCTCGTCGGCGAGCTGCGCCTCGTCGAAGAAGCGGGCCCAGTACGGGGTTTCGTCGCCGGGGCGGGCGGTCTCCAGCGCCCGCTCCGCGCGGGCCAGCGCCGCCGTGCAGGCCCGCACCTCGCCCATGACGCCATGGCCGCGCGCCTCCGCGGAGTGCAGCAGCGCCTGGACGGCGGGCGGCGCGCTGGAGCCGATGCCCTGCTGGGCGACGCGCGCCAGCTGGACGGCCTCCCTGCCGTGCCCCAGATAGACGGCCTGCCGGCTCATCGTCACCAGGACGTAGGAGCCGTACGCCCGGTCGCCGGCGGCCTGCGCCAACCGCAGTGCCTGCACGAAGTACCGCTGCGCCAGGCCGTGCGCGGCGATGTCGTACGAGGTCCAGCCCGCCAGCCTGGTCAGGTCGGCGGCGGCCGCGAACAGCCGGCGGCCGGTGGTCTCGCCGTAGGTGCCGCGCAGCATCGGCTCGGTCTCGTGCTCCAGATAGCGCACCAGGGCCTGTCGGGCGTGGCCGCCGCCGTAGGCGTGGTCCAGCGCCCGGAACAGCTCGCCGACCGAGCGCAGCGCGGCGATGTCGCCGGAGGTGACCCGCGCGCCCTCGGTGCGGTCGACGCGGTCGGTACGGCGCTGGCGCGGCACCGAGGCCCGGCTGCCCTGGACGGGCACCCGGCCCGATCCCTCTCCGGCGGGCTCGCCGCGGGCGACGCGGTCGTCGGGGCGGCCGATCAGCCAGTCCCGGCTCGGCACCACGAGCCCGGCCGGGGTGAAGGCGATCTTGCGGAGCTCGGCGTGGCTGCCGGAGTCCTTGCGCCACAGGCCGCTGACGATGTCCACCGCCTCGCTGGGGGTGGAGGCGAATTCCAGCCCGGCGTACACCGGCGCGCAGGCGTCCAGCCCGAGGTCCTGGGCGGACAGCCGGCGCCCCAGCCGGCGGGTGAACACCTCGGCGATCAGTGCCGGGGTGGTGCCGCGCGGCTGCTGGCCGCGCAGCCAGCGCGTCACCGAGGTCTTGTCGTACCGGAGGTCGAGGCCGTGCTCGATGCCGAGCTGATCAACCCGTCTGGCCAGTCCGGCATTGGAAAACCCCGCCTCGGCGATGAGCGCGGCGAGCTGGCGGTTGGGTGTGTGGTGCGGGGGTCGGTCCGTCATCGGCTTTACCGGTCTCCTGCCTTCCGGGCCGGGCAGCCGGGTTCGGCGGACCCTGTCCGGCATGCTCATCGCCCTTGTGGAACGGCGTGAATGTAACGGCCTTCGGAGCCTTTCTCGCCGCCTGCGCCACGCGTTCATCCGATCGTGTGAGCAGGGACGGGGTCCGAAGGGTGGCAGGTACACCGGCCGCCTGAAGGGTCCGGATTCGGTCGCCGTACAGTGGCATGGGCGCGAAACCATCGGAAGTGCATCAGCGTTGCAGCAAGAGTGCAACAAAGGTTCGAAGAGGAGCTGCCGTGACTGCGATCTCTCGGGGGGAGACCCCCGCACCCGAGGGGCTGCGCTTTGTGCATCTGGGCTTCGGAGCGGACGCCGTGGACTACGAGTCCGCCTGGCAGGAACAGCGCCGGGTGCACGCCGCCCGGTTCGCCGACGAGGTGCCCGACACCTGTCTGCTGCTGGAGCATCCGCCGGTGTACACCGCCGGCCGGCGCACCACCGACGACGAGCGCCCCCTGGACGGGACCCCGGTCATCGACGTGGACCGCGGCGGGAAGATCACCTGGCACGGGCCCGGCCAGCTGGTGGGCTACCCCATCCAGAAGCTCCCGCGCCCGGTCGACGTGGTCGCCCACGTCCGCCGGCTGGAGGACGCCCTGATCCGCACCTGCGCCGAGTTCGGCGTCGAGGCCAGCCGGGTCGAGGGCCGCAGCGGGGTGTGGGTGCTGGGCGACGCCGTGGAGGAGCGGGCGGGGCTCGGCGGACTGCAGCTGGACTTCGATCCGCGGGTGACGGACGAACTGTTCGACCCGCGGCTGAACGGCCCCGAGTACGCGCCGTCCAACGCCGGCCAGCGCCGCGAGGACCGCAAGCTCGCCGCGATCGGCATCCGCGTCGCCAAGGGCGTCACGATGCACGGCTTCGCGCTGAACGTGAACCCGGACAACACCTCGTTCGACAAGATCGTGCCGTGCGGCATCCGGGACGCGGGTGTCGCCTCGCTCGCGGGCGAGCTGGGCCGCGAGATCACCATCGCCGAGGTGCTGCCCGTCGTCGAGAAGCACCTGCGGGACGTCCTGGAGGGCGCCGAGCTGCTGCCGCGGGTGGTCTGACCGTACGGCCACCGGCGAGGAACCCCCGGCGACCACCGGGAATGCGGCCCCGCCCCATGGGGTTGCCCCGCACGTAAAGACGTGCGAATTGACGGGCGTACCCTGGTGTACGCCAAGGAAACGAAGTCGTAGGGAGCCGGACGTGTCCGCAGTCGCACCCGACGGACGCAAGATGTTGCGCCTGGAGGTCCGGAACAGCCAGACCCCCATCGAGCGCAAGCCCGAGTGGATCAAGACGCGGGCGAAAATGGGTCCGGAGTACAACGCCCTGCAAAAGCTCGTGAAGAGCGAGGGCCTGCACACCGTCTGCCAGGAAGCGGGCTGTCCGAACATCTACGAGTGCTGGGAGGACCGCGAGGCCACGTTCCTCATCGGCGGCGACCAGTGCACCCGGCGCTGCGACTTCTGCCAGATCGACACCGGCAAGCCGCAGGCCCTCGACCGCGACGAGCCGCGCCGGGTCGGCGAGTCCGTCGTCACGATGGACCTGAACTACGCCACGATCACCGGCGTCGCCCGCGACGACCTTGAGGACGGCGGCGCCTGGCTGTACGCCGAGACGGTGCGCCAGATCCACGCGATGACGGCGGAGCGCGCCGAGGGCTACACCAAGGTCGAGCTGCTCATCCCCGACTTCAACGCCGACCCCGACCAGCTGGCCGAGGTCTTCTCGTCCCGCCCCGAGGTGCTCGGGCACAACGTCGAGACGGTGCCGCGGATCTTCAAGCGGATCCGTCCCGGCTTCCGGTACGAGCGCTCCCTCGAGGTCATCACCAAGGCCCGCGAGGCCGGCCTGGTCACCAAGTCCAACCTCATCCTGGGCATGGGCGAGACCCGCGAAGAGGTCAGCGAGGCGCTGCGCGAGCTGCACGCGGCGGGCACCGAGCTGATCACCATCACCCAGTACCTGCGTCCCACCCCGCGCCACCACCCCGTCGAGCGCTGGGTGAAGCCGGCCGAGTTCGTGGAGCTGAAGGAGGAGGCCGAGGAGATCGGCTTCTCCGGCGTGATGTCCGGCCCGCTGGTCCGCTCCTCCTACCGCGCCGGCCGCCTCTACCAGCAGGCCATCGAACGGCGCGAGGTCGAGGCGTCCAGTCAGGCGGTTTGAGTTCCCCGGCGCGCCGTCTTGTGAAACGTGGCACATGCTTGAGGACGCGGCCCGCACTCCCCCAGGACGGGGGGCGTGGCGGGCCGCGTCAACGTTTCATTGGTGTTTGACCGGCAGGTCATCCGTTGGTAACACCTTTCCGTGACGATGGATGCACGCACCGTTCACGCACCCTCTCCTGCTCCTGCGAACGCCAGAAGGAGTCACCCACCATGCAGGCCGCGCCGCTCCGCGCCACACCAGCCCTCCCCCGTCCTTCCGTCACCGGTGCACTGCGTGCCGTCGAGGCCGTGCTGATGCGCGGCGGGCAGCGCACCGCCCGCCGCAACGCCTGGACGTCGGTCCTGGAGGACCGCCGCCGCGCCAAGGACCGGTACGAGGCCGAGTACGTACTGGAGGCCGCGGCGACCCGTCGCCCGCACGCCACGTAGACTGCGCTGTATGGCGAGGAAGGTAAACGCTGAGGGCGCTGCCGGCGCTGCCGGCGCTGAGAACACCGGGCGGCTCAAGCAGATCGCCCTGACCTACAAGATGACCCGTCGGGTCGACTCCAAGGTCGGTCTTGTCGTCGCTGGTGTAGGCATCGTCGTATTCGGCGTTCTCCTTGCCATCGGCTTCCTGATCGGCCACCCCATCTACGCGGGCATCCTGGGCTTCGTACTGGCCTTCCTCGCGATGGCGATCGTCTTCGGACGGCGCGCCGAGCGAGCTGCCTTCGGGCAGATGGAGGGCCAGCCCGGTGCGGCGGCGGCCGTGCTGGAGAACGTCGGGCGCGGCTGGACGGTCACCCCCGCGGTGGCGATGAACCGCAGCCAGGACGTGGTGCACCGCGCCGTCGGCAAGGCCGGCATCGTGCTGGTCGGCGAGGGCAACCCGAACCGTCTTCGCGGCCTGCTGGCCGCCGAGAAGAAGCGGATGGCGCGCACCGTCGCGGACGCCCCGGTCCACGACATCGTGGTGGGCGACGGCGAGGGCCAGGTGCCGCTGAAGAAGCTCCGTACGACCCTGCTGAAGCTCCCGCGCGTCCTGCCGGGCGCCCAGGTCACGGCCGTCAACGACCGGCTGCGTGCGCTCGGCGACCTGATGAGCAACATGCCGGTGCCGAAGGGCCCGATGCCGAAGGGCATGCGGATGCCCCGGGGCGGCGGAAAGACGCGCTGAACCGCGCGACTCGTATACATCGAAACGGGTGGGCCCGGGACCTTCGTGGTCCCGGGCCCACCCGTTTTCTCCCGCGTCTGGGGCGCCTCTCCCTTCCGGGGGCTTCGAGGCCGCTAGATCCGGACCTGTACGGCGCGCGCGAGACGGTCGTGCAGCCCCCGCCCGTCCCGGTCCCACACCACCGCCGGGATGACCACGACCAGCAGGGCCGTGCGCAGCACCACCCACGGCAGCGAGATCCGGCCACCGCCCTCGGCGACCACCCGCAGGCCCAGCAGCCGCTTGCCCGGCGTGAAGCCGACCGTGCCGACCGTCAGCACACTGAGCACGGCGAAGACCACCAGGGCCCAGTTGCTGGCCGACTGCGCCTTGCCGCCGCTGAGCAGTCCGTAGGCGATGAGCATGCACAGCGCCCAGTCGATGAAGAGCGCGGCGAAGCGGCGCCCGGGGCGCGCGAGGGACCCCGGTCCCTGCTCCGGCAGCCCGAGCCGCTGCCCGCGGTATCCGAACTCGACACCCATGTCCTCGGCTGCCGCGCGGGGCCCGGAGATCCACGATCCGATTGCTTGCCTGTTGTCCACCCGTCCACGGTACTGCGACCGCATACGTTCGCTTCGCGGAGGGCGGGCACCGGCCGGTGGAGGGGCCGCGGGGAGTACGGAAGGCGGCCGACACCGCCACACCCGCATTACGCCGTTTTGCCGCACACTAGGGGATATGACCCACCGCGCGGCGGTTAACCTCGGCGAAACAAATGGGTCATGCTTGGGAAATCCCGCCTGCCTATGGTCGGGCGAGCGCGCCTCTGCAGATGGTCGCGTTCCGAGTAGCAATCCCGCGTCCGCCGACCGGTGACCGGGCTAGGAGGAGTTGGATGTTCCAGAACGCCGACGAGGCCAAGAAGTTCATCGCGGACGAGGACGTCAAGTTCATCGATGTCCGTTTCTGCGACCTGCCCGGTGTGATGCAGCACTTCACGATCCCGGCGAAGGCGTTCGACCCGGCCGAGGAACTCGCCTTCGACGGCTCCTCGATCCGCGGCTTCCAGGCCATCCACGAGTCCGACATGGCGCTGCGCGCCGACCTGTCGACGGCCCGCGTGGACCCGTTCCGCCGCGACAAGACCGTCAACATCAACTTCTTCATCCACGACCCGATCACGGGCGAGCAGTACAGCCGCGACCCGCGCAACATCGCCAAGAAGGCCGAGGCCTACCTCGCCTCCACCGGCATCGCGGACACCGCGTACTTCGGCCCCGAGGCCGAGTTCTACGTCTTCGACTCGGTGCGCTTCAACACCACCTCGAACGAGGGCTTCTACCACATCGACTCCGAGGCCGGCGCCTGGAACACCGGCGCGGTCGAGGACAACCGCGGCTACAAGGTCCGCTACAAGGGCGGCTACTTCCCGGCCCCGCCGGTCGACCACTTCGCCGACCTGCGCGCCGAGATCTCCCTGGAGCTGGACGCCGCCGGCCTGCAGGTCGAGCGCCAGCACCACGAGGTCGGCACCGCCGGCCAGGCCGAGATCAACTACAAGTTCAACACGCTGCTCGCCGCCGCCGACGACCTGATGCTCTTCAAGTACATCGTGAAGAACGTCGCCTGGCGCAACGGCAAGACCGCGACCTTCATGCCCAAGCCGATCTTCGGTGACAACGGCTCCGGCATGCACGTCCACCAGTCCCTGTGGCAGGGCGGCGCGCCCCTCTTCTACGACGAGCAGGGCTACGCGGGCCTCTCGGACACCGCCCGCTACTACATCGGCGGCATCCTCAAGCACGCCCCGTCGCTGCTGGCCTTCACCAACCCGACGGTGAACTCCTACCACCGCCTGGTCCCCGGCTTCGAGGCCCCGGTCAACCTGGTCTACTCCCAGCGCAACCGCTCCGCGGCCATGCGCATCCCGATCACGGGCTCGAACCCGAAGGCCAAGCGCGTCGAGTTCCGCGCGCCGGACCCGTCCTCGAACCCATACCTCGCCTTTTCCGCCCTGCTCCTCGCGGGCCTGGACGGCGTCAAGAACAAGATCGAGCCGGCCGAGCCGATCGACAAGGACCTCTACGAGCTCGCCCCCGAAGAGCACGCGGGCGTCCCCCAGGTCCCCACCTCCCTCCCGGCGGTCCTCGACGCCCTCGAGGCCGACAACGAGTACCTCCAGCAGGGCGGCGTCTTCACCTCCGACCTGATCGAGACCTGGATCGACTACAAGCGCACCAACGAGATCGCCCCGATCCAGCTGCGTCCGCACCCGCACGAGTTCGAGCTGTACTTCGACATCTAAGAACCCCACAGGCCAGAGCCGCACTTCGCTCGCCTGGGCCGGTTGTAGGCCGTCGGCCGCGTTCTTCCCGCTGGGAAGGCGCGGCCGGCGGCCGTTTTCGTGGGGGTGGGTGCGGTGGTGTCAGGGCCGGCCCAGGAGCTGGGCGCCGGCGGTGGTGTCGGTGCGGGCGGTGAAGTAGTCGGTGAAGGCGCGCAGGAACTCGTCCTCGGTGATCCGGCCGTCGCCGTCGGCGTCGAGTTGGCGGAAGCCGTGGTTGAGTTCGGCGGGGTGGACGCGGGAGCCGCCGAAGAGGACGCGGTACTCGTCGGCTCCCACATGGCCGCTGCCGTCGGTGTCCGCGGCGCGGAAGAGGGCCCGTAGCGCCGTGTGCAGGCCCTTGTGCAGGTAGTCGGGGTCGCGGTCGGCGCCGGCGACCATGGCGGCGGTGAACTCGGCGCGGCTGACGCGGCCGTCGCCGTCGGTGTCCATGGTGGCGCGGATGTGCTGCCACCAGGTGTCGAAGCCGGCGTACACCTCGCCCTCGGCCGCCTCGTCGAGTTCGAGCTGCCAGCAGACGTTGTGCGCCATGGCCTGCAGGTCGGCGGAGGTGAGGTACCCGTCGCCGGTCTGGTCCAGGACCTGCCGGAAGAACGCCTCCGCGCGCGCCCGCGGCGAGCCGCCGCGGTTGCGCCGGGGCCGCGGCACCCGGCCGGTCGCCGGGGTGTCCGCGCCGCCGTCGCCGGTTCGGGCGGCGGCCGGTCGGGCGGCGGGGACGCCGGTCGGGGGGATGCGGTAGCGCAGCCGGTCGGGCAGGCGCGTCATGGCCTGGCGCATGCCGCGGTGGAGTGCCCAGGACAGCGCGGCGGCGCTGCGGGTGCGGGGCAGGTCGAAGCGCTCACGGAAGGCGGGGGGCAGGTCGGCGAGGGTCAGGGCGGCCAGGAAGCGGGCGATGAGGCGGCGCAGCAGCGGCCAGGCCGGCCCGAGGCGTCCCAGACGGCGGGGCGCCGGGGCCTGGCGCAGCATCGTGAACAGCAGGTCGTGCACGGCGTCGCTGTACTCCAGGCGTTCGCGGATGACGCGGTCCATGTAGGCGGGCACGTCCGCGGCGGTCTTCGGGAACAGCTCGTCCGGCAGGCCGAACTCGGCGCACACGGCGCGGAACTCGGCGTACAGCCCGTCGAGTTCGGCGGGGCTCATGGGGTCGCCGGACAGCTCGCGCATCGCCGTCATCGACTCGTACAGCGTCACCAGCACCCATACCCGCACGGCCGGGTCCAGCGCCGTGAACGGCCGGCCCTGGTCGTCGGTGCCCTCGATGCGGCGGTGCGTACGCTCCAGCCGGGCGATCTCCCGGCGCAGGCCCTCGCGGTCGGAGAAGAACAGCCGCTCGCCGCTGTCCATGGTGTGCTCCATCCGCCGCCAGGGATGCGCCCGGTAGGTCGAGAACCGCGCGGCGCCGGCGGCGACGGCCGGATCCGCGTTCTGCAGCACCAGCAGCCGCCATGCCACCAGGGCGATGCGCTTCTCCGCGAGGGTGCGGCGCAGCAGGGATTCGGGGGCGGTGTGGGCGGAAGGGGTCACTGGCGTCTCCTGGGGGGTGTGAGGCGTCCGTGCGCATGATCGGATAGGCGCATCGCGGTACAAGTAACGTCCGGGTGGGCCCGCGGAGACGCTTTCGGCCGCCAAACCACTCGTCAGGGCGGAGCGGCACCGGGGCGGTCGGGGACGCGGCGGTCGGCACGTCGGGGGGCGGCGGCGCGCGGGGCCGGTGGAGTGGGTGTCCGGGCAGGCGGCTCCCGGCGGGGCACAATGGCGCTATGCCCGAATTGCCGGAGGTCGAGGCGCTCGGCCGGTTCCTCGACGCTCACCTGGCCGGGCGGACCGTGGACCGTGTCCACCCGGTCTCCGTCCATGCGCTCAAGACCTACGATCCGCCCCTCGGTGCCTTTGAGGGCCGGACGTTCGACGGTGCGGGGCGGCACGGCAAGTTCCTGGACCTTCGGGCGGGGGAACTCCACCTGGTCGTCCACCTGGCCAGGGCGGGCTGGGTGCGCTGGAGCGACCGGGTGCCGACGGCGGCGCCGCGCCCCGGCAAGGGACCGCTGGCGCTTCGGGTGCGGCTCGCCGACCCTCCCGGTGCGGGCTTCGACGTGACCGAGGCCGGGAGCCAGAAGCACCTCGCGGTATACGTCGTCACCGATCCGCGGGAGGTCCCCGGGATCGCGCGGCTCGGCCCCGACCCCCTTTCCGGGGCCTTCACCCTGGCGTCGTTCGCCGGCGTGCTGAACGGGGAACGCCGCCAGATCAAGGGCGTGCTGCGTGATCAGAGCGTGCTGGCCGGCGTCGGGAACGCCTACTCCGACGAGATCCTGCACGCGGCGCGGATGTCCCCGTTCAAGCCGGCCTCCGGGCTCCATGAGGAGGAGGTGGCCCGGCTGTACGAGGCGATCGGCGCGACGCTCACCGACGCGGTCGAGCGGTGCCGCGGACTGGCGCCGGGGGAACTCAAGGAGGCGAAGCGGAGCGGTCTTCGGGTCCACGGGCGGACGGGAGAGCCCTGCCCGGTCTGCGGCGACACGGTCCGCGAGGTGTCCTTCAGCGACTCGGCGCTGCAGTACTGCCCCACCTGCCAGACCGGGGGCAGGGTCCTCGCGGACCGGCGGCTGTCCAGGCTGCTGAAGTGACCGGGCCGGCGGGGCCGCCGCCGGTCCCGGTGCGGGGTGGCGGCGGCCCGTCGGCTCCGTGCGGGGTGCGGGGTGTGGGGTGTGGGGTGCGGCGGTCAGTTCCCGGACCGGTCGGATGCCAGCAGGTCGCGCAGTTCGTCGATGGCCTGGCGGAGGTGGTCGGCGAAGCGGTGCATCTGGTCGGCGACCGGCAGGGGCGTGCTCAGGTAGAGGTGGAAGCGTTCGGGGAGCAGGACGTAGGCGACGCCGATGCAGCGGCTGCTGGTGGAGCCGAAGCCGAAGTACTGGATGTGGGTGGAGGGGGCGGAGCTGGTGCTGAGGTAGTCGTCGCGCAGGGTCAGCCAGCCGGGGGTGCGGTAGAGGGCGGGCTGCTCGGCGAGGCCGAGTTCCGGACCGCGGCGGCGCTGGATGAGTTCCAGCTCCCACAGGTGCTGTTCGGGTGCGTCGCCGGCCTGGCACTCCTTGGCGCGGGTGACGTGTGCTCGGGCCGCGGTGTGCAGTGCGGCGCGGCGGGCGTCGGGATCCGTCGCCGGGTCCTCCATGGCGGCCACGAATTCGACGATCTCGGGGGTGACGACGCGCATCGCCTCGGTGCGGCCGCGGCGCCACTGCCGGGTGGCGATCGACTCGTAGGTGGCGCCCAGGCGTCCCTTGGCGCGCTGGTGGGCGAGTTGGTAGGCGAGCTGGACGAAGGCGTCCGGGGAGACGCCGAGGGATTTGGCGGTCCGGGCGCCGAAGTCGTCGAAGGAGACGGTGCGGGTGGCGGTGTCCGCGCCGTACTGCGCGAACGCCTCGGCGGCGGAGCGCACCTGGGCGCGCAGGGCGTCGTCCAGGTGGAAGGTGATCGGCCGGCGGGCGGGCACGCCCTGGGAGCGGGCGCCGGAAGCCCGGGAGTGCTCCTCGGCCGGGGTGGCCAGCAGGGCGTCGACGAAGCTGAGGATGGTGGTGCCGTCCAGCTCGCAGTGTTCGACGTTGATGCCCGCTCGGCCGTCGGCGAAGACGACGAAGGAGACGGCCTTGTCGAACCAGCGGTTGCCGCGGTCGCCGTAGAGCAGTTCGTCGCAGGTCTGCTGGGTGTCGGCGGGGGCGAAGTCCTCCAGGCAGACGCAGAAGAGGGCGGTCTCGACGTCGTCGAGGGCGTCGGCGTTGCGGGGGTGGTGCGCGAGCAGGGACGCGCGGGCGGCGGCCCACTCGGCGCGGGCCATGGTGGTGAGGTGGCCGACCGGGGCGTCGGCGCCGGCCGGCTCGCCGTCGTCGAGTACGGCGCGCAGTCCCGCCCGCAGGTCGTCCAGGCCGTACGGTGTTCCGTCCGCGCCGAGTACGTCCAGCTTGACCATGCCGCCCCGGAAGAAGACCACGATGTGGCGGGCGTCGGACGGGCCCGGCCACTGCGGGGTGTACGGGGCGCGGACGGTGTCCTGCTCCGCGCCGGGGATGCGGGTGGTGGAGAACAGGTACTTGTTCTGCTCCATGGTCTGCGGCACACCGCGCTGGACCACGGGAGGGATGAGCTCCTGGTCGAGCCGGTGCTTGTAGTGCAGGGCGGCGGCGATCAGGCCGGCGGCCCGCTCCACCTGCGGATCCGCCGGCGGCTGGGCCGGCGCGGCGTCCTGGAAGAGGAAGAAGAAGTTGGCGTTGAGCGCGATGCGGTCCCGGCGGCCCAGATAGCGGTACGGCCAGAAGGTGTCGAGCCAGCTGTGGACGCCCTCGGTGGCGTCGTACTCCTCCAGCGCCGCCTGGAGCACCCGGCCGGGGCCGCCGGGGCGCAGGTAGGCGGCCACTTCGGCCTCGGTGGCCGCCAGCTCGTCGGCGGTCAGCAGCGGCGCGCACCAGGCGAGAAACCGCTCGCAGCTCTCCTCCAGGGAGGGCAGCGGCACCCGCGGGAGGCTGTCCTCCAGCGCGAAGGTGGGTGTGGAGCCGGTGGCGGGGGCGGGCGGAGCGGTGGGCGTGGTCGGGGTGGGTGCGGCGCCCTGACTGTTGGTCACGTACGGTCTCGATTCGGGTTGTCGGTGGGTGCGGGGGCGGGGACCGGGGCGTGTTGCGGGGTGCGCCCCGAGGGACCTGACAGAGCCTGCTCCTCGGGGGAGGCGAACCGGAGGCGTTTGAACTGCTTTTGGCCGGCGCTAATCCAGCAGGCGGTCGCTGCGCACCGCCCGGTCCTCGGCCGCCAGGTGCTCGGGGCACACCCGGCCGAAGAGCTGCCGGGTGCGGGCCACGCTGCCGATGACACCGGGGCGCTCGCTGTAGGCGAAGATCGCCGAGTGGCGGGCGACCTCGCCGTGGACGGGGCTGACCCGGTGCAGCGCGTAGCGGCCCTTGAACAGCTGCAGGTCGCCGGGCCGGAGGGGGAGGCGGTGTATCAGCCGCTCGCCGCGGCCGTGCAGGACGTCCCGTACGTCGTCGAAGTGCTCGTCCTGCGCGGACCTGATGTTCGGGCAGTACTCGAAGACGCCGCCGGACTGCGCGTCCTGGGTGAGCATGCTGACGGTGAACTCGTTGGTGTCGAAGTGCCAGGGGTGCTCCTTGCCGGGCTCGACGACGTTGAGGACGAGCCCGGAGAGCGGGTCGGCCAGCTCGTGCAGCTGCGGCAGCCGGAAGCAGCGGGCGACGAACTGCTGGAACGCCGGGTCGGAGTAGAGCCGGCTGATGAGCGAGCCCGCGGGGATGCGGTCCCGGGCCACGAAGGCGTTGCCCCGCTCGAAGGCCGTCCGGCCCGGGTGGTCGGCCGGCAGGTCGGTGTCGACGGCGATGTTGTAGACGTTGACCGTTTCCACGTCGAAGTGCGCCCGGGGGGCGAGGGCGGAGCACTCCTCGCGCAGCACCTCGCGCAGCGACGGGTGGATGAAGTCCGGCAGCACGGTGCAGCCGAGGGTCTCCAGGTCGCGCCGGGCACGGGACACCAGGGCCCGCCCCTCGTCGCTCTCCGGTTCCGACAGCGGGTAGCGCGCGGTGTCGACCACCTGGTCCAGCGTCGGGGTCGTGGCGTGCAAGGTGCTCATGGGTTCCTCTCGCGTGCTCACCGGCCAACCTCGGCCGGATGTACGGCCGTTCGGTCGGCTCGTGCGGTAACTGCCGTGCCAAGAAGCTCAGTTGAGCGCAGTCGAAACTGCCATATCACCTGCGGTGCTGTCTGTGACAAGTCACACGATCGGGTGCCGCATAGCCGTGGCGGGGTGGCGACGCGCCGCGGCCAGGGGACCTGACGAAGGGCCGTGAGGCGCCCTCGAAGACCGCGGGAGCCCTTCGCCGCGGCTTCGCGGGGCCGCCGGCGACCGTCGGCCAGGCATCTCCACAAGATCCACACCTCCACTTTCGAGTGAAGGGGTTCCGCCATGTGGGCGTCCCACGTGTACCTTCAGGCGCACCCGCTTAGCAGCGGGCATGGCAATTGTCAGCGACACAGCGGAAGTTGCATAAACACCTTGAGCAAGCTGAGCTTCTCCTTCGCCACCCTCGCGGCGCTGTCCCTCCTGGCCGCGCTCATCGCGGCGACCGCCGTGGAACAGGCGGCACCGGCCCCCCGTCAGCAGTTGGCGGGCGGCGCGGTCACCGGCAAGCAGGTGATGTGGTGAGGCTGCGGAGGGCGGTTCCCGGTCAGGACCCGATGGCGGTCGGGAGGGTCAGCAGCCGGTCGAGGTCCGCGGCCTCCGTGGTCGCGCCGAGCTTGCGGTAGAGGGCCAGCGCGCGTTCGGCGTACGGGCGGGCCGCGTTGATGTCCTGTACGCGCAGGAGGGTGCGGGCGATGCCCGCCAGGGCGTGGGCGGAGCCGAGGGGGAAGCTGAAGGTCTGCGCGATGTGCAGGCCGTTGCGGTAGGTCTCCAGGGCGGGGCCCGGCTGCCCGGCGGAGCGCAGGGTGTCGGCGATGCCGATCAGGGCGCGGTGCCGCTCGTAGGGGCTGTCGATGCGGCGCGAGACCTCCTCGGCGGCGCGGAAGTGCGCCAGGGCCTCGTCCGTGCGGCCGGACTCCACGCAGGCGGCGCCCAGGCTGGTCAGGGCGTTCACCTCGCCGACCGCGTCGCCCCGGGCCCGGTGGCTGGCCAGGGCCCGGCGGAAGCAGACGCGGGCCGGGCCCGGCTGTCCGGTGACCCGGTAGACCGTGCCCAGGTTGGTGTCGAGGATGGCGAACTCCTGTCGCCCGCCGAAGCGGCGGACCTGGACCAGGGACTGCTCGTAATGGCGGCGTGCCTCGTCGTACATGCCCTCCGCGAAGTAGATCTCGCCGATGTTGTTGAGCGCCTTCGCCTGGCCGTGGGCGTCGTCGAGGTCCCGGTGGATCGCCAGCATCTCCTCGAAGCGCCGCATCGCCTCGGTGTACTCGGCGCCGAAGATGAGCGCGGCGCCCTGCACGTTGAGGCTCTCGGCCACGCCGTAGCGGTCGCCCGCCCGGCGGTAGAGGTCCAGGGCCCGGTCCATCTCCCGTAAGCACCTCTCACCCCGGCCCGCGGCGAGATGGGCGCGGGCGGTCTCGAAGAGGGCGTCGGCGCGGCCGTGGGTGTCGTGCAGCTCCTCGAAGAGCCGCCGGGCCTCGGACGCGCAGCGCAGTGCCTCGCCGTGGTTCTCCTGGGCCAGCACGCCCGCGCGTTCCACCAGGGTCTGGGCGAGCGCCAGACGGTCGCCCCCGGAGCGCAGGGCGCGCTCCGCGGCGGCGGCGAGTTCGGCGGTGGTGTCCCGCGCTCCCCACAGTCGCAGGGAGTAGGCCAGTACGTGGAAGAAGAGGACGGCGAAGTCCGGGAACTCGCCGGCCGCCGTGCGGGCCACGGCCAGGAGGTTGGCGCACTCCACGCTGAGCCACACCGACGCCGCGTCGGCGGGGGCGCCGGCGGCGGTGTCGGTGAAGTCCGATGCGTACGGCGAGGTCTGCTCGGGTCCGATGGGGCGCCGGCGGCGGCGCGGGTGGGCGAGGCGGTCGGCGCGGTCCGCGGTGGTCAGGTAGTACGCCATGAGGCGGCGCAGCGCGTCGCGGCGGGCCGGCCCGGAGTCCTCGCGGCAGGCCAGCCGGCGGCCGAACGCCCGCGCCAGGTCGTGCAGTTGGTAGCGGTCCCGGACGGGTTCGTCGAGCAGATGGCGGTCCAGCAGCTGGTCGGCCGCCTGGCGGACCTCGGCCGGGTGCGCGGCGCACAGCGCGGTCGCCGCCGCGAGGGTGAGGTCGGGGCCGGGGTGCAGCGCCAGATGCCGGAAGAGCCGCTGTGCGGGGGCGTCGAGATCGGCGTAGCTGAGCCGGAAGACGGCCGCCACCCGCTCGTCGAACTCGTCCAGGCGGTCGGTCGCGTGGGCCAGGCGGTGGGCGACGTACTCCAGGTCCCAGGTGTCCCGGTGCCGGAAGCGGCTGGCGAGGAGCTGGACCGTCAGCGGGTGGCAGCCGCACAGTTGTACGACGCGGCGCAGCGCGGCGGTGTCGGAGGCGCGGGTGCCGCCCACGATCCGGGCGAAGAGCGCACAGGCCTCCGAGACCGGCAGCACGTCCAGGTGGAGGGGGGTCGCGCCGTCCAGCTCGGTGAGGCGGTTGCGGCTGGCGACGATCGCGCAGCAGGTCGCGGTGCCCGGGAGGAGCGGGAGCACCTGCTCCGCGTCCCGGGCGTTGTCGAGGACGACGAGCACCCGGCGGTGCGCGGTCCACTCCCGCCAGCGGGCGGCCCGCTCGTCGAGGGTGTCGGGCAGCGGCTCGGCCACACCGGCGCTGCGCAGCAGGGACGCCAGCGCCTCGGCCGGTTCGTACGGCGGCTGGTCGCTGTAGGCGCGCAGGTCCAGATAGAACCCCCCGTCGGGGTAGTCCGGGCGCATCCGGTGCGCGGCGTGGACGATCAGTGTCGACTTGCCGACACCCGGCATGCCGTGGACGACGGTCAGGGGCAGGGCCGTGTCATGGGCGTCCTGGGACGGGCCGCCGAGCAGCAGGCGCAGTTCGCTGCCGCGCCCGGTGAAGTCCCTGGTGTCGCGCGGGAGGGTGCTCCCCCCTCCCCTGGCGGCCGCGGGGCTCCCCGGGCCGTCCGGCTCCTCGGCGGGTGCCGGGGCGGGCCCGGGGGGCGCGGCCGGGCCGGCTAAGAGGAGGGTGGGGTCCTGCGCGAGGATCCGGCGCTGCAGCTCCCGCAGTTCCGCTCCGGGATCGATGCCCAGCTCCTCGCGCAGCCGGCGGCTGGTGCCGCGGTAGAGGGCCAGTGCCTCGCCCTCCCGGCCGCAGCGGTACAGGGCCAGCATCAGGGCGGCGACGGCCTGCTGGGCGAGCGGGCTGCGGGAGACGATCTCGTGCAGCTCGCCGATGAGGTCGGCGTGCCGGCCCAACTCCAGTTCCAGCCGGATGCGTTCCTCGCGCACCCGCCGGTGGTCCTCTGTCAGCCGGGCACGGGCGGCGAGCGCCCAGTCGCCGGCGAACTCCGCGAACGGCTCCCCGCGCCACAGGGCCTCGGCGGTGTGCAGCAGCCCGACGGCGAGTTCCCGCTCGCCGCGCCGGGCCGCGGCACGGGCGTCCCTGCGGAGCCGCTGGAGCCGGGTGAGGTCCACGTCGTCGGCGTGGTGGACGCGCAGTCGGTAGCGGCGCGGGGAGGGGCGCTCCACGCGCGCCAGGTCGCCGACGGCGCGGCGCAGTCGGGAGCGCAGTCGCGACAGATAGCTGTGCAGTGTCTCCACGGGGGTGCCGGGGAGGGCGTCGTCCTCCCAGACGTGGGCGACGAGGGTGTCGACGGCGACCGGGTCCCCCTGCGCGTACAGCAGGGTGGCCAGCACACAGCGCTCCTTGGGTGAACCGAGTGTGTGCTGACGGCCCTGGTGCCACAGCTCCAGAGGTCCCAGCGTCAGAAGTTCCACCATCGCCCCCCGGATGGTTCTCCTGCTTCCTGCCGCCCCGGCAGTTCCCGCGCAGGTGCACGGTGCATCCGATTCACTGTTGCGGCCGGGCCGGATCAGCCGGAGGGTGCGGGCCGGGGCGCACTGTCGCGCGAGGGGCGCACATGCCCCGTGCAGCTGTCAGCGGCGGCTTGCAGTTCGCCTGCAAGGTTTTTGCAACCCCGGCTGCAAGGATCCGCGGGCAGTCACCTCACCAGGACCCGATCAACTCAGAGAGGGAACGGGGGAGTTCACGTGAGTGTGACATGGGGGGACATCGACCGGCGCCATGTGCCGCTGCGCCTGGATGTCGACCGCTGGGCCACCCGCCGGGTGCGCAGGAGCGTGCTGGCGGTGGTGCACACCGTCACCGCCGGGCAGCGGCTGCTGGAGGCGGTGCAGCTCTTCGACGGCGATCCCCGGGTGCAGGTGGTCTTCACCGCGGCGCCCGACGTCTTCAGCCATGGGGTGGACGCCTTCCTGGAGGACACCGGGGCCCTGGTGCTGCCCTGGGGCCAGGCCGTCCAGACCCGGTTCGACCTCGCGCTGGCCGCCAGCCACGGCGGTCTGCACGAGCTGCACGCCCCGGTGATCGTGCTCCCGCACGGCGCCGGGTACAACAAGTTGGTCTCCGCGCCCGCCGACCGCCGCGGGCTCCCGGCGGTCGCGGCCGACCGCGGGGTGTACGGGCTGAGCCGTCAGCGCCTGGTCAGGGACGGTGTGGTGGTGCCCGCGGCGATCGTGCTCGCCCATGAGGAGGAGCTCGGCCGGCTGGGGCGGGAGTGCCCGGAGGCGCTGGCCGCCGCGGAGGTCGTCGGGGACCCCTGCTTCGACCGCATCACCGCGAGCCTGCCCTCCCGCGCCCTGTACCGGGAGGCGCTCGGCACCGGCGCCCGCCAGGAGCTGGTGCTCATCTGCTCCACCTGGGGGCCCGACTCCCTGCTGGGGCAGGAGTGGGAGCTGCTGGAGCGGCTGGTCGCCGATCTTCCCGGGGACGAGTTCCGGATCGCGGTCCTGCTGCACCCGAACGTCTGGAACGCCCACGGCGAATGGCAGATCCGCAGCTGGTTCGCCGGGCTGGGGCGCCGCGGCGTCAGCCTGATCAGCCAGTACGCCGACTGGTGCGGTCCGCTCGTCGCCGCCGACTGCATCGTCGGCGACCACGGTTCGGTGTCGCTGTACGGGACGATGACCGGCGCGCGGATCCTCACGGCGGGGGCGGCGGCGGTGGAGCTGGCGCCCGGCTCGCCGATGGCCGAGCTGCACTCCCTGGCCCCCCGGCTCCGCGCCGACCGGCCGCTGCGCAGGCAGCTGCGCCGGGGCGCGGCCACCCACCGCGCCGACCGCTATGCGCGCATCGCGGCCCGGATCACCTCGGAGCCGGGGCGCTTCGCACGGCGGATGCGGGCGCTGATCTACCGCAAGCTCCGGCTGCGGGCACCGGCCGCCCGGCTGTGGCAGGAGCCGGCGGCGCTGCCGGTCACGGTGCGGTACGGCGGCGCGCCGGGCGGGGTGGTGGCGTCATGAGCACGCTGCGGCTGGCGCTGACCGGGCCGGGGCTCGCGGGCTCCCGGGCGTGCACCGCTACCGGTACCGGAGCCGACACCGTCGCCGTCACCCTCTCCGTGGACGTCTCCGTTTCCGCGCCCGCCGCCGACGCGGGGTGCGTCCGCGCGGCCCAGGGAGCCGTGCACCGTGTGCGGGTCGGTCTGCTGCTGCCGGGCTCCGGGCGGCCGGTCGTGGACCGTCATCTGCGCGTACGCACCCCGGCGCCACGGCCCTGGCCGCGGCTGGCCGACGTACTGGCCGTGCCGGGCGCGGACGCCGCGGCGGCCGGGGACGTGGCGGGGCGCCATCCGGGCGCCGCGGTGGTGGCCGTGTACCGCGACGGCGAGCGGTGCGGACTGCGGCTCGGCGGGCCGTACGGCTCCGGCGGTGCGCTGCTGTCGCTGGGAGCCGGACGCGCGGCCGGGATCTGCTGGGAGACCTGGGCCTCGCTGGCGCACGCCTGGCTGGTGGCGGGGCTCTCGGTGGCGGGCCTGGCCTCGGCCACGGTGCGCGTGATCCGGCGCCCGGTGCCGTGGGGTCAGTCCGGGGCGGTGTCGCCCAGCATCGCCAGCCGCTCGCGCACCGCGGCGGCGGGCCCGGGGCGGTCGACGGACAGGTAGAGGTCCAGCGCCTCTTGGTAGCGCCTTCGGGCCAAGTCCGGTCGTCGGAGCTGCTCGGCGGCCTCGGCCAGGGACTCCAGGGCCCGGGCCGCCTCGTAGTCGGCGGCGACGCCGCGCAGCACGGCCAGCGCCTCGGCCAGATGACGCTCCGCCTGCTCGGGCGCGCGGCGGCGGAGGGCGACCCTGCCGAGCAGCAGGGTCGCCCGCGCGGCGTTGTACGGATCGTCCGCCGCCAGCAGCGTCGTACGCGCCGCGTCGGCGTCGGCGGCCGCCCGGTCGAGCCGGCCGGTGGCGAGGGCGACATCGGCCGCGTTCAGCCGGGCCAGCCCGCCGGCCCGGATGTCTCCGCAGGCGGGCAGCTCGACGGCGGCCCGGGCGAACAGGTCGGCCGCCTGCGCGAGCCGGCCGGCCCGTTGATGGGCCAGTCCGCGGTAGTTCAGCGTCCGGGCCCCGCCCAGTGCGTCACCGCGGGCGGCGAAGGTCCGCGCCGCCTGCTCGAACATCTCCAGCGCGCGGTCGAAGCCGCCGCTGCCCAGCTCCCCCAGGCCCCCGGACGTGAGCATCCGGCACTCGGCCGCGGTGTCCCCCGCCTCCCGTGCCGCGGCGAGCCCCGCGGCGTGGACGGCGCGCCAGTGGTCGTAGTGCTTGCGCCGGGGGAAGAGCGGCCACATGGCGTCGGCGAGCTGCCAGCTGACCGATCCCAGGCCCGCGGTCCGCGCGCGGTGGATCACGGCCGTCAGGTTGTCCAGTTCGCGCTCCAGCCAGTCCAGCGCCGCCTCGGCGCCCTCCCCCAGCTCCTCGGTGACCACGGGGTCCGGGCCGAAGGTGCGCGGCAGGCCGTCCCGCCGCGGGTCGGTGATCTGCTCGACGCGTGCGGCGGTGGCCAGGTAGTGGTCCGCGATGCGCCGTAACGCCGCGGTCCGCTGCGCCGGGGTCGCCTCCTCGGCGGCCTTGGCGGCGGCGTGCAAGCGCACGAGGTCGTGGAAGCGGTAGCGGTCCTCGCCGACGTCGATCAGCAGATTCCCGTCGTGCAGCACGTCCAGCAGCTCCAGGGCGTCGGCCCGCTCCGGGCCCGGGGCCGGGGCCGGTTCCAGGCCGCCCGACCCGGCCAGTAACGCCTGCGCCACGGCGCTGCCGAACTCCCTTCCCGGGTGCAGGCCGAGCAGCCGGTAGAGCCGGGCCGCCGCGCTCGGCAGGCTCTGGTACGACAGGTCCAGCACACCGCGCACGCTGAGATCGCCGTCGATGGCCAGCTCGTCCAGCCGCCGCCGCTCCTCGGTCAGCGCCCGGACCATCGTGGTGATCGGCCGCTGCGGCCGGGCCGCGAGCCGGGCGCCGACGACCCGTATCGCCAACGGCAGACCGGCGCACAGGCCCGCCAGGGTGCGGGCCTCGTCCGGGTGGTCGGCCACCCGGTCGTCGGCCAGGGTGTCCGCCAGCAGCTCGACCGCCGCCTCCAGGCCGAGCGGCTGCAGATGGACCTGGTGGCAGCCTTCGAGGGTCAGCCCGGACAGCCGCTGCCGGCTGGTGACCAGGGTGACGCTCGGCCCGCCCGGCAGCAGCGGGCGCACCTGGGCGGCGGTCGCGGCGTCGTCGAGGAGCACCACTATGCGCAGCTCGGCGGTCAACGAGCGGTAGAGCGCGGCGCGTTCCGCGATGCCGGACGGCACCGCCTGCGGGGGCACGCCCAGCGCGCGCAGGAAGCGGCTGAGCACCTCCGCCGGCTCGGCCGGGCCGTGCGGCGACTGCGCACCGAGGTCGGCGTAGAGCTGGCCGCCGGGAAAGTCCGCGCGCAGGGTGTGCAGCCAGGCGAGCGCCAGGGCGGTCTTGCCGACCCCGCCCAGTCCGCTGACCGCGGCCAGGCAGGAGTGCCCCTCCCGCACGGCCTGTGCGCGGTGGCGCTCCAGGAGCGTCAGTTCGGCCGTGCGGTCGGTGAGCGCGACGGCCGGCGGAAGCTGCCAGAGCACCTGCGGTACGGCCGGCGCGGCGGCGCGGATATGGATGCCGCCGTGGACGGTTCCGGCCTGCACGCTGGGGCCGTGGACGACCCCGTTCACCTCGTTGTGGCTCTCCCTCTCCCGGTCATGCCCGCGCACGCGTCCCCCTCCGCCGTCACCCCGCCGGCCGGTGACCGGCCGGTTCCCCCAGGAGCAGTATTTCCGCACCGGCTGGGGGCAACCAGGGCGCCGGACGGCGGGCACCGCCGCTTTATGCAGCCGGACACGGCGGGGCGTCGGCGCCCAGTCGCCTCGCTCACAGTTTTTGCAACTTGTTGCATAACCACGACGGCTGGTCTACAACGGTGCGTACCGTCCACCGCACAAGGAGGCCCCCATGAGCCCCACGACCCCGTATCCGCACCTGATGAGCCCGCTCGACCTCGGGTTCACCACGCTCCCCAACCGGGTGCTCATGGGGTCGATGCACATCGGCCTGGAGGAGGCCGAGAACGGGTTCGCGCGGATGGCCGCCTTCTACGCCGCCCGCGCCCGGGGCGGCGTCGGCCTGATGGTGACCGGCGGGATCGCGCCGAACGACGCGGGGCGGCCGTACGAGGGCGGGGCCAAGCTGACCACGCAGGAGGAGGCGGCACAGCATCGGACCGTGACCGAGGCGGTGCACGCCGCGGGCGGGCGGATCGCGATGCAGATCCTGCACTTCGGGCGGTACGCCTACCACGCCGACCTGGTCGCCCCGAGCGCGATCCAGGCGCCGATCAGCCCCTTCACCCCGCACGCGCTCACCGACGACGAGGTCGAGCAGACCGTCGAGGACTACGTCCGGGCGGCGGAGCTGGCCCAGTCCGCCGGGTACGACGGCGTCGAGGTCATGGGCTCGGAAGGGTATTTGATCAACGAGTTCATCGCCGGGGCCACCAACCACCGCACGGACCGGTGGGGCGGCTCGTACGAGAACCGGGTGCGCTTCCCGCTGGAGATCGTGCGCCGCATCCGGGAGCGCGTCGGGACGGACTTCATCCTGATCTACCGGCTGTCGATGCTGGACCTGGTCCCGGGCGGCTCGACGCTGGAAGAGGTGGTCGCGCTCGCCAAGGAGATCGAGGCCGCGGGCGCGACGATCATCAACACCGGGATCGGGTGGCACGAGGCCCGCATCCCGACCATCGCGACGTCGGTGCCGCGCGGCGCCTACACCTGGGTGACCAAGCGGCTGATGGGCTCGGTCTCGGTTCCGCTGGTGACCAGCAACCGGATCAACACCCCCGAGGTGGCCGAGGAGCTGCTCGCCGACGGACGGGCCGACATGGTCTCGCTGGCCCGGCCGTTCCTCGCCGATCCGGACTTCGTCGGCAAGGCGAAGGAGGGCCGGGCCGAGGAGATCAACACCTGCATCGGCTGCAACCAGGCCTGCCTCGACCACACCTTCAGCGGACAGATCACGTCCTGCCTGGTCAACCCGCGGGCCTGCCACGAGACCGAGCTGGTGCTCGCGCCGACCCGGCGGAGCAAGCGGCTCGCGGTGGTCGGCGCCGGTCCGGCGGGGCTGGCCTGCGCCGTGTCCGCCGCCGAACGCGGCCATGACGTCACGCTGTTCGACGCCGCGCCGGAGATCGGCGGACAGCTGAACATCGCCAAGCGGGTACCGGGCAAGGAGGAGTTCGACGAGACGCTGCGCTACTTCCGTACGCAGCTCGCGCTGCGGGGCGTCAAGGTGCGGCTGAACTCCCCCGTCGCGGCCGGCGACCTCGACGCCTACGACGAGGTGGTGGTCGCCACGGGTGTCACCCCGCGCGTCCCGGAGATCGAGGGGATCGACCACCCGAGCGTCGTCAGCTACCTCGACGTGCTGCGCGACGGCGCCCCGGTGGGCGAGCGGGTCGCGATCATCGGCGCGGGCGGCATCGGCTTCGACGTCGCGGAGTTCCTGACCGACACCGGGGAGGGGGCGAGCCAGGACCCGGAGACGTACTTCCGCGCCTGGGGCGTGGACACGACCTACGGCGAGCGCGGCGGGCTGCGGGCGCCCGAGCGGACCAAGGCGCCCCGCCAGGTGCACCTGCTCCAGCGCAAGGCCTCCAAGGTCGGCGCCGGCCTGGGCAAGACCACGGGCTGGATCCACCGTACGGAGCTGCGGCACCGGGGCGTGACGATGACCGCCGGGGCGACGTACGAGCGGATCGACGACGAGGGGCTGCACCTCACGGTCGACGGTGCGTCCGCCACGCTCGCCGTGGACACGGTCGTGCTGTGCACCGGGCAGGAGCCGTGCCGGGAGCTGTACGAGGAGCTGCGGGCGCAGGGCCGGGCGGTGCATCTGATCGGCGGGGCGGACGTCGCCGCCGAACTGGACGCCAAGCGCGCGATCAAGCAGGGGACGGAGCTGGCGGCGGCGCTGTGACCTACCGCCGCGTCCTGGGGCGGGCCCGGTTCCCAAGGCCCGCCCCAGGATGCGGCCAGACCCTAGGATTCCCCCATGTCCCTCCCGCACGCGATCCTCACCGCCCTGCTTGAGAAGCCGTCGTCGGGGCTGGAGCTGACCCGCCGGTTCGACCGGTCGATCGGCTACTTCTGGCCGGCCACGCATCAGCAGATCTACCGCGAGCTGGGCAAACTGGAGCAGGCCGGGTTCATCCGGGCGCTGCCGTCCGAGCAGCCGTCCCGGGGGCAGAAGAAGGAGTTCGAGGTGCTGCCCGCGGGGCGCGCGGAGCTGGCCACATGGGCGTCCGGCGAGCAGGACGAAAAGCCCGTCCGCAACGCGCTGCTGGTGCGGCTGCGGGCGGCAGCGGTGGTGGGGGACGCCGGCCTCGATGCCGAGCTGCACCGCCATCTCGCGTTGCACCGGCGGCAGTTGGCGGAGTACGAGGAGATCGAGGGGCGCGACTTCGACGCCGCGACGGAGCCGGAGGACCGGCTGCGGCGGCTGGTACTGCGGGCCGGGATCGGGCTGGAGACCTTCTGGGTGCAGTGGCTGGAGGAGGCGCTGGCGGAGGTCGCGGACATGACGCCGGGCGAGCGGCCCGGGGAGTGAACCCCGAACCGCCCGCCGGACCCCGTCAGCGGATGTCGTGCCTCAACGGACGCCGTGGATCAGCAGATGCCGTGACCCAGGGCGCCCAGGGCGCGCACCGGATGGATCAGCAGTTGTCGTAGATCAGGGCGCGGACCAGGCGGCAGGTCGTGTCGGAGGGGCTGTGCACCCCGATCTCCGCGGCGGTGCTGCGGATCTTGCGGTTGTGGGCCTGCTCGGGGCGGTAGACGCCGGTGTCGAGCAGGGCTATGGCCAGACGCATGGCCTTCAGGCGGCGGTTGTGGGATTCGTACCGCTCGCGCGGCCATCCGGCGGGCAGCGGCTTCTTGGGCAGCGGGTGGGCCGGGAGAGGCTTCGTCATGAGTGTGGCAGCGGCCATCGGCGACCTCCTGGAGCGTGGAAAAAACCCTCACTGACTGGTTCCCATTCTACTGGCCACCACTGACAAAAGCCCCTGGCCAGGGGCGATTTGGGGCCTCTGGCCAGGGGCTTTCGCGGGCCGCCGGGGCGGACCGGTTCAGGGCGTGGTGACGGCGGCCCGCAGCAGGGCCTTGTCGGGCTTGCCGACGGGGGTGAGCGGGATCTCGTCCACCACCCGGACGACGGCGGGGGCGTAGAGCGCGCCCTTGTGCTCGGTGACGAAGGCGCGCAGGGCGGCGGCGTCCACGCGGTGGCCCGGGGCGGGGACGACCGCGGCGTGCACCACCTCCGCCTCGTCGGCCGTGCGCACCCCGTAGACGGCACAGTGGGCGACCGCCGGATGGGCGTGCAGCAGGTCCTCGACCTCCGCCGGGTGGACATGGCCGCCGACGACGATGATCACGTCCTTGACCCGGTCGACGAGGTAGAGCCGGCCGTCGTCGTCCAGACAGCCCACATCGCCGGTCCGCAGCCAGCCGTCGCCGGTCAGCGCCCGCGCGGTCAGCTCGGGCTGCTTCCAGTAGCCGGACATCACGCCGGCGGAGCGTACGTGGACCTCGCCCTGCTCCCCCGCCGGCAGGTCCCGCCCGTCGGCGTCACGGATCGCCAGCTCGACACCGGGCAGTGCCCGGCCGACGGTGATCCGGCCGCCGGGGCCGGTCGGGGTGTGGTCCGCGGGCAGCGCCGTGGTGATCGACATCGCCTCGGACATGCCGTACATCCCGTACAGCACCGGACCGAAGGCCTTGGCGGCCTCCATCAGCCGGGAGGGTGAGGCCATGCAGCCGCCGTAGATGATGCCGGTCAGCGAGCCGAGGTCGGTCGTGGCGAGGGCCGGCTCGTCCAGGAGGCGGTACAGCAGCGGGGGCAGCAGCCACAGGTGGCTGATGCGGTCGTGGGCGACGGCGGCGAGGACGGCGGCCGGGTCGAAGGCGCGGTGCAGTACGACGCTGCCGCCGGAGGCGAGCGTCACATCGCTCAGCACCCCCGCCAGATGGGCCAGCGAGGTGCAGGCGAGGAACCGGGGCCGCTCGCCGGTGCCCGCCGACTGCTGGGCGATCATCCGGGCGTACGGGGCGTGCGCCATCCGGACTCCCTTGGGGATGCCGGTCGTTCCCCCGGTGTGCCGGATGCACCAGTCGTCCTCCGGACGGGCGGCGCTCGGGACGGCGGGGGTGGCCGGCAGGGCGGCGCAGGCGGCCGTCAGGTCGGGGCCGAGGGGCGACGGCGCCGGGCCGAAGGTCATGACCTCGGGCAGCGGGCCCTCGGTGTGCGCGAGGAGGTCGCGTGCGGTGTCGTGCAGCGCCGGGTCGACCAGGATCAGGGCGGTCTCGACGCTCGCCACGACACGGGCCAGCGTCTCGGCGGCCATGCCGTCGTAGAGGAGGACCACGCGGGCGCCGAGGAGGTTGACGGCGTAGCGGGCGGCGAGCGCCTCGGCGCGGTTGCCGCTGAGGACGGAGACGGTGCGGCCGCGGCCGATGCCGTGGTCGGCCAGCACGGCCGCCATCCGGTGGACGGTGGCGTGTAAGGCGCCGGCGGTGACCTCGGGGCGAGTGTCGCCGCCCGGTGTGCCGGTGGCGCCGGGCGCCCTCTCCGGGCCGGTCAGCACGGTCCGGGCGGGGTCCTGGGCGAGGGCGGCGAGGATGGTGTCGACGTAGCTGGTGAACGCGGTGGCGGGCGGCATGGCGGGGGTGCTCCTCGGTGCGGCGGCGGTGCGTCGGACACCCCCGACGCTAAGCGCGATCACTCGTCCGCTCCATGACCAATTCCGCCATATGGTCATGACCCGAGAGGCATGAGCGGGGCCAGTGTCCCCTCCGCCGCGGCCAGGATCTCGGTGACCCGCAGCCCGAAGTGGACGTCGCAGGCGTTCGGCAGGCCGGTGCCGGCGGCGGCGAGCAGGGCGTCGACGGCCCGGTGGTAGGCCGCGTCGGGGCCGTGCCGGCGGCGCGGCAGGGTGGCGACGCCGGCGGTGCCGCGGAGGGTGACCTCGACGCCGGCCGCGGCGGCCGGGGCGGTCAGGCCGACCGTCGCCGAGCTGGCCGCGCCGCTGCTGTGACGCATCGCCAGCAGCACCGTGTCGGCCTGGCCCCGGGAGGCGGTGACCGCCTCCACGTCGCCGAGGACCGCGAGGAGCACGGAGAGCGCATGCGGGCCGATGTCCCACAGGCCGCCCTTCTCGCGGCGCCACGGCGAGCGGGCGTACGGGCTGGTGGTGTCCTCGACGAAGACCGGGGCGAGCCAGTCGGCGTGCGCGGTGAACCAGCCGCCGGCGGCCGCCTGGGCGGCGATCCACTCGCCCTCCTCCTCGCCGAAGCGCGCGGTGAAGAAGACCACCGAGGCGACGCCGGCGCGGTCGGCGGCGTCGGCGACGGCCCGGGCCTCGGGCACGCAGGTGGCGACCGGCTTGTCCAGCAGCAGGTGGCAGCCGGCCTCGGCGGCGCGCACCGCCAACGGGGCCTGGACGGACGGCGGCAGGGCGATCGACACCGCGTCGCAGGCGGCGAACAGCTCGCCGGGGGTCTCGTAGGGGCGGGAGCCGTGGGCCTGGGCCAGCGCGGCCGCGGCCTCCGTCCTGCGCCCCCAGACACCGGTGAGCTCGACGCCGGGGTGCGCGGCGAGGGCGGGGGCGTGGACGCTGCGCGCCCAGGGGCCGGTGCCGAGGAGTCCGATGCGCATGGTCGTCATGGGGCCAGTGTCCCGCGGGGTGCGGCGCGGCACACGCAGCCGGCGCCCGTGACCCCGGCGGGTAATCCATATGCCCGTACGGCCGGGCGGTGTTACGTTGCACGGGCCGGCCGCGGGACTCCGGTGCGACTTCCGGACCTGCTCTGCAAAGCAACGATTCGCTGCTCGTGCCCCCATTCCCCGGCCGGCATCCGACGGACGGGGGAGGACGGGGTGGCGAGCGGTCCGGATCTGGTGGCGGCCGAGGACGTGCTGCTGTTCGTCAATGCCGCGATCACCTCCACCGGGCAGCGCGAATTCCACTCCGACGCCGGTGCGCAGCAGCTGTCGCTGGACTTCCTGCACACGTACGTACGCATCAACTACCGCCCCCTGTACGCCGCTTCGCTCGCGCTGGACATCAACGACCACAACGCGGCGCTGATCGTGCGGGATCTGCTGCGGACCGCGGGCGAGGCGAGCGCCGAGGAGCGGCGCACGGAGGGGCGGCTGATCGCGGCCCGGCTGGCGCGGCTGCCCGCACCGCGTGTGTACCGCCTGTTCCGCGCACTGCGCACCGCCAAGGTCAACAACCGCCGCACCCGCGCGATCATGCGCGACTGGCTCGCGGCGCGCCCGGATGCGGCCCTGGACGCCGTGAAGTACCGGTCCGGCCTCAAGTGCGCGGCGCGCCACGCCCATCTGCCGCTGGACGGCCCGGCGGGCACCGGCGGCGAGCTGGGCGACTTCCTCTTCGCGCCGGACCGCCGCAAGCACTTCACCACCCCGCTGCTGGACGCCTGGCGACGGGCGCACTACGAGCAGGGCGCGGTGTACGAGCTGCCGTTCACCGTCGCCGAGGGCTTCGCGGCGGCGCACGGCATCGACCGCCGCGCCTTCCTGGAGCGCATCGCACCGCGCATGACCCGGCTGGAGCGGCTGCGCACGCAGGAGTCGGCCCGTGCGCGCGGCGCCCGGACGGACCTCGACCTCGGCGGGCTGCCGCTGACCCGGCTGGCCTCTTACGTCCTCGGGCTGCCGCTGGCCGACCGGGCGGCGCGGCGCGCCGAGCTGACCGGTGCGCTGCGGGCGGCGGCCCGGCGTACGGCAGGTGCGCAGGCCGGGACCTGGGGCCGGGTGGCGGCCGTATTGGACGACAGCTTCTCCACCACCGGCTCGCGGCAGAAGCGGTACCGTCCGCTGGCGACCGCGCTGGCCTGCCACTTCCTCCTGGAGGCGCTGGCGCGGACGTATCTGCCGCAGTGGACCTCCGGGCGGCGGGACGCGCTGCTGGCCTTCCCCTACGGGCCGACGCCCCTGGGGATGCGGCTGCTGGACGCGCTGGAGGACGCGCCGGAGCGGCTGGTGATCGTCTCCGACGGGTGGGACAACGCGCCGCCCGGCCTGGCCGGTGAGGTGCTCCGGGTGTGGCGCGCCCGGCTCGATCCGGAGCACCGCACCTCTGTGGTGCACCTCAACCCCGTCTACGACGCCGAGGACTTCGCCGTACGCCGGCTGTCCGCCTCGGTGCCGACGGCCGGGGTGCGCGACGCGGAGGACCTGCCGGCGCTGGTTCAGCTGGCGCGGTTCGCCGAGGGCCGTACGGGACTCGCCGAACTACGGGCCCATATGGACGACCGGGTGCGGCGGTTCCTGGGCGAAGAGCCGGGACGGAAGGAGGCTTCGGCATGAGCGGCCTGGATCTGAGCGGGCTGCGCGCCCGGCCGGCCCAGGTGTGGGGCGCGGTCCGGCTCGTGCCGTTGGTGCGCGCCGAGCCGATCGTCGATCTCCGGCTGCACCGCGAGCTGTACGAGGACGGCCCGACGACCGTGTCGGCCGACCGGAACACCTCCTACACCTCGTACATCCCGCACGGGTTCGTGGCGGACTGGACCTCCGACGGATCGCCCGCCGCCGCGTACGGCTCGCAGCTGAGCGACGGGCGCGGCCCGGTGGCCTGCGCGCCGCTGCACTTTCCGCGCAGGCTCGTGCAGAAGCGGGGCAGGGCGCACGGCAAGGGGCCCTCGCCCGGCGGGTCTTCGGGCGGGCTGCGCTTCCTGCCGCTCCATCTGGCGCTCGACGGCTATCTGGCGCTGCACTTCGGCGGCCCGTCGATCGTGTGGGAGGAGTGGACCCGGCGGGCGGTGCGCGAGGGTCTCTCGCCGCGTGCGGAGCGGGCCTACCGGGGCGAGCGGGTGCCCGGCCTGGACGACGCGCTGCGGGTCTTCGAGATCCATCCGGGGCAGTGCGGTGTGCTGGTGTACGTCGCCGACGCGCCGGCCGCGGCCTTCGTGGTGCCGCACCCGGACGACTACCGGGCGCTGCACCCGTCGCTGCTGCAGGACCTCTACGGCGAGCTGATGTACCAGTACGCCCTCTACGGCGGACCGGTGCCGGAGTTCACCGCCCGGATCGCGGCGGAGTACGTCACCTCACTCGGGGAGCTGCGCTCCGTCGCCGAGCGCCGCGCCCAGGAGTGGGAGGCGCAGCATGCCGACCTGATGGCGGGCGAACTGCTCGACGAGTCCTACGACGTCCGGCGGGTGTACCGAATGGGGCGCTTTCGCCTGTCGCGCTTCCTGCCGCCGTTCGCGCTGCACCGCCCCCAGCACATCGGCGAGCTGATCACGGACGGGAAGGGGCGGGTCGCCTACCTCAAGACGTTCCGGCTCTCCGACAAGCAGGTCCGGCGCGGCCATGTGCTGCACCGGCTCGCCGCGCACGAGTGGCATGTGGGGCGTACGGCACAGGCGCTGGGGATCAGCGGCCAGGAGCTGGTGCGGCGCGTCGACCATCTGGGGTTCCAGGGCCTGCTGAAGCACTTCGGTTGAGCTTTGCACCACATCTCGGGCGACAAAGCAGGGCATATCGATATGCACAATCCAGAACAAAGCCGGACGTTAAACCGCGGAATCGCGGGATGTCCGGTTGAGTAACCTGCGGTTCACATATGGGCAACGGACGGGAAACGGCCTGTTGCGAGTGTGCGGCAGTACGCCCGCACGCGTACCCGCACCTACCCGTATAAGAGGACCCCGTGACCATCAAGGCCGAGTACATCTGGATCGACGGCACCCAGCCGACCGCCAAGCTCCGCTCCAAGACCAAGATCCTGGATGGGGGCACCGCCCAGGCCTTGGGCACTGGGGGACGGTCCGAGCTGCCGCGTTGGGGCTTCGACGGGTCCAGCACCAACCAGGCCGAGGGCCACTCCTCGGACCTCGTCCTGGAGCCGGTGTTCAGCTGCCCGGACCCGATCCGCGGCGGCGACCACCTGCTGGTGCTGTGCGAGGTGCTCCACACGGACCTGACCCCGCACCCCTCCAACACCCGTGCGCTGCTGCGCCCGGTGGCGGAGAAGTTCGCCGACCAGGAGCCGATCTTCGGCATCGAGCAGGAGTACACCTTCCTCAAGGGCGACCGTCCGCTCGGCTTCCCCGAGGGCGGCTTCCCCGCGCCTCAGGGCGGCTACTACTGCGGTGTGGGCGCGGGCGAGATCTTCGGCCGCGAGATCGTCGAGAAGCACCTCGACCTGTGCCTGGCGGCCGGCCTCGGCCTGTCCGGCATCAACGCCGAGGTCATGCCCGGCCAGTGGGAGTTCCAGGTCGGCGCCCTGGCGCCGCTGGAGGTCTCGGACCACATGTGGGTGGCGCGCTGGCTGCTGCACCGGGTGGCCGAGGAGTTCGGCGTCACCGCGTCGCTGGAGGCCAAGCCGGCCAAGGGCGACTGGAACGGCGCGGGTGCGCACACCAACTTCTCCACCCGCGCGATGCGCGAGGGCTACGACGCGATCATCACCGCCTGTGAGGCGCTGGGCGAGGGCGACAAGCCGCTGGAGCACGTGCGCCAGTACGGCACCGGCATCGAGGACCGGCTGACCGGCGCGCACGAGACCGCCCCGTGGGACCAGTACAGCTACGGCGCCTCCGACCGCGGTGCCTCGGTGCGCATCCCGTGGCAGGTCGAGGTGGAGAAGAAGGGCTACATCGAGGACCGGCGGCCGAACGCCAACGTCGACCCGTACGTGGTCACCCGGCTGATCGTGGACACCTGCTGCACGGAACTGGCGCGACGCGAGCAGATCTGAGCGAGCAGGCCGCGCGGGCAGAGTCGAGGCAGGCGGAACGCACGCGCGGGAAGGGGCCGGGCCGAGGGGCCCGGCCCTTTCGCATGCCCGGCGCCGCTCCCCGCGCCGGGCCAGGGCCGGTTGTCAGTGGCGGCTGGCAGGCTGGGGACATGCTTGCGATCAGCGTCAAGACCGAGACCGGGGCGGACGGTTCACGCCCCACGGCAGCCGAGCTGGCAGGGCTGCTGCGGCGGATCGGCGGCGACGGCGACCACTTCGTGGTCGCCGAGCGGCTGCCGGCCGAGGACCAGGTGTATGTGCAGACCTGGCGGGACGGCGACGGGCCCTTCCAGGTGGAGCACCGCGACGGCGGGCCCGAGCGGCACTTCACCGCCCGGACCGGCGACGCCCGGCGGGTCGCCGAGGTCTTCGTGGACTGGGCGCGCGACGGGGAGTCGTGGCGTACGGCGCTGGACTGGCAGCCCGCGGACCTGTACTCCACCCCCGGACTGGCCCCAAAGACCCGAGCGGCCGCCGAGGAGCAGGCCCGCAAGGGCATCCGGTCCGGCTTCCGGCCCTTCCACGAGGTCGCGCAGAGCGTCTGCGACGCCTTCGACGCCGAGGACACCCCGGTCTCGCTGGAGGAGGCACGGCGGATCGTCGCGGGCCTGTGGGAGGAGCGGCTGGCCGAGCAGGCCGCATGGCCCGAGGTCACCGACGCGGACCGGATCGCGCAGGCCTTCGCCGCGCTGGGGGCCCAGGGACTGACGGCCCGGATGGACTTCACCTGCTGCAGCCGCTGCGGTATCGGCGAGATAGCCGCCGAACGCGCCGAGGGCGACCGGGGCTTCGTCTTCTTCCACCACCAGGACACCGAGGCGGCCGCGGCGGGCCATGGGCTGGCGGTCCGGTACGGCGCCTACGCGGACTCCGGGACGGCATCGGGCGAGGCCCCGGCGGACACGGCCCCGGCGGACGAACGCGCCGAGATCGGGCGGACGGTGGCCGCGGCGCTCGCCGAAGCGGGTCTGCCGGTGCGCTGGGAGGGCGATCCGGACCGGGTCATCGAGGTCGCCCCGCTGGTCTGGCGCAAGCGGCTGCCGGTGGGGGCCTGAGATGGCCCTCCGCATGCCCTGGCTCGCGCCGCTCTACGTCGGCGCCGTTCAGCTCGGCGCACACGCCACCGCGCGGCTGCCCGAAGGGCGGCGCACCCGGTTGCTGCGCCGCCACTCCACCAATGTGGCCAATCTGCGCGCCGGCCGCTGGGAGACGCTGGCCACCAGCGCGGGCCTCGTCGAGGAACCGCTTCCGGTCCCGTACGCCGCCGCGCTGCTCGCCACCCTGGGGACCGCCGAGACCCGCTGGGGCCCGGGGGGCGCGGCGGCCGTGTTCGCGGCCGGACACACGGGCGCCAGCCTGCTGGTCTACGCGGGGCTGCGCGGCCGGGTGCGCACGACCCCGCCGGACGCCACCGCGCAGGCCGTCGACGTCGGGGCCAGCTACGGCTTCAACGCCACGCTGGGCGCCCTGGCCGCGAGCGTCCCGCACCGCGGCGCCCGGACCGCGGCGACCGCCGGGCTGCTGGCCCTGGGCATCCGCCCCGTACTGCGACGCGGCCGGACGTTCACCGACGCCGGGCATCTGGCGGCGCTAGCGCTCGGCGTGGCGGTGGGGTACGGCATACGGGCACGTACGGGACGATCCGTCACCATCTGAGCCAGGACGCGGGGCGGCCGACCCCACCGAGCCGCAACGCGTCGCCCGCGCACACGGGACCGTCCGTCAAACCCCCTCCCATCGGATTTCGGCCATCGGCCCCGCACCCCCGTCCTCCCCAACTCCATGGCGAAGAAGCCGAGTCGGCGCCGCATCGCCCCCGGTCCCGCCACCCGGGCGGGCCGGACGCGGCGGAATTACGTCACAGCGGCACCCGGACGAGGGACAGATCACCGACTGTCTGGTTCAATGAGGTCATGGCCAGCCTTACAGACAGCGCGACGGGTCGCAGCGACCTCGAGCCCTTCTGGCCGTCCCGGCAGGCGCACGCCTTCGACCGTCTGTGTTGCCGCGCACACTGAGCGCGGGCCCGCACACGCCTCATCGACGCCTCTTGACCGGCGTCCCCAGCCCTGCCCGCGCGCACGACGTCCCCGACGCCCCTCTGCGCGAAAGAGCTGACTCCCGATGACGAACGTCCGTACCCTGACCGCCAACCCCGCGACGGCTCCCGATTCCCCCCGCACCACCGCCCCGCACCCCCACCGCCACCGACTGCGCGCGGTGACGCCCGACGAGGCCCTCGCCTCGCCCGCCACCGCCCCGCACCACGGTGTCCAGTCGGTCGCCGAGCTGCTGAACTCCGGCGCGACCTGGATCCCGGCGCCCCAGCACAGCGTGCCCGCGCTGCCCGGCCAGCCCCCGATGGTCGGGTACCTGGTCCTGGTGCCCGCCGAACAGGCCGCCGCGCAGCCGGCCGTCGAACCCCCGGCCGCGCCGACCGGAGACGAGATCGTGCGGATCGACCCCGAGCAGCGCACCGCGTACGTCCAGGGCCGGCCGCTGGATCTGACGTACCTCGAATTCGAGCTGCTGGCGCATCTGGTCGCCCACCCGCACCGGGTGCACACCCGCGACCAGCTGGTGACCACGGTGTGGGGGTACGGCCACGTCGGCGACGGCCGCACCGTCGACGTCCATGTCGCCCGGCTGCGCCGCAAGTTGGGCGCCCGGCACCGGGCGTCGATCGTGACGGTGCGCCGGGTCGGCTACAAGTACGTGCCGAGCGCCTAGCAGCCGGCGCCCGCCCGCTCTTTCGGGAGCGGGAGGGCGCCCGAGCCGCGCCGGTGCAGACACCCCACACCGCCCGCCACCAGCAGTCCGATTCCGGAGGCCAGCAGCATCGCCTTGGTCGGGGAGTCGGTGACCGCCGCGCCGCCCAGACCGCCGAGGGCCGCGCTGCACAGCGCCCAGACGCCCGCGCCCACCGCGTCCAGCAGCACGAAGCGGCGCAGCGGGAAGTGAACGCTGCCGGTGGACAGCGCGGAGACCACACGGCCACCGGGCACGAAGCGGCCGGCGACGACGAGCAGGGCCGCGTGCCGCTCGACCATCGCGCGGGCCCTGGCGTGCCGTGCGCGGCCGCGTTCGCCACGGAGCAGCCGGGCGGTGGCACGTGGACCGGCGTACCGCCCCACCGCGTAGCCCAGGCAGTCGCCCGCCAGCGCCCCGGCCGCCGCGACACCCGCCAACAGGGCGAGCAGCGGCAGATCGGGGCCGATGAGCACGGCGACCAGCAGGACCGTGGTCTCGCTCGGCATGAACGGCAGCAGTGCGTCGAGAGCGGACACCAGCAGCACGACCAGCCACAGCCAGGGCGAGTCCAACAGGCCCTGGAGCGGCTCGGTGAGCTGGTCGAGCTGGTCAAACATGGGCCGGGGCGTCCCGGACGTCCGCGGCCGCCACCGGCGTGTGCCGCACCACCGCGCCTCCTACCGGCGCGGCCACCGGCGACCGGCCGCCCAGCACCGCCCGTGCCGCGCGCGCCGCCAACTCCCGCCGGTCCAGGCCCGCATCCGGGCCCGCCGTCGTCAGCACCGGATGCGCGGTGACACGGATCGTCAGCGCGCGGGCGCCGAGGACCCGGCGCAGCGAGCCGAGAAAGGTGTCCTCGCCGCAGAACGCGGCGACCGTGCTGGGCCGTTCCCGCTGGGTGTACTCGACGGTCACCGGCCGGACCGGGGCGCCCGCGTCGAGCGCGGCCTGGAAGGTGGCCCTGCGGAAGGTGCCCTGATCGGCGGTGCACCAGGTGGTGGCCTGCGGGAAGACCGCCACCGACCGTCCTGCGGCGAGCATCTCGGTCAGGTCCCTTATCGCGCCGGGCAGCCCGCGGGGGCTCGTACGGTCGATGAAGTGCGTACCGGCTCTGCGGGCCAGCCCGCCGACCACCGGCCAGCCGCCGACCTCGCGCTTGGCGAGCAGGGTGACCGGCTCGACGGCGAGCAGGGCGGGGATGTCGAGCCAGGAGATGTGGTTGACGACGAGGAGGGTGCCGGGGCCACCGCCCCCGGAGGTGAGGGTGCCGGGGCCCTCCCCCGGGCTGACGAGGCGGATGCCCAGCGCGTCGAGCAGCGCGCCGGCGTGGGCCCGCAGCCGCACCGGATCGGCCATCCGCTCGCCGTCCGTGAGCGCCCGGCGCACCCGGTGCGCGAACACCGCCGAGCGCCGGGCGACGCCGGTCGCCGATATCCGCGGCAGGGTGTGCGCCGCACAGTCCGGTGTGCAGTCGGACCAGACGTCCCAGGGACCGTTCACCGCTCCCCCAGGAAGTAGCGCCGGTAGCGCTCGCCGAGCCGCTCCATGTCCAGGACGACGAAGAAGTCGGCGACGTCGAACTCCGGGTCGTGGGCGGGCGCGCCGCAGATGAAGGCACCGATGCGGAGGTAGCCGCGCAGCAGCGGGGGCAGCTGGGCCAGGCTGGGGCGGTCGGGCACCGGGACGGTGGAGTGCCAGGGGTGGTGCGGGGTGACCCGCAGTTCGGGCGGCGCGGCATGGCGGGTGCGGCCCAGCCCCCAGGCGTGGGCGGCGGCGGTGCCGCCGTCGGCGAGCGGGACGGAGGCGCAGCCGGCCAGGTAGCGGTGGCCGGAGAGCAGGGTGTAGCGGGCCAGGGCGGCCCACATCTGGGTCATCACCGCACCGCTGCGGTGGTCGGGGTGGACGCAGGAACGGCCGGCCTCGATGAGGGAGGGACGCAGCTCCTCCAGGGCCCCGAGGTCGAACTCGCCGTCGGAGTACAGCCGCGGGCTGCGGCCGGGCGGCAGCAGGCGGTAGGTGCCGACGACCTCGCCGGTGGCGGTGCGGGTGACGATGAGGTGGTCGGCGAGCTCGTCGACGGCGTCGATGTCGTGGCCGGCCAGCGGGGAGTGCAGGGTCGCGCCCATCTCACCGGCGAAGACCTGGTGGCGCAGCCGCTGCGCGGCGCGGATCTGTTCGGTGGTGTCGGCGATCTGCGCGGTGTAGTCGGGGACGGATGCGGCGGGTACCGCCGCGGGTCCGGGAGCGGTGCCGGGGGTGCTGGACGCGGTCGTTGCCATGCTCATGGGAGCCCTCCATGGGGAGTGGGGAGGCTGCGATAGACCGGCGGGCCACGGTCATGACCTGGCCCTTCTCTACGCGCCAGACTGTTCCCCGGCCCGACAGCCGGGCACGTGAAGCGCAGGGAGCTAGGGGGTGAGCCTCCGCGTAACACTGCGTTCTGCCTGCTTCCCACGTTGTCGGCTGTCCCGCCCTTCCGCTGCGCTTGGCTGCTTCCCACGTTTTCGGCTGTCCCACCGTGGGGGTTGTTGTTGGTTCGCCTGCGGCGGGCTGTTGCCGCTGCGCGGGGCTGTTCGGCTGCCGGTGACAGGCCTGCGGGGCTGGGTGTCCGGACTGCTGCGCTTTACGTCCGGACACCCAGCCCCTCCGGCCCGCCCCCTCCCGTTGGGGGTGGGAGAAGACCGGTGGGTCTGCACGTACGTCTTCATCCGCGCGAGGTGAACGGACTACGCTCGCCCCTACCGGCCTCTTCCCACCCCCTCACGGGAGGGGCCGCGCCGCAGGACGGAGTCCGGAGGAGCGGCACCGCACCCGTACACACCACGCCCGCCGCAGGCGCAATCCCCACGGCGGGACAGCCGACAACGTGGGAAGCAGGCCAAAGTGCAACGACCCTCACGACGCGCACTGCTGGGGACCGCCGGGGCGATCGGCGCGGGGGCGGTGCTCGGAGTGGCCGCGCCGGGGCGGGGCGCCAGGCGGGTACCGGCGGCCGCCTACGACGTCGCGCCGGTGCGGGCCGCACTGGCGCGGCTGCTGCCCGGCCACGCCGACCAGTTCGAGCCGGTGCCGCTCGTCGCCGACGGCGGCACCGACGGCGGCACCGACCGCTTTCGGGTGACCGGACGGGCCGGTCGGATCACCGTCGCCGGGACGACGCCCGCGGTGCTGCTGACCGGCGTCAACTGGTATCTCAAGTACACCTGCCGGGCCCATCTGTCCTGGGCCGGGGACCAGCTGGAGCTGCCGGATGTGCTGCCCGCCCCGGACGCCCCCGTCGAGCGTGCCACCTCGCTGCCGCACCGTTTCGCCCTCAACGACACCCACGACGGCTACACCGCCCCGTACGCGGACTGGCCGCGCTGGGAGCGGCTGATCGACGTGCTGGCGCTGCACGGGGTGAACGAGGTGCTGGTCACCCCTGGTGCCGAGGCCGTCTACCACCGGCTGCTGACCGACTTCGGCTACTCCGACGCCGAGGCCCGCGGCTGGCTGCCGGCGCCCTCCCACCAGCCGTGGTGGCTGCTGCAGAACATGAGCGGCTACGGCGGACCGATCAGCCACCGGCTCCTGGGCAGGAGAGCCGAACTGGGGAGACGGATCTGCGACCGGCTGCGTGAGCTGGGCATGCGTCCGGTGCTGCCCGGCTACTTCGGCACCGTCCCCGGCGGTTTCGCCGAACGGAATCCCGGCGCCCGCACCGTGCCGCAGGGCACCTGGTCGGGCCTGGCCCGACCCGACTGGCTCGATCCGCGCAGCCCGGTCTTCGCCGCGGTGGCCGCCGCCTTCTACCGCCACCAGGAGCAACTCCTCGGTCCGGCCGACCACTTCAAGATGGATCTGCTGCACGAGGGCGGCGACCCCGGGGACGTACCGGTGGCGGACGCCGCGCGCGCCGTCGAGACGGCCCTGCGCACGGCCCGCCCCGACGCCACCTGGGTGATCCTGGGCTGGCAGGACAACCCGCGGCGGGACCTGCTGGACGCCGTCGACCACGACCGGATGCTGATCGTGGACGGCCTGAGCGACCTGGACACCGTCACCGACCGCGAGCGGGACTGGGGCGGGGTGCCATACGCCTTCGGCTCCATCCCCAACTTCGGGGGCCGCACCACCCTCGGCGCGAAGACGCACATCTGGGCCGAGCGCTTCACCGCCTGGCGCGACAAGCCGGGCAGCCGGCTCGTCGGCACCGCGTACATGCCGGAGGCCGCCGAACGCGATCCGGCGGCCTTCGAGCTGTTCAGCGAACTGGCGTGGCGGGAGCGCCCGGTGGACCGGGCGGCCTGGTTCGACGGCTATGCCGACCTGCGCTACGGCGCCCGCGACGACCGGGCCCGCGCCGCGTTCGCCGCGCTGCGCACCAGCGCGTACGAGATCGCCAGCCAGGACGGCCGTCCGCACGACTCGATCTTCGCCGCCCGCCCCAGCCTGGCCGCCCGCTCCGGCACCACCTACGCCACCCACTCCCCCGCCTTCGATCCGGCCGCGTTCGACGCCGCGTTCGCCGCGCTGCTGCGCGTCCGCCCCGCGCTGCGCGGCAGCGACGCCTACCGCCACGACCTGACCGACGCCGCCCGCCAGGCCCTGGCCAACCGGTCCTGGCAGCTGATCGGGCAGCTCCAGGACGCCTACCGGCGCAAGGACCGGGCGGCCTTCGGCGCGCTGTCCGGGCTGTGGCTGCGGCTGATGCGGCTGAGCGAGGAGGTCACCGGCGCGCACCGGCGGTTCCTGCTCGGGCCGTGGCTGGCGGATGCCGAGGCGATGGCGTCCGACGAGGAGGAGGCGGCGCAGCTGGTACACAGCGCCCGCGCGCTGATCACCACCTGGGCGGACCGGCCCACTGCCGACGGCGGCAGGCTCGCCAACTACGCCAACCGCGACTGGCACGGCCTGATCGCCGACGTCCATCTCCCGCAGTGGCAGGCGTACTTGGACGAGTTGGCGGACGCGCTGGCCGCGGACCGGCCGCCCAGGACCTTCGACTGGTACGCCGTCGAGGAGCCCTGGACCCGCGAGCGCAAGAGCTATCCGCTGCGCCCCACCGCCGATGCCCACCGCACCGCGCGCCGGGTCCACGACGTCCTGGCCAAGGCCCCGTACCAGGGCACGGTCACGCTCACCGCCGTCCCCTCCGCGCTGCCGCCGGGCGGCCGCGCCACGGTCACCGCGGCGCTGCGCAACGTCAACGGGCTGCGGGCGACCGGCCGGGTCGACTTCGCGCTGGACGGTCTCGACGCCACCGCCTCGGGCCCGGTGTCCCTGCCGTCGATCCCGCCCGGCGGCACCGGTCGGGCCCGCTGGCGGGTCACGGCTCCGGCCGGTCCGCCGACCGCTCCGCTGCGGCCGTTGCCGTACGGCCTGGGCGTCGCGTACGGCCCCCGGGGCGAGCCGCGGGTGCGGGCCGAGCGGCACGGCACGCTCTTCGTCGCCGGACCGCTCGATGCGGGCCTGGAGACGGTGACGACGAACGCCGCGGTCTTCGGCCAGCTGGCCGACCGCTTCGCGATCGACGGCGCGGGCGCGGACCTGTGGAGAGGCACCGCCGAGTTCGGCGCGGTCTTCCGGCCGGGCGCGCTGGCCGCCGGCGGGTCGGTGACGGTCGAGGTGACGAGGCAGGACGCGACCGGCCCCTGGGCCCGCGCCGGCCTGATCGTCCGCAACCGCCTCGCCCCCACGCCCGCCCCGGGCTCAACGGACGGGCTCGGCTTCCTCAACCTCTCGGTGACCCCCTCCAACGGCGTGGTGCTGTCCTACGACGCCGACGGCGACGGCGCCCTGGACACCTACCGGCGGCTGACCGGCGTCACCGCGCCCGTGCTGCTGCGGCTGCGGCGCGCCGCGGACCGCGGCCCGCGCGCGGGTACGTACACCGGGTCCTGCTCCACCGACGACGGTGCGACCTGGCGCGAGATCGCCACCGTCACCGTCCCCGGAGCGGCCGCGCACCAGGACACCGGACTGCACCAGTCCGCCGCCAACTCCGCGTCGGCAGAACGCGGTACGGCCGAGTTCCGCCGGTGGAAGCTGACCTGACCATTGCGTACGCTGACCGCAACGGTCCACGAGCGAGGGGAACACGGTATGAGTGCCGCAGCTGAGAAGGAGTGGCTCTACGCCCTCGACATCACCGACGCCACCTGGCAGCGCCCCCCGGGCAGCGCCGAAGAGGCGGTGGAGATCGCCTTCCTGGAGCGCGGTGCGGTGGCCATGCGCAACTCCATGGACCCCGATGTGGTACTGCGCTACACCGAGGCGGAGTGGCGGGCCTTCGTACTCGGCGCGCGGGACGGCGAGTTCGACCTGCAGCAGTAGCGGCGGCCGGTACGGCGGTCATGCGGCCACCGCGGTCGGTCCACCGCGGTGGCCGCGGCTGTGTCCGGCGCCCGCTCGGCGGCCGTCCGGGCGCCCGGTCACACCGGTGACCATCGCAGGATTCACTCGTTTCACCGAACGTGAAGCAGCAGCTGCAGGCGCCCTCCCCCCGTCCGGACCGCTCCGACCCCAGCGGCCTCGCCGACCTCGGTGATGTCATCGACGTCGAGCAGGCCGAGGCGGCGCTGGTCGAGCACTACCCCCGGCTGGTCCGGCTGGCCTACCTGGTCCTGCCGCCCGGTCGCAGCCGCAGCCGCCGGGTGCTGGCCGCGCACGGCGTGGTCCAGCGCGCCCTGCCGCGCCAGCGCTCCTCCATCCGCGGCCTCGGCCTGCCCACCCAGCGGGCCGGCACGGAGGCGGCGATCGATCCCGGCTACGCCTTCGTACGGCTGCGGGTCCTGCGCGCCGCGATCGCCGCCGGGCGCGTCCGGCGCCTGCCCACCCCGCCTCCCCTGCTCCCCCAGGTCTGGGGCCTGAGCCTGTTCCCCCGTTCCGGCGGAGCGGACGAACTCGCCCTGGACCAGGCCCTGTCGGCGCTGTCCGGGCCGGGCCGGGCGGCGTTCGTGCTGCGGGACCTGGAGCGGCTGAGCGCGCCCGAGGCCCGCCGGGTGCTGGAGGCCGCCGGGGTCGCGGACCCGCGGGACGCGCTGGACGAGGCGGAGGAGGCCGAGACGCCGGCCGGCAGCCGGGACCGGTCGCTGCTGGAGTCACCGGAGTTCGACGCGTGCGCGCTGCAGGCCCGGCCGACGGATCTGATCCGGCGGCGGCAGCACGGCCGCGCGGTGCTGGCGGCGGGCGCGGCGGTGCTGGTGTGCGGGGCGCTGCTGGGGCTGCCGGGCGACGGCTGGGGCCCGGACGGCGCCGCCGCCCCCGAGTACGCGCGCAATGCCGCGTCCGAAGCGGCCCTGGACCCGGGCAAGTTGACGGCGGCCTCGGCGTCCGCCTGGCAGACCGCAGCCCGCCAGGACTTCGCCGCCTGGCCGGCCCGCGGGGACCGCGTGCACGACAAGGCGCTGCTGCGCCGCGCACTGGCCGTATGGGCCAGGCCGGGAGCCGGGGTGCCGGTCTCGGCGACGCCCGGCACCCCGGCCGGCCCGGCCGCGGGGCCCGCCCAGCTGCTGTTCGCCGGAGTGGTGGACCACGCGGTGGTGGTGCTCTTCCACGACGGGCTGCGCGTGGTGCGCTACGCGGAGGCGGCGGACGGCGAGGGGCAGTCCGAGGGCGAGGGCGCGGCGCTGGACTTCGCCCGTACGGACGGCGCGGCGGCCGACTCGGCGAGCGCCCTGGTGGTCAACCGCACCGAGGGCAACGTCCGCTATCTGACGGCCCCTTGGGTGAAGCGGGCCCGGCTGGTCGATCTGCTGAAGCCGGACGCGGCGGGCGAGGCCACCCGCATCGACGCACACGGGGTGACCGCCCCCGTGCCCGCGCCGCGGCCCGTCGAGTCGTGCACGACCTGGCCGGCGCTGCGCATGGGCGGCCGGCTTCTGACCGATCTCGGCGAGCTGACCCCGGCCCGGCTAACGTACGGCACTCCGCGCAAGCCGGGCGAGGTGGCCGCCCCGCAGGCCAGGACGGCCTGGGCGCGGACGGCCTGCCAGCTGACCGCGGTCCGCGGCCAGGGCGTGCGTGCGGTGAACTCCTGGGAGTTCGCCCGGCAGCCGCTCCCCGGTGGTGCGGGCGAGGCGGCCTGGCTGTGCACCCGCGCCGAGACCTGGCGCGGCCCGGGCAGCCGGACGACGGCCCAGATCCAGACTCCGGCGCCGGGCGGCCGACCGTACGCACCGGGCGTGGTGGCGGCCCGCGTCGAGGGCGGTACGGCCTGCGGTCCGCGGGCGCCCCGCGCCCTGGCCGGGGTGCTGTGGAAGGGCGCGGACGGCCGACGGTGGCTGCTGGCGGCGGGCAGCGATCAGGTCGCGTCGGTCAGTGTGAGCGGCGGGGTGCGGGGCCAGGCGTCCGGCCGGCTGCTGTCGCTGCCCGCGAAGGAGGGCGACCGGGCGGAGCTCTCGGGCCGGTTGGTGAGCGGCAGGAAGATCGGAGCGCTGGGCTGACGGTCCCGGGAGGGGCGCGACGCGGGGCGCCGCCGGGAAATTGGTCGAGCTTTCGCCGTCCGAGGGGTATCGGCATTCCTTACCCGTCAGTACATTGACGCCATGTCTAATACGGCCTCGCTGCGGCCCCAGGCGGTCGCGTCCGAGCACATCCCGCTGAAGCCCCGCAACGTCGCCTTCGACTGGGCCGACACCCCGCTGCACTGGATACCCGGCGATCCGGCCAGCACCCACACGATCAATGTGCTGCATCTGCTGCTGCCGGCCGGCGAGCGCTGGTTCGTGCGGGTCTACAAGCAGGTCCTGCCCTACATCCGCGACGAGCGACTGCGCGCGGACGTCATCGGCTTCATCGGGCAGGAGGCCATGCACGCACAGGCCCACGACGAGGTGCTGCCGCATCTGAAGGAGCGGGGGCTGGACCCGACCCCGTACACGGCGCAGGTGGACTGGCTCTTCGAGAAGCTGCTCGGCGACCGGACCCTGCCGCCGGGCCGGGCCCGCAAGTGGTGGCTGCTGGAGCGGGTCGCGACGATCGCCGCCATCGAGCACTACACCGCGTTCCTGGGCGACTGGGTCCTCAACGCCGAGGCACTGGACGCCAAGGGCGCCGATCCGATGATGCTCGACCTGCTGCGCTGGCACGGCGCGGAGGAGGTCGAGCACCGGTCGGTGGCGTTCGACCTCTTCATGCACCTGGACGGCGGCTACCGGCGGCGGGTGCGCACCTGGGCCACGGCGTTCACCGCGCTGGTGTTCCTGTGGCAGCGCGGCACCCGCTTCTTCATGGAGAACGACCCCTCGCTGGTCGACGGCAGGGCCAGCTTCCGGGAGTTCTTCCGCGCCGGCCGGCAGGGCGTACTGCCGACCACGGGAGCCATGGCGCGCTCCATCCCGCAGTACCTCAGCCGCACCTACCACCCCTCGCAGCACGGCAGCACCACGCAGGCCGTCGCCTACCTCGCCGGGTCCCCCGCCGCGACCGCGGCCGAGGCCCGCACCGCCGGAGGTGCCTGAGATGCCCCGAATACGGACGTTCCTGATGGCCGGCGCGGCACTGCTGGTCGCCCGGAGGGCGCTGCGCCGGCGGGTCAAGGCGTCGCCGCTGTGGCCGATGCCCGCGCTGGAGGAGCCCGTCTCGGGGCGGGGCCGCGACGGCGCCGGGCAGGGCACGGGCGTACGGCAACTGACCGTGGTGGAGCGGACCGCGGAGGCCGAGGGGGTCGTACGGCTGCGGCTGGCGGGCACGGGCCTGCCGGCGTGGGAGCCCGGGGCGCATCTGGACCTGGTGCTGCCGTCGGGCCCGGTACGCCAGTACTCGCTGTGCGGGGACCCCGCGACGCCCGACGCGTACACCATCGCCACCCGGCTGATCGAGGACGGCCGGGGCGGCTCGCGCGAGGTGCACGAGGTGCTGCACGAGGGGACGGTGGTGCGGGCACGCGGGCCGCACAACCGCTTCCCGCTCCACGACAGCCACGCCTATGTCTTCATCGCGGGCGGCATCGGCATCACGCCGATCCTGCCGATGGTCCGGCAGGCCGAGCGCGAGGGCGTGCCCTGGCAGCTGGTGTACGGCGGCCGGTCGCGGGCCTCGATGCCGTTCCTGGCGGAGATCGAGAAGCTGGCGGGGGCCGGCGCCGACCGGGTGACGGTGGTCGCCGAGGACGAGGACGGGCGGCCGGACCTGGCGGCGGTGCTCGCCGGTGCGCCGCCGCACGCGGCCGTCTACTGCTGCGGGCCGGAGCCGCTGATGGCAGCGGTCGAGGCGCTGCTGCCGACCGTGTCCGAGGGACTTTCCCTGCACACCGAGCGGTTCGCCCCGGCCGCCGACGCGCCCTCCGGCGAGAACGCCCCGTTCGAGGTGGAACTGCGCCGCACCGGCCGTACGGTCACCGTCGCCGCGGACACCAGCGTGCTGCGGGCGATCCGCGACCAGGCGCTGCCCGACCTCCCGTACTCCTGCGAGCAGGGCTTCTGCGGCACCTGCCAACAGCGGGTGCTGTCCGGTGAGGTCGACCACCGCGACGAGCTGCTGACCGACGCCGAGCGCGCGGACTCGCTGCTCGTCTGCGTCTCTCGCGCGCGGGGCGGACGTCTGGTCCTCGATCTGTGACGACTTCGCGTCCTCGCGCGATTCCGCGCCGCGCCCCGGATGGTTAGGCTGGTCCGCATGACGACCGGGGCGCGACGCAGGATGGGCGTCGAGGAGCGGCGTGATCAGCTGATCGCGGTCGCCCTCGATCTGTTCAGCCACCGCTCCCCCGAGGACGTCTCGATCGACGAGATCGCCGAGGCCGCGGGCATCTCGCGGCCGCTGGTCTACCACTACTTCCCGGGTAAGCGGCAGCTGTACGAGGCCGCGCTGCGACGGGCCGCCGAGGAGCTGACGTCCCGGTTCGTCGAAGCGCACGAAGGCCCGCTCGGTGCTCGCCTGTTGCGCGTGATGGAGCGTTTCTTCGACTTCGTCGAGGTGCACGGCCCCGGCTTCTCGGCGCTGATGCGCGGCGGTCCGGCGGTCGGCTCGACACGGGCGAGCGCGATGATGGACGGTGTGCGGCAGGCCGCGTACGAGCAGATCGTCGCCCATCTCGAGGTCCCCGACCCCACCCCGCGGCTGGAGTTGGTGGTGCGCTCGTGGATCTCGCTGGCCGAGACCACCGCGCTGCTGTGGCTGGACCGGCGCAGCATCCCGCGGCCCGAGCTGGAGCGGCAGCTCGTCCACGATTTCGCGGCGCTGGCGGCGGTGAGCGCGGCGTACGACGAGCGGATGGCGCAGGTGGTGCGCCGCATGCTGGCCGACGAACCGGCGGACGGGATGTTCGCGGATCTGGTGGGCCGGCTGATGGCACTACCTGCACCTGCGCTTGGTTGAACCTCGCCACGTTGTCGGCTGGCCCGCCGTGGGGGTTTGTCGCCCTTTCGCTGCGCTTTGCTGCGGCCGACTTTTCTGGCTTTCTCGCCGTGGTGGTTTTTCGCCGTTGCGCCTGCGGCGGGCTGGGTGCCGCTGCGCGGGGCGTTTTCGGCAGCGGGTGCGCCCCTCCGGACTCCGTCCTGCGGTCCGCCCC